>JBBQJD010000028.1:0-35811 GCA_038325595.1 Bacteroidales bacterium | reverse complement strand
AATCTTTTTACTGATTGTTCTTTTCCTGATTTCAGGACTATTTTTATTCTTTCCACATTTATATTATTAACTGATAAAATCCATTAACGGCGAGCGTCCTCTAAAGTGGGAAGGAGCGCATGTAATCATATTTCGGAAAATGTTCGTAGCACCGAGTGGAAACTATTATGCATCATGTCCATTTGTAAGTCTCTTGTAAATCTCATGGCAGACCCAGGCATCGGTAGCTGCATAAATCATCTGAGCTTCTGTAAGTTGATCGGCTTCCCAGTCGGTGACCTGCTGCCGTTTTGAGATCCTTATTCCAAGCACTATTGCTGCAAGCTTTTTTAATCCCGAGCTCACAATCCCATAACTCTTTACAAAACCCTGCAGATCGAGGAATCCACCAGGAGAAAACTTTCTGACACTTCTGAGAAATTTAATGTCATCATGAACCGCAACTCCTGCTTTAGTGATCAATGGATCAGAAAGTAGCTTCATAAGTTCATCAGGAAAACCAATCTTATTGATTCTGAAAAGGCATGCAAGATTGCCTGTAGACAGCTGGATAAGAGATACAGAATTTTTTTTCCCCTTTGTAAAGTTTGGCTTTGTCTCTGTATCGAAACCCAGTAAACCTGATCCTGCCAGCCGGGGAATAACTTCATAAAATTTTTTGAGATTATCAACAAGTATGATTTCCCCTTTGAACCAGGAAAGCTCACATGCTAAAAGGTCTTCAGCTGTAATATTCTCCTGATAAATATTATTCATCTTCGCCTCTGATATCTTTTTGTCTTCTGGTAATAAACCAGTCTGAAGTATTTCTTTTTTCATCATTTTCCCCGACATCATTTTCAATTTTTCCAATTTCTTCTCCGGAATATATGAATTTATGTATGGCCCGCATTGAATTTACCAGTTTCTGACCCCAGAAGCTTTCAAAAGTATTCCTGCATTCCCATATAGCATCATTCATTACTTCAGTTGTTCCTGTCTGATATAAAAGCAGAAAGTCTTTTACATCCTGATAAATATCGGAGATATTCTCTGAAATGCTTGAAGGAACAGGACCTTCTGATTCCTTAATTTTCTCATCAAATACTTCAAGATAATCGTCTGCCGTGCCAAATTTTTCTCTCAGGACTTCATGTACAGCAACCCAATCTGCTTCCTTGACGAATTTTTCATTGCTGTCATCAAAAAAG
Source organism: Bacteroidales bacterium (assembly GCA_038325595.1). Classification (GTDB taxonomy): domain Bacteria; phylum Bacteroidota; class Bacteroidia; order Bacteroidales; family VadinHA17; genus LD21. The sequence goes on along the minus strand of JBBQJD010000028.1, from coordinate 34,621 downwards.
GGAGTCATCTGGGGCAAAAGAGATGCTTTAAGATACATTAAAGGCAAAATCCTTTGAAGAATTTTCAGCAACTCATCACCTTTCAGTTCTGAAGCACGTTCGGCATATTTACAGAACTCATTTGCAACAGCCACAAACTCAATTACATTCCTTGAATAAACCGGATCTTTTTTAACATCCATATTCTTTTTCTGATTGTGGCTACAAAATTAGACATTTAGAATTAGGATTACTTATCAAGCTTGATTTTTTGTATGGTGCAAGCTTACCTATTATTCATTTATATATGCGTTTTTGATTAACTTCCAGCTTATTTGAAGAAGTTTCTATAACATTTGCTCTGCGGATAATTACTTTCCAGCTTTTCGCTAAAAAGAGATGTTTATATTTTTTTTATTGTCAAATTTGTAACATGCTTACCGGAAAATATAAGAATCTGTACGATCGGCTGATCAGCACTATAGATCAAAAAAGGATTTTTCACGATCCTCTTTATACTTTGGCCCTGGGCACCGATGCCAGTTTCTACAGGCTTATCCCAAAGATTGCTGTCAGGGTATTGAATGAAAATGAGATTATTTTTATCATTAAAGAATGTTCAGGTCTTGGACTGCCGATGACTTTCCGGGCTGCGGGGACAAGCCTTTCAGGACAGGCAGTTACAGATTCAGTTCTGGTTATTGCAGGGAACAACTGGAAGAAATTCAGTATAAATGAAGATGGTTCCGAAATCAGTCTGCAACCCGGACTAACCGGCGGTTATGTTAATGGTTTACTGGCAGGATTCGGAAGAAAAATTGGTCCTGATCCGGCATCCATACACTCAGCAATGATCGGAGGTATTGCAGCCAACAATGCAAGCGGAATGTGCTGCGGAACTGCAGAAAATTCCTATAAAACAGTATCAGGGATGAGGATAGTTTTTGCTGACGGGGCCCTACTGGATACACGGGATCAGGCCGGCAAAGATGCTTTCAGGAAAACACATAATCAACTTATTACAGACCTAGAAGCTCTTGTCACCTCTGCAAAAAATAATATACTGCTGGCAGAAAGGATCAGAAAGAAATATAAGATGAAGAACACGACAGGATACAGTCTTAATGCCCTGATCGATTTCTCTGATCCTTTTGATATTATTGAACATCTGATGATAGGTTCTGAAGGAACACTTGGCTTTATTTCAGAAATAACTTACAAAACTGTTATAGAGCATCCATTCAAGGCAAGCTCACTTATGATCTTTCCGGACATTAAGAATGCCTGTATGGCGGTACCGCTTCTCAAAAAGACACCTGTTTCTGCCGTGGAACTTATTGACAGGGCAGGATTACGGTCGGTTGAGAATGAACCGGGAATGCCGGAATTCCTTAAGCTTCTGAATATAAATGTTTGTGCATTGCTTGTTGAGACTGTTGCTCCGGGAAATGATGAACTGAATAATAATATTGAGCTGATAAAAGAATCCATCAGGCAAATACCGACAGCAACGGCTGTTGATTTTACAGCTGTCCGCTCTGAATATGAGCAGTTGTGGAAGATCCGCAAAGGCCTTTTCCCATCAGTCGGTGCAATGCGTAATACAGGAACGACTGTAATAATTGAAGATGTTGCTTTTCCTATTGAATCGCTGGCAGAAGCTACACTCGATTTGCAGGTACTATTGCAGAAATATGGATATTATGAAGCTGTGATATTCGGTCATGCCCTGGAAGGAAATCTGCATTTTGTTTTTACCCAGGATTTCAGTACTCAGAAAGAGGTTGAACGCTATCGGAAATTAATTTCCGATGTTTCTGATCTTGTAGTACTTAAATATGATGGTTCACTTAAGGCAGAGCATGGTACAGGCAGAAACATGGCTCCGTTTGTAGAGATGGAATGGGGTAAAGACGCCTATCTGCTTATGAAGGAGATAAAGAGTATCTTCGATCCCCTTAACATTCTGAATCCAGGCGTAATACTGAATACAGACGACCAGGTGCACCTTAAGGATCTTAAGCCATTACCCGCCGCAAACGACATTATAGATAAGTGCACTGAATGCGGATTTTGTGAACCATCTTGCGTTTCAGCCGATATGACTCTCACTCCCCGCCAGAGGATTGCCGTGTACAGGGAGATGACCGCCTTATCAATATCAGGACATGAACCACATATATTAGCCTCTATATCAAAGTCATACAATTATGCAGGCAATGCAACATGTGCCACCGACGGTTTATGTGCAATAAGTTGTCCGGTTAAAATCGACACAGGCAAGCTGATCAAGAATTTAAGATCAGAGCAGATAGGATCGTACCAGAACAGAGCTATGTGGATAGCCGGCAGAATGGGCTTTGTAACATCCGGAGCAAGAAAGGCTCTTACGATGGTCAATTTTTTTCATGTTGTTCTTGGCACCCGTCTCATGAAAAATATTTCAAGAGGAATCAGAAAATTATCAGGAAATACGATCCCCTTCTGGAATCAGTACATGCCAACAGGAGCTAAAAAAATCCATACTGATCAACAACAATCCGGTAATCCCCTAAAAGTAGTCTATTTTCCTTCATGCATTAACCGTTCGATGGGAGTTTCAAGGGATTACAATGAAGAAAAACAGCTCACTGAAAAAATGGTTCAACTCCTGAAAAAAGGCGGGTTTGATGTGATCTTCCCTGAAAATATGAATGAACTTTGTTGCGGCATGGCATTTTCAAGTAAAGGATATACGGGAGCCGGCGAAAAGAAATCCACTGAGCTGGAAGCCGCGCTCTTAAAAGCTTCAAATCACGGAGAGTATCCGGTTCTTTGCGATATGAGTCCCTGCCTCTATACTATGAAGGAAAACATGACCCCGGAATTGAAGCTTTACGAACCTGCGGCGTTTATTCTCCAATACCTGCTTCCACATTTAAAAATAACACCACTGGATGAGACCATCACAATATTCCCGGTTTGCAGCATGAAAAAGATGGGTCTGGACGGCCGGTTAATTGAGCTTGCAAAGCTTTGCGCGAAAAAGGTTATTGTTGCAGAAACAAATTGCTGCGGTTTTGCAGGCGACAGGGGATTTACATATCCCGAGCTGAACAGCCATGGATTGAGAAATATGAAAGATCAATTACCAGAATCTGTAACACATGGTTTTTCAACAAGCAGAACATGCGAAATAGGATTGAGTTATCATACAGGAATATCCCATAAATCGATTGTTTACCTGGTGGATCAGGTGAGCGAGTCCGGGTTATAGCAATCTGTTCTCCATCAAACTACGCTTATTTCGATTAAATTCGGCCAAAAAGTGACTCAATCATATAACCTTTTCACGTTATTATATATCTCCGGTTAATCCAATGGTACTTAATTTAGTGCCTTTACTAAATCACGTATGTAATGAAAACACCTGGAGATACAATTGATAGCAAAGTGACCTCAGGAGAAAATAAATCTTTCTGGATCGCTACATCTCATCCCCTTATATATCAAAAACTTAAACAGAATATTGAAACGGAAGTTTTAATTGTTGGAGGAGGCATATCCGGATTAACTACAGCATATAGCCTGTTGGAGGAGGGACACAAAGTGGTAGTTGTAGAAGATGGTTATTTGGGAAGTGGAGAAACAGGGAGGACAACTGCACACCTTTCATTTGCCCTCGATGATCATTATTATGAACTTGAAAATATTTTCGGAGAGCAGAAAGCCATGCTCACAGCCAGCAGTCATATGGCAGCCGTTCAATGGATTGACGAAACAGTTAAACGTGAAAAAATTAACTGTCATTTTAAAAGGATTCCGGGATATTTATTTGTAAGTGAGAGTGATAATAAGGACACGCTCATGAAGGAGTTTGCGGCAACAAAGAGAGTCGGACTCCTTACTGAAATGCTCGAATCTGTCCCGGGAATAGAATATGAAAAAAATAACTGGTGCATAAAATTTCCCGATCAGGCCCAGTTTCATATTATGATGTATTTAAGCGGACTGGCAAAAGCTATAGTTGAAAAGGGAGGAAGAATTTATACTGAAACAAAGGCAGAGGATATCACTGAAGAAGGTGCAAAAGCAAACGGATATGAAATCAAAGCCAGACATATAGTGGTCGCTACAAATACCCCTGTAAATGATCTGGTAACAATGCATACAAAACAGTGGCCGTACCGTACTTATGTTATTGCAGCAAAAGTTCCCAAAGGTTCAATTCCGTTCTCACTCTGGTGGGATACAGGCGACCAGAATTCCATGTGGTTAAGCAAACCATATCACTATGTGAGACTGGAAGAATTCGATAACAAATTCGATCTCCTGATTTCCGGTGGTGAAGATCATAAAGTGGGACAGGCTGATGATGAGGATATTCCTGAACAAAACAGGTATTTTAAACTTATTGACTGGACAAAAAAAAGATTTCCTGAAATGGGAAATATTGAGTACCAATGGTCAGGACAGATAATGGAACCGATTGATTCATTGGCTTTTATAGGCAGAAATCCGGGTGATGACAATATTTATATCATCACAGGCGATTCCGGAAATGGAATGACACATGGTACAATCGGAGGGATTCTGATCAGAGACCTTATTGCAGGTAAAGAGAATCCATGGGAAGATCTGTACAACCCCTCACGGAAACCATTCAAAAAAACCGGTGATTTTTTACACGAAGCCGGCAACATGTCTGCGCAATATATTGACTGGATAACTAAAGAAGATGTAAAAGATGCAGAGGATCTTTTACCCGGACAAGGGGGTATTATTTCATCAGGTTTAAAAAAGATAGCCGCTTATCGTGATGAGCAGGGAAACCTTTTTACACGTTCTGCAGTTTGCCCTCACCTTGGTGGTATACTGCAATGGAACAATGAGGAAAAATCTTTTGACTGTCCTGTTCACGGTTCCCGGTTCACAGCTGAAGGATACGTAATAAACGGTCCGGCTATATCTGATCTGAAAAGAGTAAAGATCAGGGAAGAATCAGAAAAAATCTAAAACCAGGTTCAGTTATTGTATTTCTTTATAGCTCTTGCAACCTGTGTTATTGCTTCTTTATGCCTGTCGAGACAGGGAGCCAGCGTTGGTCTCCAGGGTGCTGTCATAAAACCACTCAGCCTTGAGGGATCTACTACCTTTTTGCAATAATCGACCGTCCTCTCGAAATTTTCAGCAACCGAATGGTTACTGCCGGTTGGTACCTGATCATAACCATATTTCTCCAGATCATTATACAACTCAACGTATGATTTATTAGGATCTTTTAGTGACTTCAGATCAAATTCTGATCCATAATACCAATTGCTCTGAAGCACTGACTTTGGCATCTTCCTGAAAAATAAATCATGATTGTGCCAGGCATAATCAGACCATACCCATGGCCTGATGCCATTCTTTTCAACTTCACCTAAAAAAAAATAAAAATCACCCCACCACAAATCATTCTGCCTGATAACTGCATAATCATGGCGCACCTGGTGCGGGCCGGTCTCTTCATCCATTCCGAGATGGAAGAACCGAGGCCTGTCAAAGAGGACCGATACTTCTTCTATCAGATCCTTGCATACACCATAATATATATCTGAGGAAACCATTTTTGAATATTCCTTCAGCCAACTGTCATGTGTAGTGGCAAAATTGAGCTTCGGGATCGGCTCCAGACCCATCTTACGCATTTTAGCCAGTTCTTCCTTTAATTTTTCAGAAGTCCATGCATTCTGCACTGCAATTTCGGGATGACTTTCATATTTGATGGCATCACCAAGATCAATGACCACCATATTCATTCCGGCAGCTGCCATTTCTTTAAGCAGGGTGTCCCATACCGGCTGATCAAATGTCAGATCGGGTCTGTAACCATGTGCCCATTCCCTTGCTTCCTGGCAGGTTGTACAATTATAATCAGGGTCTCTGTATTTTTGAGGCACATTATCCTCCCACATATTGTAGCTCAGGTGAATAAGGTTCGCCCATATCATTTTTTGAGCTTGTTTCTGTTGTGAAAATAGTATTGAAGGCATGCTGCCCGCTATTCCGGCTGCAGCGACTTGTTTGATGAATGTCCGTCGGTTTGTCATGATTTATTAATTGGTGCCGGGTGCCGGGTGCTTGTTGTTAAAAAATTAACTACTATTCAATACATACAATATTAGAGAAAATTAGATTGCTAACAACTAACCTGCTTGGTAAGATATTAACAAAGGTAAGGCGGAGAACATATTTCTGTATATTTGGAATAAGTTCGTTAATGAGCGGAAAATACCGTAAGTATAAAACTATAACCTTAAATACCTTTAAAATGGAAAGACGGAATTTTACAAAGAATATGGCAATGGGAGCTCTTATCCCCTCTGCTTATGCTTCAATGGGCTTTTCAGATTCTAAAACTGTCTCCGCCGGTTTGCCACAGAAAGAAGATGACGTGGTAATTGAAAGAGTAACAGAAGGCCGGCCCCACAAGGGAAAAGTACTTGCAGTGATACAGCCGCATTGCGATGACATTCCGATTTATGCAGCGGGAACAGTGGCCAAGCTTATTTATGAAGGATACACAGGTTATCTTATCCGGACATCAAACGATGAAGCTGCCGGATCGGGAGCAACTATGGGAGAAAGAGTTCTGAATAATGAAAAAGATAATGAAGAGGTGGCAAAAGTGCTGGGACTTAAAAAGACATATGACCTGAATTACAGTAATCACAGGATGGATGAATATAATATCCAGGAAATAAAAGGCCGCCTTATTTTCCTGTTCAGGTTACTTAAAATTGATACTCTGATCTGCTATGATCCGTGGGGTACTTATGAAGAAAATCCCGATCATTATGTAACTGCAAGGGCAGTTGAAGCGGCACGCTGGATGGCAGGTATGCCTACTGATTACCCGGAACATCTGGAAGTTGTTAAGCCGCATTCAGTTAAAGAGATGTATTATTTTGCCCGCGGACCGCAGATAGTAAACAGAGTGGTCGATACCAGCAAATTCATCGATAAAAAGATAGAAAGCAATATTGTTTGCAAGACACAGGGTCCCGGAGGAGATACCGGAGCCCGTCTCAGAAATACTCTGGCTGATCAGGGAAAAAAATTACCGATACTGGGTAATGATGACCATACTGCCAACTATAATTATATAAAGGAGTTTGTATTGGATCTGGATAAAAAAACCGGACAAAAATACGGGCTTGAATGGGCGGAAGCTTACCATTATATCGGCCCTGCTCCTTCTCCCCTTGATGAATACATAAAGAAAAATGCCATATCAATATAGCATACAACTATTTGATATACAAATAAATAAAAAATCATACCAGCGCCAGCATGTTTCTCATCAGGTGACGGGGCATATAAAAAAATATGAAAAAATAATCAGTTACCGGGGCTAATTTCCTGATATACTGTTAATTAAATAACAACACTATGATTGGAGAAAAGGTTAAAAACCTGATAGTTTTATTACTTATCTGTATGCTGGCTGGCATTCTGCCCGGCTGCAATAATGCTGAGAAGAATGACATAATACAAATTGATAATGATTTAATAAGTTTCAGCTTTTCTGGTAAGAACGGTACATTACTTCAGTTCAGCGATCTGGTAACAGCATATGATATACTTGACACTGTTGTTCATCTGCCTTCACCATGGCAGGTTGAGATATTAACATCTTCAGGTACTGAGATACTGGACATTTACAGTTCTTCCAAATTCAGTTATTCTAAAACTGATCCATTAAGTATCGAATTCAAATGGGAGAAGTTCAGAGGATCAGGAAATGAAAAGACAGAAGTAACAGCTGTAGTTTCACTGGATACAAACAAGCCTTTCTCCTACTGGAAAATTAATGTCGAAGGTATAGAAGACAGACAGGTAAGCCAGGTAATTTTTCCAAGAATAGCCGGAATAAAAGAATCATCTGAAGAATATCTCGCGGTTCCGGAATGGATGGGCCAGATACTGAAAGACCCCAGGGATCATCTCTCAAATATGCAGGGTAAAATAAGAAAATATGAATGGGGTTATCCCGGGCCGCTTTCATTGCAATGCCTTGCGCTCTATGATAAGGAAAAGTACGGATTCTATGCATCCTGTAACGACTCACTTGCATATAAGAAGAATTTTTCTTTTTCACTTGACAGTCTGAATAACCTGGTTTACCAGATGCATAATTTTCCCGCCCTTGATTCTACACTTACCTCATATTCACCACAATATGCCGGTATAGTAGGATCATTTAAAGGCGACTGGATCACTGCTTCAGCGATCTACAGGGAATGGGGAACAAAGCAGAGATGGTGCAAAGAGAGCAGATTTACAAACGGGCTTACACCTGATTGGCTTGAAAAAACTGCATTATGGATTTGGAACAGAGGTAAATCCGGCAATGTACTTACACCTGCAGCAGACCTGAGTCAGAGGCTTGGACTTCCCGTAAGTGTTTTCTGGCATTGGTGGCACGGATGTTCATATGATGACGGTTTTCCTGAATATATCCCCCCCCGTGAAGGAGGAAAATCTTTCATTTCAGCAATGACAGCTGCTCAGGATAAAGGAATAAGAGCAATTGTATATATGAACCAGGCTCTCTGGGGAACAACCACAGAAAGCTGGAAAAAGGAAAATGCCTCGGAATACTCTGCCAGGAATGTGAACGGACAAACCATATCCCATGTCTTCAACATATTCACCAATAAACCTACTGCATATATGTGTATGGGAACACAGTTCTGGAAAGACAAATATTCGTCGTTATGCGACAGCACGGTAAATAAGTACAAAGCAAACGGTGTTTACATGGATATGGCCTGCCTGAATTCAATGTGCTTCGACAGAAACCATGGGCATCCGGTCGGTGGCGGTAATTACTGGATAGAACACTTCGGAAAAATGACAGCTCAGATTCGCTCAAAAATCACACAAAAAGATCAGCTGGTTCTGGCAGGGGAAGGATGCGGTGAAGTGTGGCTCCCTCATCTTGATCTCTTTCTGACTCTTGCTGTAAGTAAAGAGAGGTATGCAGGACCGGGTGATTGGGAAACAATTCCATTTTTTCAGGCAGTATATCATCAGTACGGGATTACATATGGAAATTATTCCTCATTGATCGTACCTCCTTATGACGAATTGTGGCCGAAAAAATTTGCCCCTGAAGAACCATTAAAGCTGCTTGAAAATGATTTTAAAAAACAGTTCCTGATGGAACAGGCAAGATCTTTTGTCTGGGGCCTTCAGCCAACAATATCCAATTACCAGAGCTTTCTGGCATCAGAAAGAAAGGAAGAAGTAAATTATCTCATTGACCTTTCCCGGATAAGGAATAATGGCGTGCAATATCTGCTTCATGGCAAATTCCTGAGAAACCCTGATATGAATATTCCTGAGGAGGAAATTGATATTTCCAGATTGTCTATTTATGCAGGAAAGATGGGAGAAAGCGTAACCAGGTTCCGTAGCACTTACCCTATGATTTATGCAGGTACCTGGCAATCAGACAATAAACAGATTGGTATTGCCCTTGCCAGCATAAGTGATGTCCCTTACAAGGCCAGCTTTAATTTCGATTCCAAAGATTATGAATTGCCTCCTGCAGGTGAAATCTATATCATTGATGCAGCTGGAAGAAAACATCTTTCCTCCTATTCTGATAGTAAGATAAATGTTGATTTCATCATGAAACCAAGAGGTTTGTGCATCCTTGAAATAACTTCCCACAAATAACATTACAGAGTTAAGACTATGAAAACTATTTACTTATATCTGATTATGTGCTTACTGGCCCGGAATCTTATTATTGCTCAGGAGTCAGTAATCGTAAAAGTCAAACCCAAAGAACTTCACGATGTCCTGACAAATCCGGGTATCGGTTTTACAACTTTTCAACGGTTTAACGGAGATGAATTAAATGAAGGGACAGGCTGGACTGAAGGCCTGCCTATTATCTATCAGAAATTTGGCGGTGATCTGACAAATAAAAACTATCCTCAGACAACTATTGCCTATTTCAGGGTAAACTGGCGATTCTTAGAGCCTGAATGTCAGCAATATAACTGGAGCATGATCGATAATGCCATAAAAACTGCAGCCGGTCGCGGACAAACTTTAATGCTCCGGATTTCACCATATGAAGCAGGATCCGAAAAAGATGTGCCGGCCTGGTACAGGGAAATGGTCGGAAAAGAAACACCTCAGAAAATAAAAAAATGGAGAATTGACCCCGAAGATCCAAGGTATGTTCAATATTTTGGCGGAATGATTGAGGCTTTGGGACAACGATATGACGGACATCCCGATATTGAATCTGTGGATGTCTCAATTGTAGGATACTGGGGCGAAGGCGATGGATCTTATTTGCTGACTGACAAAACCCGTCTGGCTCTGATAAATGCATATCTTGATAATTTTAAAAAGACAATTCTGATTTTCCAGCCGCTTAATGGAGATGCCCCTGACCCCGGAGGATTGGTTAAAGGCACAACTATTACCGCTTACTGGCCTGACGGGAGTAATAATGGTACAGGTTCCCTGATGCGTAATCTGGGTTGGCGTCTCGATTGCCTGGGAGATATGAGGGCAGGCGATTGGAACGCGATGACTGATGATTATCCGAGGGATATTGTCAGAAGCGGAATGAGCGAAGCCTGGAAAAAAGCCCCCGTCACACTTGAAATATGCGGGACTTTTTCGGGTTGGCTTGAAAAACAAAAATATACAAGAGAAACAGTGGAATATAGTTTCGAACAAGCTCTCAAGTGGCATATTTCCTCCTTTAATGCCAAAAGTTCACCTGTACCTGAAGTGTGGAAACCTCTGGTGGATAAATGGTTAAATAAAATGGGGTATCGGTTTGTTTTGCGCAGGTTCACCTACCCCTCAGTTGTAACGGCAGAAGGCCAGTTGCCAGTAACAACCTGGTGGGAAAACAAAGGGGTGGCACCGGTCTATAGGGAATATAAATTTGCTGTCAGACTTAACAATTCCGAAAGAACCGAGATCCTGAGTACAAGTGCAAATATTCTTACCTGGCTGCCCGGAGATATCGTTCATGATGAAAAACTTTATATTCCGAATAACATGCCTGCCGGAATCTATAACCTGGAAGTTGCCATAGTTTCACCTGTTTCATTTGAACCCAAAATAAAACTGGCTATTGAAGGAGTGAACACTGATGGCTGGTATCCAATGGGGAAAATTGAAGTAAGGAATAATAAGTAGTTTTATTCACAAAAATGTATCATTGAAATTACATTACAAGAATCTCATGAAAAGAACACTTCAGATTTTTTCCCTGCTTTTATTATTGGTTTCCTTCAGTGAACCCTTAAAAATCAAAGTCGAAAGTGATATAAAGATTATTCCTGAACCACAGCAATATGAACCATTGCCTGATAGTCTGGAAAATATCAAACCAGAACAGATTTTAGGTGTACAGGCTAATTTCTGGAACCAGGTATGGACAGGCAGGTTTTCCCACGGCTACTTGCGTTGGCTGAGGTCGGATGGAGCGAAGGAAACAATAAAAACTGGAATGATTTCAGTAACAAGCTTAAACATCACTATAAATCGCTGGAATTGCTTGATATCTACTATATGAACAGATAAATAAGTAACGATGATAAAACCAATGAATATGAACCTGGCCCATAAGATCCTCCTCATTTCAGTTGTTATTTCATTTTTCTCATGTAATAAGCCCCATGAGGTAATTTTCATCGAAGCCGAAAGTTTCTCCGATCCCGGTGGATGGGTGATTGACCAGCAGGCTATGGATATAATGGGATCTCCTTATATCCTGGCACACGGACTGGGAACACCCGTAAAAAATGCTGAAACCATAATTGATCTTGTGTCAGAAGCTGATTATCATATCTGGGTAAGGACACGCGACTGGGCTGCCACATGGAATTCCAAAGGTTCTCCCGGAAAATTTGAACTATTAATACAGGGAACTCCCCTGATTACAACCTTCGGTACAGAAGGGGCTGAATGGCATTGGCAGAACGGCGGAATTGTTCACCTGAAACGTGGTGCAAATAAGCTTGCCTTTCACGATCTTACCGGCTTTGACGGAAGATGTGATGCTGTAATCCTTGCAACAGATCCTGAATTTCTTCCGCCTCATGATGACAGTACTTTAAATGATTTCAGGCGAAAAAGCCCGGGACTTAAATCAGAACCTGAAGACGACGGTGATTTTGATCTCATAGTTGTCGGAGGCGGTATGGCCGGTACCTGTGCAGCAGTAAGTGCAGCAAGGCTTGGTTGCAAAGTGGCTCTTATCCAGGACCGTCCTGTGCTTGGGGGAAATAACAGCTCCGAGGTACGTGTCGGGTTGTCAGGACTGATCCATCAGCAGCCATATCCCCGTCTTGGTGATCTGGTGGATGAAATTGGGTCTGCAGGACATTGGACATTATGGGAAGCAGACCGGGACCCTGCCTCAGAAAGAAGCAAACAGATTCTGGAGGAAATATTTAAAAATCCGGAGAAAAAAATTCATAATGCAGGTCCTCCAGGCAATTATGGGGATGATAAAAAAATTATGGTAGTAGAAAATGAACCGAACATCACCTTATTTCTCAATACCCATATTTACAAAGTCGAAATGGAAGGAAACCTTGTTCTGTCTGTAATTGGAAAAAACATTCTTTCAGGTAAAGAGACCCGGTTCAAGGGAAAATTATTTGCCGACTGTACCGGAGACGGAACCCTGGGCTTCATCGCGGGTGCAGACTACCGGGATGGCAGGGAAGGCCGTGATGAAACGGGAGAACCTTCAGCTCCGCTAATAAGGGATAATCTTGTAATGGGCACATCAATCCAGTGGTATGCTGAAACCAAAGAAGAAGTTTCTGAATTCCCAGAATGTCCCTGGGCTGTACAGTTTAATGATACAACCTGCCATAAAGTGACACGTGGTGACTGGGACTGGGAAACAGGACTCAACCGTGATCAGATCAAAGAAGTGGAATTCATTCGGGATTATGCTCTGCTTGTAACATATGGAAACTGGTATTTTCTTAAGAATAAAAGCATTGATAAGGAAAAATTTGCCAGGGAAAAACTGACATGGGTAGCTTACATAGGCGGGAAACGTGAATCGAGAAGACTTATGGGAGATATAGTTCTTAAGGAACAGGACATCATTGAAAGGGTAGAATATCCTGATGCCTCATTTACAACAACATGGGGGATTGATCTGCATTATCCAAAAAAATCAGATGAATTCAGGGGAGAGCCCTTTCGGTCAATAGCGGAAACAAAGGTAATTGATCCTTATGCTGTTCCTTACAGGTGCCTCTACTCCCGGAATATCGGCAACCTGTTTATGGCAGGCCGGGATATCAGTGTAACTCATGTTGCCCTGGGAACGGTGAGGGTGCAGCGGACAACGGGAATGATGGGGGAAGTTGTGGGAATGGCAGCCTCTATATGCAAGAAAAACAATGCATTACCCAAGGATGTTTATAACATACACCTTGAAGATCTTAAAAAACTGATGAAGAAAGGAGTACCGGGAAAAAGGTAGCTTGCATTTCGGTTGCATGAACTATCCCCATGTGAGCTTATGATCTCCATCCTGTTTGATCTTATTATGATCGAGCAGCCATCTGATTACTTTAATTACCTTATCTTCAGGATGATTCACCATACTAACAAGCTCCTGTGCATCAGGACTATTTTCCACTAACACCGCTTTGATATCTTCAAGGATCAGATCAAATTCATATTTACTGAGGTCAAGTTCATTTCTTTCCCTGCATACATCACATGTACCGCATCTGTCTGATTCTTCTCCGAAATAATCAAGCAGCATCACCGACCTGCATCTGTTTTCTGAATCGGCATATTCCAGCATTTTATTAAGCCTCGCTTCATATTTCTCCTTAACGTGAAGGTAGTTTTCAGGTGAAATAAGAAGAGCCTTGCGCATTAACCGTTCTTCCGTAAAAATTGCCAGAGCCGTTTTTTTTCCGGGAATATAACGGATGATGTTAAATGAAGAAAGCTTTACCAGATACTGGTAAATTCTATCCCGGGTTGCAGCAGATTTAGCTGCAAGCGCCTCTTCATTTATCGGAACAAATTCAGTGAACATTCCGGTATACGATCTGAGAAGAAGCTTTATGAACCCATCGAATGATTCATTTGCGACCTGAAATTTATAAAGATCATCGCGGCTTACAATAAAATGTACTCTTGATGGATTATTGATCTCCTCTGTAAACTCAAGATAACCCTCACGCTGAAGGAACTGCAGGCTGTTAAATGTTTCAATCACCGGCAATCGGTATTTTGAAACAAAAGCAGACATATTGAAATCAAAAACGCTGTCCTTCCCTGAACCTATCGGAACCTCAAGAAAATTGCAGACCGCTTCATAGATGTCTTTTATTTTTTCAATTGGAGGAAATTTCTTTCTGATCGTATCAATAAGCCTGCTTTTATCAGCAGGTGTGTATAAAAGAACAGCAGATGCAGGTTTACCATCGCGCCCTGCCCTTCCGCTCTCCTGAAAATAATTTTCAATGGAATCAGGAACATCCCAATGCACAACAAACCGTACTGCAGCTTTATCTATTCCCATGCCAAACGCATTGGTAGAGACAATCACCCGTGTCTCTCCGACGGTCCAGTTATTCTGCTTCTTGTCGCGCAACTCATCAGTCAGTCCGGCATGGTAGAAATCAGCACTGACCCCATTGGCAACCAGAAGCTCAGCAACTTCCTTACACCTCTTACGGCTCCGTACATATACAATACCGCTTCCCCGGGCTTTCTGCAGCGTATTTACAAGGTACGTTCCCTTATCTTCCACTTTCCGCACCAGGTATGTTATATTCTTTCTGTGAAAGCTGGTCCGGAGGACATTCTTACCTCTGAATTCCAGCTTATTCATAATATCCTCGATCACCTGCGGTGTAGCTGATGCAGTGAGAGCCAGAAATGGAACTTTTGGAGAAATATAATCCCTGAGTGATGCAATTTTCAGGTACGAAGGTCTGAAATCGTATCCCCATTGCGAAATACAATGCGCCTCATCAATAACTACAATTGAGATGTTAATCCTTATCCCCTTTGCCTGAAAAATCCGGGTTGAAATTCTTTCAGGTGATACATAAAGGAATTTATAATCACCATAGATGCTGTTTTCAAGGGCATTGTCAATCTCCTCTCCCGACATTCCCGAATGAATTGACAATGCCCTTATCCCCAAGGTATTAAGCCGGGAAACCTGATCTTTCATAAGGGCAATAAGAGGAGTTATGACCAGGCAGATACCTTCGCTTGCAAGAGCAGGTACCTGAAATGTAAGTGATTTACCTCCGCCCGTAGGCATGAGTCCGAGAGTATCTTTTCCTTCTGAAACAGAACTTATAATATCTTCCTGCAAAGGCTTGAAGGATGAGAATCCCCAGTACTTTGTTAAAATCTGCCTGTAAGCATCAATATTCATTCCGGTTTCGCACTTATGACAAATGTAACAACAGTTATTCGATTATTTTCAAAATCCGGTCTAAAGGCAGGTAAATCAAAACACTCAGATGTTTCACCAGTTCTGTTTTTTTTCGTAATTTGCGCCAGCAAAAAATATAAAATCTCATCTGATGTCATTCTTAACAGAAAAGATACTATATGAAGGTTTAACCTTTGACGATGTTCTTTTGGTTCCTTCATATTCAGAAGTACTTCCAAGGGAGGTTGATCTCAGTTCAATGTTCACCAGGAACATACGCATTAACACACCGTTTATTTCGGCGGCGATGGATACTGTTACAGAAGATGAGCTGGCAATTGCAATTGCCAGGGAGGGCGGAATAGGCGTCATTCATAAGAATATGACCATTGAAAAGCAGGCTTCCCAGGTAAAAAGGGTTAAAAGGGCGGAGAATGTAATGATCTTTGATCCGATAACCATAAATCTCGATGCCACGGTTGCCGAAGCAATGAATCTGATGAGCGAGTACAAGATCGGGGGCATACCGGTTATCGATCAGAATGGAATATTGAAAGGCATTGTTACCAATAGGGATCTCAGGTTTGAAAACAACCCGTCGCGAAAGATCACAGAAGTAATGACGACAAGTCTGATTACAATAAACCATCAGACCAACCTTCAGGCTGCAGCAAAAATCCTCCAGAAACATAAGATTGAAAAGCTTCCGATGATTGATGAATCAGGAAAGCTTATAGGACTGATCACCTATAAAGACATAACAAAAACAAAAGACCGTCCGAATTCATGCAAGGATGACAAGGGAAGGCTGAGAGTGGCAGGAGCCGTCGGAATAGCATCTGATACTCTCGCCAGGGTCGAAGCTCTTATCAACGCGAGTGTCGATGCAATAGCAATTGATACAGCACACGCACATTCCATAAATGTTATCAATATATTAAAGGAAATAAAAAGAAATTATCCCAACATTGATGTAATTGCAGGAAATATCGGTACGGCTGAAGCAGCCAAAAGACTTGCTGATGAAGGTGCTGATGCGGTTAAGGTAGGTATTGGTCCGGGATCGATCTGTACCACAAGGGTTATTGCAGGTGTTGGAATACCCCAGCTATCGGCCGTTTACAACGTGGCCAAAGCGTTGGAGGGTTCAGGAATACCTGTAATAGCTGACGGAGGAATCCGCTATTCAGGCGATATAATCAAGGCAATAGCAGCAGGCGCTGACTCGATAATGGCTGGTTCGCTTTTTGCAGGTGTTGAGGAATCACCCGGTGATACGATCATATACAGCGGACGTAAATTCAAGGCATACCGTGGTATGGGCTCCATTGAAGCCATGCAGCAGGGTTCGAAGGATCGTTATTTCCAGGATATTGAGGATGATATCCGGAAGCTTGTTCCTGAGGGAATTGAAGCAAGGGTACCATATAAAGGAAAGCTTGCTGAAGTAATTTACCAGATGACAGGGGGCCTTAGAGCCGGAATGGGATATCTGGGTGCAAAAAACATAACCATTCTTAAAAGGGATGGAAAATTCGTAAGAATTACAAATTCAGGTATTATAGAAAGTCATCCTCATGATGTGTCAATAACCAGGGAAGCTCCGAATTACAGCAGAAAATCATTTGAATAACAGATATCTACACTTCCTGATGAAAATCAGTCTATATTCCTTTATTATTCTGGCATTTCTTTTGCCGGAAATATCTCATGCCCAGAACCTGGATAATAAGGTACTAATAACTGTCGGAGGAAGCAAAATAACTGCAGGAGAGTTCCTGAGGATGTATAAAAAAAGTCAGGAACCGGGGAAAATACCTGACATCAATGAATACCTGCAACAGTTTATAACCTTCAAACTTAAGGTTGCTGATGCAGTAAAAGAGGGATATGACACAACCATGTCATTTAAAAATGAATTGAACGGGTACAGAAACCAACTGGCACAAAACTATCTTACCGACAATAAGGTTAAGGAGGAATTGCTTAAAAAAAGTTATCAGAGATCGCTGACCGAAATAAATGCATGGCATATACTTGTTGCCATGCCACAGAATCCGTCAGCGTCAGATACACTGGCAGCATGGCAGAAAGCTGCCGATATCAGAACACGAATACTTACAGGGGAATCTTTTGAAGATGTTGCACGCAGCACATCAGATGATCAGTCAGTAAAATTCAATGGCGGTAACCTGGGATATTTCACAGCATTCCAGATGATTATGCCCTTTGAAGATGCCGCTTATTCCATGAAGAAGGGGGAGATGTCAGGTCCTGTCAGAACACCTTACGGTTATCACATTATAAAAGTCACCGACATACGCAAATCGAATGGCAAGGTAAGGGTGGCACATATAATGAAGGCTGCTCCTCCTGACGCGGGAGAAGATGAAGTTAAGAAAGCTCAATCGGAGATAAACGAAATTTATAAAACACTGGCCGAAACAAATTCTTTCGCTGAGCTTGCCCGGTTGCATTCTGATCATAAAGAGTCAGCTTCCAGGGGCGGCGAGCTAAACTGGTTTGGCGCCGGGGAAATAATCAGTGATTTCGCAGAGGCAGCTTTTTCAATAAAAGATACAGGGAAATACACAAAACCTGTAAGAACATTATACGGATGGCATATTATTAAGCTTCTGGAGAAAAAAGCACCCGGATCATTTGAGGAACAAAGATCTTTTCTGGAAAGCAAAATAAACCAGACGAATCTTAATTCACTGAGTAAAAAAACATTTGTTGAAAGGCTTAAAAAGGAATATAAATTTAAAATCAACAATGATGCATTTAACTGGTTTGTGCTGAATGCCGATACGCTTATCATACAGGGATTAAGAAAATACGACCGTACAGGAATGCCCCAGGGAAACATGTACTCTTTTGCCAATCAAATATTTACAACAAAAGATTTCGCCGGTTATATTGAAAGGCGCGGTTCAATGGTCGTCACAAGGGATTCATCAGTTTTTATTAACCGTTCCCTTGACACCAGGGTCTCAGATCATATCATAAATTATGAAAATTCAGTTCTTGAAAAGAAATATCCCGAATTCAGGTATCTGATGAATGAATTCCATGACGGAATCCTCTTATTTGAAATATCAGGAAAAAAAGTCTGGAACAGGATGAATGAAGATTCTGCCGGATTATATCAATATTATGAGGCAAATAAGAACAAATATCTTACTCCCGTTTCATTAGATGCTAAAATCTATCATCTGAATATACCGGGAGGTGAAAAAATACTTGCTTCCGCTTATAAAAAATATTCCCGTAAATCCAATCCTGATAAACGTCTGAAGGATAAATTCAACAGAAAATCAGATTCTGTGCTTATTATTCAGGAATGCAAACTGGTAAAAGGCGATAATCCTGAAATTGACAATCTGAACTGGACAAAAGGAGTTCAGTCATTTACAAAGAATGGATTTCCATCGCTGATCGTTATCCGGAAAGTTCAGGAACCTGTTCCGGTTGAACTTATTGAAGTCAGAGGTGAAATGATGACTGGCTATCAGGAATACCTTGAGAATGAATGGGTAAGACAATTAAAGGAAAAATATAACGTTAAGATTGACAATCTGGTACTCGAAGAAGTGAAGAAGAAGAACAACAATGAATAAATCAATAATACTATTAATACTGGTTATTCTTGCATCCTGCAGTAACAGGAAAAATTCATCAGACAGAATTCCTGTTGCACAGGTAGGTAAATTCATATTGTACTACGATGAAATGCCGCGACTTATTCAGTCTGGTATAAACGAGGCTGACAGTGTGGCATTGATTCAGAACTATATAAATAAATGGGCAAAAAGACAGCTGCTGCTGCAAAAAGCTGAAGAGAATCTGTCTCCAGATCTGAAAATGGAGATAGTACAGCAGCTTGAAGAAGCAAGGTCTAACCTTGTTATATATCAGTATCAGAGGCAGATGATACTTGAAAAGCTTGATACGACCCTGTCTGAAACAGAGCTTGAGAGCTATTATTCTGAAAATGAAAAAAGCTTTACCCTCAGCTCAAACATCGTAAAAGCTCTCTTTGTAAAACTGCCTTCTGAAACACCTGATCTGGAAAAGATCAAAGTTCTGGTACGATCCAATTCCCAATCTGATCTGCAGGAACTGGAAAGTTACTGTTATCAGTTTGCGGAGAAATTTGACGATTTCAATGAAGAATGGGTTCCAATGGACAGGATCTCCGTTGAATTGAGGTCTGATATAGAAAATGAGGAAAATTTTCTGAAGAGAAATACATTTTTTGAAACAAGCGATTCACTTTCTATATATTTGGTCTCAATAAGGGATTACAGACTCCGATCATCCACAGCCCCGTTCGATTATGTGAAAGATGACATAAAGAGGATAATCTGGAATAACAGAAGGTTTGAATTCCTTCAGTCGCTTGAAAACGGTATTTATAATGAAGCATTAAAAGAAAACAGTTTTAAGATATACTAAAAATGATGAATAAGATTTTAAGATTTTGCCTGGTTCTGATATTGTTCTTTCCAGGAGTACTTTCCCTGAATGCTCAGAAACTGGTGGAGTCTATTGCTGCAATTGTCGGGAACGAAGTCATATATCTTTCTGATATTGAAAACACCTACACCGATCTCAGGCGCAGCGGTAATAAAACACCCGAAGACCAGCTCAGATGCAATGTTTTCGAGGAATTGCTGATCACTAAGCTTTTCATAGACCAGGCCCGGATAGACAGTATTACAGTTGCCGACGATGCAGTCGAAGGTGAGCTTAACATGAGGATGAATGATGCTATCAGAAGAGCAGGCAGTGAAGAATCTCTTGTTGAATATTTTAAAAAGAGCATGATAGAAATACGAAGGGATATTAAAAAAACCATGCTTGAACAGGAAGTTGTAAGGGAAGTTCAGACTAAAGTGGCCACTAATATATCGGTTACACCATCAGCCTTAAAAAGATTCTTTGCATCAATTCCAAAAGACAGCCTGCCTGTAATAGATACGAAATATGAGATCAGTGTAATTCAGACAGATCCTCCTGATAATGAGGATAATAAAGCTGAAGCACGTCAACGGCTTCTTGATATCAGAAGTGAGATACTTGCAGGAAAGAGCTTTAGCGCACTGGCTATCCTTTATTCTGAAGATCCTGTATCAGCCAAAAATTATGGCGAGATCGGATATCTTACAAGGGGTGAACTTGAAAAAGAATATGCCGATGCAGCCTTCAGTCTGACAAAAAACACCGTATCAAAGATTGTTGAATCAAAATTTGGTTTCCATCTTATCCAGCTGATTGACCGCAAAGGAGAAATGGCCAATACCCGCCATATTCTTATCAGACCAAAAGTCAAAGCTGAACAGACTGAACAGGCAATGGCACGGCTTGACAGCCTGGCAAACCTGATCAGACTCGATAGCTTGAGCTTTAAAGATGCTGCTTTCAGATTTTCGACACATAAGGACAGCAGAGTGAATGGAGGAAAAATGGTAAGTACAAACCCATCAGACAGAACAACCTGGTTCACTCTGGAGGAACTTAACAGGGAGATGTATGTCAAGGTGCGTGACATGAAGGTTGGTGAGATATCAGATCCATTCCGGACAACTGATGAGGATAATAATGTTGTCTTCAGGATTATAAAGCTCGATAATGAGCTGCCCGCACATACTGCCAACTTGAAAGACGACTACCAGGAACTCTACATTGCAGCCCTGAATACTGAAAGAAATAAGGTTTATGAAAAGTGGATCAAAAATAAAATTGAGATCACTTATCTTAAAATAGGCGATGAATATAAATCGTGCGATTTTTTACAAAGAGGATGGCTGAAATAAGTTTCTTCAGGGACCTGAAAAATATATCTTACCGGCATTTACTTTCAATAGCGATTTTATTGCTTTTCACCTGTAGCCTTCATTCCCAGGAAGGCCAGGTCAGGCAATCGGGCAAGAGGAAGATCATTCTCAGACATGCTGACGAGGATTTAATTATCAGAAATAATGTTACAGGATTTGATATCCACCATCTTGTGGGAAATGTGTTCTTTGAGCATAACAAGATCACAATGACCTGCGACAGTGCCCATTACTCTCCTGGTGAGAATCATGTTACAGCATTCAGCAGAGTTCATATTGAACAGGGTGATACGCTTGATCTTCACGGTGATCACCTTTTTTATGATGGAAAGACTGAGATAGCTATTGTCACAGGTAATGTCGAACTAATTGATAAAGAGACCCATCTGTATACCAATGCAGTTCATTATGATGTAAAAAATGAAATTGCAACATATAATGAAAAAGGCCGTATTACCAATGCGGATAATACACTGACAAGTATTACAGGCGTTTATTATGTTTCCAACAATATTTTTCATTTTAAGGACAGTGTCAAAATTGTAAATCCTGAATATGTGATGACTGCGGATACCATGGATTACAATACAAAAACTGAAACAGCCTTCTTTACGGGTCCGACAGAGCTCAACGGAGACAGCATTTACCTTTACTGCGAAAAGGGATGGTACGACACGAAAAATGATGTCACCACGGTATGGAAGAATGCTGTAATTGATAACAGGCAACAAATCATTCACGGAGACTCATTGTATTTTGATGATCAGACAGGTTATGGACAGTCATTTGGAAACGTAGTCATTGAAGATACTACAAACAACCTTATCATCAGCGGAGATTATGCCTGGTATTATAAACAGCCTGAAAGCTTCATGGTAACAGACAGCGCTATGTTTTTACAGATTTCCGGAAGTGATTCGCTCTTTCTGCATGCTGATACAATAAGTGCAAGAACCCTGACCGATACGGCAGATGTCAGCTTCAGATTAATGAAAGCATATTACGGGTGCCGGATATTCAGTGCAAATATGCAGGCCAGATGCGACTCCCTCTCCTATTCATTCCAGGATTCGGTTATCAGACTCTACACTTCACCAGTAATCTGGTCGGAGGAGAATCAGCTGACCTCTGACTCTATGGCTGTATTTACAAAAAACCGGAAGACAGACAGACTGGAATTGTATAATAACGCATTCATTACCAGCCAGATTGATACTATTCGATATAACCAGATAAAAGGCAGATCACTTACCGGCTATTTTAAAAATAATGAGCTATATAAAATCAATATAAACGGAAACGGAGAAACCTTGTATTATCTGATTGACGGGGAAGAAATAGCAGGTGTCAATCAGGGGACCTCTGCCAGTATTGAGATCATTGTTAAAGAAGGAAAGGTATCGGAGATCTATGAGTATCAGAATCCTGATGGATTCATTGATCCGCCTGATCCGGCCATACCTAAAAAGCTGCGCCTGCCAGGTTTTTCATGGCTTGATATTGAGAGACCAAAAGATAAAATGGATATTTTCAAAAAATAAAAAAAAGGCTGACATCATTGATTTCAGCCTTTTCTTTAATATTCATCCTCATTAAAAAAGAAATCATCTTTGCTGGGATAGTCGGGCCATATATCTTCTATACTTTCATATATATCACCCTCATCTTCAATTTCCTGCAGATTTTCAATAACTTCCATCGGGGCACCTGACCTGATGGCAAAATCGATCAGCTCATCCTTGGTGGCAGGCCATGGAGCATCTTCCAGTTTTGATGCTAATTCAAGAGTCCAATACATATTTTCCTGATATAGTTTAAGCTCAATAGAAAGCCTGCAAATATAAATATTATTTTATTTAAAAAACAATAGCAATTTTAAGAATTTCCATATATTAAATGGACCATATAATCTCTTCTGAACCAGACTCTTGCGCAATTTTTCGAGCTAAAACGAATAAATAATCCGACAGACGGTTTAAGAATTTATTCACAATTTCCGGTGATTCTTCAGCTTCATGCAGCCTTAATACAGCTCTTTCAGCCCTCCGGCAAACACATCTTGTTATATGACAATACGATACAAGCACATTTCCTCCGGGTAGTATGAAATTCCGCAATGGCTTAAGCTCCTTTTCCATTTCATCGATTTCCTGTTCAACTTTTGACAGACAACTGATGTCAGGCAGAATAGTTTTTGTATTTGTATTTTCAGGATCAGAAGAAAGTGCAGCTGCACAAGCCATCAACTGGCTTTGTATGTAAATAAGTATTTCCTTCCTGACTGAATTTTCCTTATGATCCCTCAGCAAGCCAATCCATGAAATCAGTTCATCAACCGAACCATACGCTTCCACTCTGATCGAATGCTTGGCTACCCTCTTTCCTCCCGCCAAGGATGTTGTACCGTCGTCACCTGTTAGGGTATAAATCTTCATATTTTAAGCAAAACATTGTTGATATCTTATGCCTTCACGTAGTTTTCATTGCGATAATCCTGGGCAATCTCGCCATCGAACAGCCTGATAATACGGGCTGCATGTCTGGCAATATCTTCCTCGTGAGTTACTACAATTACAGTATTTCCCTGCTTGTGTATGGCATCAAGGAGACCCATGATATCAATAGAAGTCTTACTATCAAGGTTTCCTGTTGGTTCATCAGCAAGAATTATTGAAGGGTTGTTCACCAGGGCTCTCGCAATGGCAACACGCTGACGCTGACCGCCTGAAAGTTCATTTGGCTTATGTGACATACGATCGGATAGACCAACCTGTTCCATCGTTTTTACTGCTACCTTTTCCCTGTCAGCTTTGGGTACGCCGGCATATATTAGAGGAAGAGTAACATTTTCAAGGGCGGAGTACCGGGGAAGAAGATTAAATGTCTGGAAAACAAAGCCAATTTCCTTATTCCTGATTTCTGCAAGATAATCATCTTCCATCTTGCTGACATCGGTACCATTTAATATATACTTTCCGCTAGAGGGAGTATCAAGGCAACCAAGAAGGTTCATCAGGGTAGATTTTCCAGATCCTGAAGGACCCATAATGGCGACATATTCATTTCTTTCTATATTAACGGAAACAGACCTTAAAGCTCTGACAATTACTGACCCAACCTGGTAATTTTTAACAATATCCTGAATTTCAATTACTTTATCCATAAGTTTTTAATTGGCTTGCCGAAATTATATTAAATAAGTTAAATAAGAAATTATATACTCCTAATTTTTGTTAATATCTCACTACATAATCAGTCCGGGTTATTCCTTTCCTGAAAAAAACAATACCCATTCTGAAAACATCAACAGTCACTGAGATGCTGCTGCATTTTTTTATTTCTTTCCAGGCTTCTTCCATTCCAGATGAATAGTATATATCATCAATTATGATTACTGTGTTATTATCCGCATTCCCGGCTATTTTGCTGAAGTATCTTAAAACAGGTTCCTTACGGTGATCCCCATCAATGAATACCAGTCCGGGCTTTGAGTCCTCATTGATCATAACCGGCAATAATTCGTCGAATGAACCGGTATGTACCACAATGTTTTTAACTCCTGCTGCAGCAAAGTTTTCCCTTGCAACATTTGCAGTTTCATTGCAACCTTCAATTGTTGCCACAACAGTGCCTGTGCATGACATTGCCATATACATTGTACTTATTCCCAGTGATGTTCCCAGTTCTGTTATCCCGTACTGTCCGAATTCAGCAGCCATTCCTGACAACAATGCACCATACCTGGCTGTCACCGGAGAATAGTGTGCTATTTCAGATACTTTTCTTGTATTCTTTTTCATTTTTACTGATCCTGCACCCAGATCATTAATATTAAGTGTCCGGGTATCAGTTCTCATCTTTTTTCTGATTGTTTCAATACTCATGACAATGTTCCGGTCAGTTTTATTCCTGAATACTCTTGAAACAAGGTCATAGATGAAGGGACTATGAATACCATGTCCGTTCCTGTGCTTTGACAGAAGAATGTATTCCATATATTTGAAAGCCCTGAAAAAAATCATTCGGCGTAAATTAAATTAGGACAATTTTTCAAAAATAAGTATTTTCGATAACCTTTTAAGTTTTATGAATATATTGTCTGAGATCGTTTTTGCACCTTTGCAGAGCCCTTAATTTTATTTTTTAATGATCATTCAGGATTTTCTCGATACCAATATTACGTATTTGTCAGGGGTCGGTCCAAAAAGGGCGGAGCTTCTCAATAAAGAACTGAATATCTTCACATTCCGTGACCTGCTTTATACTTTCCCCTATAAGTATATTGATCGTACAAAGTTCTATAAAATATCTGAACTTTATCCAGACCTTCCATATGTTCAGATCAGAGGTAAGATCCTAAGATACGCAACTGAAGGTCAGGGACCCGGAAAAAGGTTAACCGCTGAATTTCATGATGATACAGGAACAATTAAACTGGTATGGTTCAAGGGAGGAAAATGGATTACAGGCACCTATGGTCCGGGTATTGAATATATTGTGTTCGGGAAACCCACTGTTTTCAATGGAATCATTAATATTATTCATCCCGAAATTGAGGCTGCCGATAAGTTGGCAGAAAGGCTGAGCTCCTCTATGCAGGCTCAGTACAGCACTACAGAAAAGCTGAAAAATCAATTTATAACATCAAGGGTGATCAGCAAGCTTGTCGGGTCGCTCCTCAAGCAGATGAAATCGAAAATTCCGGAAACTTTGCCGGCTTATATTGTTTCGAAGTACAAGCTGATGGATCTGCATACTGCACTGCATAAGGTTCATTTTCCTGCTGACCCGGATGAACTTGAAAAATCGCGATATCGTCTTAAATTTGAAGAACTATTTTATATACAGCTGAACCTCCTGAGATATAAAACCAACAGGAACATTAAGTACCAGGGTCTCGTTTTTTCAAGTGTAGGTGAAAACTTCAACAACTTTTATTATAATAATTTACCTTTCAAGCTAACTGATGCCCAGAAACGTGTTATGAAAGAGATCAGAAAAGATCTGGGCTCAGGTCATCAGATGAATCGTCTTCTGCAGGGAGATGTCGGAAGCGGAAAAACACTCGTGGCTCTTATGAGCATGCTCATTGCGATTGATAATGGATACCAGGCCTGCATAATGGCTCCAACTGAAATACTTGCAAATCAGCATTATAAAACCATAAGTAAGTTTCTGGAAGGGATCGATATTAAAATTTACCTTCTGACTGGTTCCTCAAAAAAGAAATCACGACAGAATATATCTGATTCACTTCTGGATAAATCCCTGAATATATTAATCGGAACACATGCGCTTCTAGAAGATAATGTAAAGTTCGCTAACCTCGGACTGGTAATAATTGATGAACAACACAGGTTTGGTGTGGCTCAGAGGGCGCAGCTATGGCAGAAGAACCTCAATCCTCCTCACATACTTGTAATGACGGCCACTCCTATACCGAGAACGCTTGCCATGACCCTGTATGGAGACCTCGATGTATCGGTAATTGATGAGCTGCCCCCGGGAAGAGTTCCTGTAAAAACAATGCATTTTACTGATCCGGAAAGAAATAAAGTATTTGGTTTTGTAAGGAATCAGATTGCTGAGCACCGGCAGGTCTATTTTGTTTATCCGCTCATAAGAGAATCTGAGACAATGGATTACAAAGATCTGGAGGATGGATGGGATACCATTTCACGGGTTTTCACCTCACCGAAATACTGCATAAGCATAGTACATGGTAAAATGACCTCAGCTGACAAGGAAGCTTCGATGAAACTGTTCAAGGACGGACATGCACATATTCTCATTGCAACTACGGTTATTGAAGTCGGGGTTGATATCCCGAATGCGACAGTTATGGTTATAGAGAGTGCGGAAAGGTTTGGGCTGTCACAGCTGCACCAGCTCAGAGGACGTGTAGGCAGGGGCGCTGACCAGTCTTACTGCATACTTATGACCTCAGACAAACTGTCAAAAGAAGCTGCTACAAGGATTGAAGTGATGATCAGAACCAATGATGGATTTGAAATAGCAGAAACCGATCTGCAGCTCAGGGGACCAGGCGATATTGAAGGAACACAGCAAAGTGGTATACCTTTCGATCTTAAAATTGCCAACCTTGGAAAAGACGGACAGTTGATTGAATATGTCAGGCATATTGCAGAAAATATAATTACGGAAGATCCATTGCTGGATAAGGATCAGAACCTTATACTAAAAGCCGGGCTTCGCCGGCTTTTCAGCCAGCAGGAATCGTGGAGCAACATAAGTTAGCTATCCTTATTTAGACTCAGTATAAATAGCAGAACATAGTCAAAAACTGATAAAATACAGTTTTCAATCCTCCATTAATTTTAAATTTGCAGATTACAGTTTTTTGCGAAAATGAAGAGCGTGGATAGTTACGGAACAATCGATCATATAGGTATAGTTCAGAAAAATTCCGGGAAATCTGTTATCGTAAGCATTTTGGCAAACAGTGCCTGTTCAGGATGCCATACGGAAGGTTCATGCATGCTTTCCAAAGCCGAAGAAAAAATCATAGAAGTGCATGGTAATTTTAGTGTTAATCCCGGCGATCCGGTAACCATTCTTATGAAACCTTCAACAGGTTTTGCAGCATTATTTTTTGGGTATATATTTCCCCTGATATCTGTTGTTACAATGCTTATAATACTGGTATCGATCGATATGCCTGAATTATACGCGGGTTTGATTTCAATTGCAATTCTCCTGCCGTATTATCTGGCTCTTTTAATATTCAGAAAGCGGATCAATGAGAAATTCACATTTACGTTAAAATATAACTAATGGGCTCAACGGTATTTATAACAATTTTAAGTCTTAGTCTGCTTGCTCTCATATCGGCTGTCATACTGTATTTTGTAGCACAAAAGTTTAAGGTATTCGAAGATCCCAGGATTGAGGAAGTGGCAGCCACTCTTCCCCAGGCCAATTGCGGAGGATGCGGTTTTGCAGGTTGCCGTAATTTTGCAGAAGCAATCGTCAAAGCCGAATCCTTTGAAGGTCTTAATTGCCCGGTAGGTGGAGCTGAGGTAATGGCTATTGCCGCGAAAATACTGGGAAAAGAAGCTCCCCATGTTGATCCACAGGTGGCAGTCCTCCTTTGCAATGGCACACCTGAATACAGGCCCCGCACATCCAGATATGACGGTGCAGCTGACTGCAGGATCGCTCATAATCTTTATATCGGAGAAACAGATTGCAGCTATGGTTGCCTTGGGGAAGGCGATTGTGTAAGATCATGCACTTTCAATGCCATGTATCTTGATACTGTCACTCATCTTCCAGTTATCATTGATGACAAATGCATGGCATGCGGAGCTTGTGTAAAAGCCTGTCCCAGAAATATTATCGAACTGCGGAAGAAAGCAAAAAAAGACCGTAAAATTTACGTGGCATGTTCGAACTGCGATAAAGGCGGACCTGCCAGGAGAGCCTGTAAGGTTGCATGTATCGGTTGCAGTAAGTGCTTGAAAGTGTGCGCATTCGGAGCTATAACAATCGAGAATAACCTGGCATACATCGATGCAACAAAGTGTACCTTCTGCCGGAAATGCGTCGCTGAATGTCCGACAAACTCTATTATTGAATTAAACTTTCCGCCTAAAAAGCCGAAGGAAGAAGTAGTGACTGAAATGGTCAACTGAAAATATTTATAATACACATATTTAAACATAAAGATTGTGTTAAAAACATTTCCGACAGGGGGCATTCATCCCTCCGAAAACAAACTGACATCTGACAAGGAGATAACCATACTTCCGGTACCTTCAAGTGTTATAATACCTGTTTCACAACATATCGGAGCACCTGCTGCGGCCATAGTAAACAAAGGGGATTGTGTAAAAACCGGACAACTCATAGCTGCCGGCAAAGGCTTTGTTACTTCAAACATTCACTCATCTGTTTCAGGAAAAGTCAATAAGATAGATACGGTTATAGATTCATCGGGATACAGGCAAACGGCTGTATTCATTGATGTTGAAGGTGATGAATGGATTGAAACTATCAACAGAAGCAAAGAAATTATTAAGGATATAACCCTCTCT
Source organism: Bacteroidales bacterium (assembly GCA_038325595.1). Classification (GTDB taxonomy): domain Bacteria; phylum Bacteroidota; class Bacteroidia; order Bacteroidales; family VadinHA17; genus LD21. The sequence goes on along the minus strand of JBBQJD010000028.1, from coordinate 5,297 downwards.
GCCGGAGAAATCGTAAAAAGATGCCTCGAATGCGGAATAGTAGGACTTGGAGGTGCTACATTTCCTTCACATGTGAAGCTGACTATTCCTGAAGGCAAAAAATGTGAGGTACTGATCATCAATGGTGTCGAGTGTGAACCGTTCCTCACCTCCGATCACCGGCTTATGCTGGAAAAGGGAGAAGAAATCCTAATCGGTGTTTCCATCCTCATGAAGGCACTTCAGGTAGACAAAGCAATGGTCGGTATCGAGAAAAATAAGCCCGATGCCATCGCAAATCTCACTAAGCTTTCGCAAGGTTTTAAAGGCACCACCGTTCATCCGCTTAAGGTAAAATATCCCCAGGGAGCTGAGAAACAACTTATAAAAGCGCTCATTAACAGGGAAGTCCCGTCAGGAAAACTTCCGCTTGATGTCGGAGCTGTCGTTCATAATGTGGGAACGGCATTTGCAGTTTATGAAGCAGTACAGAAAAATAAGCCTCTGTTCGAAAGAGTAGTTACGGTTACTGGAAAATCACTCACCAATCCGGGTAATTTCCTTGTCAGGATCGGAACTCCCATAAGCAGCCTGATTGAAGCATCGGGGGGAATACCTGCAGATACCGGAAAAATAGTTAACGGTGGTCCTATGATGGGTAAAGCCCTGAATAATGCTAATGTACCGGTATCAAAAGGCACTTCGGGAATCATCCTCTTTCCTGCCGGTGAGTCAGTAAGAACCGTAATCAATCCCTGCATCAGATGTGCAAAATGCGTTTCGGTATGTGCATTAGGCCTCGAACCATTTCTCCTGATGACACTTTCTGAAAAAGGACTTTTCGAAAGAGCAGAAATGGAAAAAATCACTGATTGCATGGAGTGTGGCTCTTGCAGCTATACCTGCCCGGCAGGCCGGCCGATACTTGACTATATAAGGTTAGGCAAATTATCTGTCAACAAGATGAAACGCGAAAGAAGTTTAACACAAAAAGCCACATAATTCTCTCATGACCAACATTCTTAATGTATCTCCATCGCCTCATACCCATGGAGAAACCACCACCAGAAAACTGATGTATGGGGTGATAATTGCGTTGATACCGGCCTTTCTCACCTCGGTTTTTTATTTCGGTATCGGCGCAATAATTGTAACAGCCACATCGGTTGCTTCCTGCGTAACCTTTGAATATCTGATCCAGAAATATTTCTTCAAAAAACCGCTTTCCATAAATGACGGATCAGCTGTGGTGACAGGCATTCTTCTGGCTTTCAACCTGCCCTCAAACATCCCTGTTCTTACTATTATAATCGGCAGTCTTGTTGCCATCGGTATTGCAAAGATGACTTTTGGCGGACTTGGTAATAACCCATTTAATCCTGCCCTTGTAGGACGTGTTTTCATGCTGATCTCTTTTCCTGTACAGATGACCACATGGCCGGTTCCTGCAGGATTAAAAACAGGTTATACAGATGCTGTAACAGGGGCCACCCCCCTCGCAGTCATAAAGGAAGGACTGAAAAATGGTGAATCCCTTTCAGCGCTTATGGAAAAAATCCCTTCTTCTTTTCAGATGCTACTGGGAGAAATGGGAGGATCGATTGGTGAAATTTCAGCTTTTGCCCTGCTCATCGGATTTGCTTATCTGCTTTATAAGAAAATCATTACCTGGCATATCCCGGTATCGATTATTTTAACAATAGCGGTATTTACAACAATCCACATGATGCTCAATCCGGGAGCAAGCATGGGACCTGTATTTCATATACTTGGCGGCGGTGTTATGCTTGGGGCAATCTTCATGGCTACAGATTATGTGAGTTCCCCGATGAATCCTAAGGCTATGATCATATATGGATGCGGTATTGGATTGCTTACGGTGATTATACGACTTTACGGAGCATATCCTGAAGGCGTTTCTTTTGCAATACTCATCATGAATGCATTTGTTCCGCTTATGAATACTTACATAAAACCAAAAAGATTTGGCGTGGAGGTGAAAAATGGCTAAAACTGAATCGACTTTCAAGAATATGGTGTTATCGCTGACACTTATCGCTTTAGGTGCAGCTGCTTGTCTTGGATTTGTATATGAATACACGAAAAAGCCTATTGAGCTGTCAAATCTGAATAAAAAGCTTAATGCCATAAAACTGGTGGTACCTGAGTTTAACAACAACCCCAATGCCGATATGTACAGATTGCCTACAGGTGAAGGAGACAGTCTTGATGTATATCCTGCAAAAAAAGACAGCATTATTGTAGGATATGCTGTAAACACTTACACTAAAAATGGCTTCAGCGGAAATATCTCTGTAATGGCAGGCTTCAAACCTGACGGATCAATCAGCAATATAACTGTATTAGAGCATAAGGAAACTCCGGGGCTGGGAACAAAGATGACAGAACCCAAATTTAAAGACCAGTTCATTGGTAAAAACCCTTCTGAGTTCGCATTGAAGGTAAAAAAAGATGGCGGTCAGATCGATGCAATAACTGCAGCTACAATAAGTTCGAGGGCATTCTGTGATGCTCTTCAGCGTGGATACAACACTTTACAGAAAGGAACTTCAAAATGAACCATATCCAGAATTTTACCAAAGGAATTTTAAAAGAAAATCCGATACTTGTAATCGTTCTTGGCATGTGCCCTGCACTGGCGACCACTTCTTCCACCCTGAACGGATTAGGAATGGGTATTGCCACAACTTTTGTTCTTATCGGTTCAAATGTTGTTATCTCTCTGCTGGCAAACACCATACCCGATAAAGTAAGGATTCCGGCATTTGTAGTTATTATTGCATCATTTGTAACTGTTGTTGATCTGCTGATGCAGGCATATGTTCCGGATCTGTATGTTACACTGGGAATATTCATACCTCTGATTGTTGTTAACTGCATCGTTCTTGGCCGGGCCGAAGCATTTGCAAGCAAAAATTCCGTATTCTCCTCATTTTTAGATGGTTTAGGTATGGGAATCGGTTTTACTCTTGCACTTGGGACACTCGGAGCAATCCGTGAGATTTTTGGCAGCGGATCATTATTCGGTCATAAATTCATACCCGGAGAGGGAGTCCTGGTCTTCATTCTTGCGCCCGGTGCCTTCATAGCACTTGGATACCTGATTGCCATTGTGAACAAATTAAAAGAATCTAAAAAATAGGCGGAAATGGAATACATATTAATGATCATATCAGCGGTATTCATCAATAATGTCGTACTTGCCCAATTCCTGGGAATATGTCCGTTTCTTGGAGTATCAAATAAGGTAAATACCGCAGTGGGAATGGCAGGAGCTGTAACTTTCGTCATGGTTCTTGCAACAATGGTAACGTACCTTATCCAGGAATATGTATTAAATAAGCTGGGCATAGCCTTTATGCAGACAATAACATTCATTCTGGTTATAGCTGCACTGGTACAGATGGTAGAGATCATCCTTAAAAAAGTCAGCCAGCCATTATACCAGGCTCTCGGAATTTTCCTCCCGCTGATCACTACAAACTGTGCTGTTCTTGGAGTTGCCATACTGGTAATTAAAAAGGATTATAATCTGATCCAGGGAGTTGTATACAGCGGTGCCACAGCAATAGGATTCGGGCTGGCATTAACCATTCTGGCAGGGATCCGTGAACAGCTTGAACTGGCGGAAATACCAAAAGGAATTAAAGGCGTTCCCATATCACTCATTATCGCAGGAATCCTTGCAATGGCTTTCATGGGCTTTACAGGCATAGTCAAATAAGGAAGAAGGCAGGATTCAAAGTTCAAAGTTCAAGGTTCCAGGTTCAAAGTTCCAGGTTCAAGGTTCAAAGTTCCAGGTTCAAGGTTTCAGATTCCAGGTTCTGTTAAGGGATAGGCAGTAGGCACCTCTTACCGGTTAGCAACATTTTCTTAATATTCATACCTTTACCTTCTCCAATATAGAAAATGTCAATTAAAAGCAGCATAAAGGAACAAATGAACACATTGGCTGAAGCGGGCATCCCATTTCTTTTCATCATTGATTTCGAACTAAAAAAGCCTTTAATTTTCAGACTCGGGGAAATTGATCCTCAAAGATTGCTTTTCAACATCAATGGTGTAACAAACTGCCATGATCATATAAACTCCCTGAAACACATACGCCTTGTAAAACATCCCGGGAAATTTGAGGACTATCTGATCAAATTCAATAAAGTAAAAGAGGAAATTGCTATCGGCAACACTTATCTGCTGAATCTCACCTGTTCAACACCGATAGATCTTAATTTGACGCTCAGGGAAGTCTATCTGATGAGTAACTCCAGGTACAGTATCTGGTTTGAAGGACAGTTTGTCTGCTTCTCACCGGAGATTTTTATTACCATCCGTGATGGAATTATAAGATCATTCCCAATGAAAGGTACTATAGACGCAAACCTGCCTGATGCTGAAAAAGTGATATTGAACGATGCAAAAGAGACTGCTGAACATTACACTATTGTGGATCTGATCAGAAATGATATTAACTCAGTTTCAAAGCGGGTCAGAGTAGAACGTTTCAGATATATTGACACAATTGTTACGAATGAAAAGAAACTGCTGCAGGTAAGTTCAGAGGTTTGCGGTGATCTAGAAAAGAACTATTTATCTCATATCGGAGACATTATATTTGCACTGCTTCCTGCAGGTTCAGTAAGCGGGGCACCAAGGCGAAAAACGCTGGATATTATAGCAGCAACAGAGGGTCGTGAGCGTGGTTACTATACAGGTATCTTTGGAATATTTGATGGTCACAACCTTGACAGTGCAGTGTTGATACGTTATATCGAAAAAAGTGACGACGGTTATATTTACTATAGTGGAGGCGGAATAACATCATTCAGTGACCCGGTGTCGGAGTATAAGGAGATGATTGATAAAATCTATGTGTCAGTTGTTTGAAACTATAAAAATCATTGGCAGGGAACCAGTGAACCTTTCGCTGCATGATGAGCGGATGAACCGCTCACGGCGGGAACTGTTCGGCAGTAATTATCTCCTTAAGCTTTCGGACTATATTGAAGTTCCTGATGCTGAAGAAGACAGTATAATCAGATGCCGGGTCACTTATGCAATTTCTATCAATTCAATAGAATTTGCGCCATATATTCCTGCAGATATAAAGGCACTCAAAATAGTCGATGCCGGCACATTGGTCTATGACTATAAATATATCGACCGCAGCGGGCTGACTGCACTTATTGATAAAAGGTCAGCTGATGATATACTTATTGTAAGAAATGGTTGTGTAACAGATGTATCCTTTGCAAATATTGTATTTACCGACGGCGTACGTTGGATTACACCTGACACTC
>JBBQJD010000027.1:0-38489 GCA_038325595.1 Bacteroidales bacterium | reverse complement strand
AGCGAAATGCTTCGAGAGAAATGCATTAATGAAGGAATTGACAGAGAAAACCTGAGAGTGTTTCCATTTGTTCTCGATCGGAAATATACGGGAAAAATGAACCATAAAAAAGAAATCACAATTCGTAAAGAACTTGGCTTTGAGCCAGATAGCAGGGTCATTCTGATTATGGGAGGAGGAGATGGAATGCCTCGGGGAAAGAAGATACTGAAACATATTATAACAAGGAATATGGGTGCTGAGATAGCAATTGTTTGTGGGAAAAATATTAAGATGTATCACCATGTTATGAAGCTTAAGGAAAAGTACAATATCGGGAAACTTAAAATTTACGGATATGTCGACTTCGTGCACTCTCTGATTAGCATTTCCGATGTAGTAATAACAAAATGTGGCGCTTCAACATTTATGGAAATTCTTCTGGTTGGGAAAGTGCCTCTGATTAATAATTATATATGGGAACAGGAAAAAGGCAACATGGAATTCATTTGTAAAAGTGAAATGGGAATACTTGAAAGGGATACAAAAAGAATACCTGATGTTCTTTACAGGCTCTTTAACGATTCTGATTTTTATAACACACTGATATCCAATATTAAGAAAGCATCACTCAGAAACGGTGTGGGGCCTGTTTCTGAGTATATATTAAAATTTCATTAAAAAAAGAACATGAAGATACTTGTATTATCTGACCTGCATATGGATACCTCTGACAATTTTGGAACTTTTCAGTGGAGTGATGCGGAATTTATTATGCAGATTGAAAGTGTTCGTAACTATTATGCAATAGATAAGGTGATATTTAATGGTGATACCTTTGAATTATTTAAATACAGATTTGAAGATATCAGTAAAGCTCATCCTGCCCTGATGACCTATTTCGGCGACAAGGATTTTATTTTCATTAAAGGGAATCACGATATTGTAAGTAAATTCGGGATAGATCATTATCAGATTACAAACTCACAAGGACAAAGCATTTATCTGGAGCACGGCCATAATGCAGACTGGTTTGACGGATCGCGTTTTGGACATGCAATAAGCAAATTCGGATTTTCTCTTCTAAAAAAGCTAACTAATTCCAAGAAGTTGATGGATATCTACTTTAAGATTGTTACGCTAAATGATCAGATTTACCATATACCAAAAAAGTACAACTCTATTAAGTACCTCACTTATGCACTTAAGCTTTTAAAAGAGCATGATATGGTAATCCTTTCACACACCCATAAGCTGGAATCACATCATACATATTATCTATACAAAAAAAAGCGTTATCTGAATTCAGGTACATGCTCCCTTGGTAGATTTCAGGGCATTGTGATTGATTCCGAGACTCTTAAATACGAATTAATCAAAGAGGCAAAAGTCTCTTCTAAGGAGTCATATCAACTACGATACGCTATTTAACTGTTTCATTTAGAAATTTTTAATTTATGCCGACCAATAACAAGTTTCGGATTGCTTTACTATCTGTCGTTATGACATTAGGATTTGCTACTTTAAATGCTCAGATTTTAAGGGATTCGTTATCGTTGAAAATCCTAAAACGGGAAGTGGATAACATATATAATTTGCAATTTAAGGAAGCTGAAGATAACTTACAGAAGATCAGCAATAAGTATCCCGGGCACCCTATTGTATTGCTTTTAGAGGGAATGATAACTTATTGGAAAAATTATCCTCTTACAACAACATCATATGCCCGTTCATCTTATGAAAGCGAAATGAAAATCTGCATAGAAAGATGCGAAAAATTTAATCAGGAAGATGAAGCTGAATTCCTTCTTACTAATCTATGTGCCAGAGGAATGTTACTGATGTTTTATGCGGATAACAACCTGACATCTGAAGTCATTCCGTTGTCAACAACTACTTATCGCTACATCAGGCGTTCGTTTGATCATACTCAGAGTTACAGTGATTTTTACTTTTTTACAGGCCTGTATAATTACTATCGCGATGCATATCCTGAAGCGCATCCTATATATAAACCAGTTGCATTACTTTTTCCACGGGGAGATAAAAATAAGGGTATGAATGAGCTTCTGTCTGCATCGGGAAATGCATTGCTTTTAAAGGCAGAGTCGTCATCATTTCTCTCTTACATATATCAGAGTTTTGAAGCAAATTTCATCAAGGCTTCAGAGTTAACTGAATATCTGAATGCTCTATACCCTTATAATGTTAATTACATGGCGGCTAATATCAGGAACCTTCTTCTCATTAAAAAATATGACTCTGCAGAAAGTCTGATTAATTCCTCATTATCAAAAACCAGCAATACATATTTTGAGGCACAGGTAACTGTTTTCACAGGAATTTTGCAGGAGAAAAAATATCATAATCAAAAGCTTGCTGAAGAGTATTACAAAAAAGGGATTAATGAGTTATCTGCTTTCGGTAATTACGGTAATGAGTATGCTGCCTACGCATGGTTTGGATTAAGCAGGATAAGTGAAATAACCCATGACAGTAATAAGCAGGAAAAATACAGGAAAAAAGCATTAGAACTTTCTGATTTCAAAAGCATTAACTTTGATAATTAGGGAGCCTGTGAAAACTTTTGTGTAAACGTCGCTTAGTTGAAACCCTAACCCGTCAAACGGGACTGGTAAAAACCATACCAGATGTAACCTGATTGAGTATTTAAATATCTTTTTAAGACAACTTCAAATTAAAGAAAGATAAACAGAAAACCGTAACTTTGACGTTAAGGATTTTAATCTCTTTTAACTTAAAAAAATAATTCTAATGTATGAAAAGAGCGTTGCAAAAGACTTTCCAATCATTTGCATAGGCGGTTCAGCCGGGAGACTCGACGCGTATACCAGCCAATAACACGAACCTATTAATAAACAAAACTGATTCAAAATTCTTATCACAATAGTAATATATATCAAAGGAGGAAATATTATGAGTGGAATTAAAACCAAACCCAGTGATCTTGATATTGATAAATTTCTGATGAGTGTGGAGCCAGAAAAAAAGCGTGCGGACAGTATAGAATTAAAAAATCTATTTGACAGCGTAATAAATGAAAAAGCATCCTTGTGGAACAACAATATGATAGGATACGGTTCTTATCATTACAAATCTGATCGAAGTAAACAAGAGGGCGATTGGCCGTTAACAGGATTTTCACCGCGTAAACTATACATAGCAGTATACATTATGTCAGGAGTTAATAATTATAAGGACTTATTAAGCAAACTCGGTAAATATAAAATCAGCTCAGGTTCATGTATTTATGTCAAAAAAGTTGAGGATATCAACCTTGATATATTGAAAGAAATAATTTCAACTTCAGTTTCGGACATGAAAAAATTATATAAAGTAGATTAAACAGAACTACTTTGTCAGGAGCCATTGAAACACTCCTCTGTTAACAAAATAACACTAAATTCAATCCGGATTAATCGCATGTGTTGGAGTTCTGGGACGAATTTGGCTTCGCATGGTGGTATTAAAATTCCTTATCTTTGCAAAACAATATCCTCACAGGGCGGTATTTTGATCATCAAAAATGACAGCTTCATGAAACTCCCGCTATATTATATGCATACATGGAAATCAATTTATCAGATATGATTGGTATAGTAAGATTAAAATGAAAATACTGCTGACAGGGGCAACCGGCTATATAGCACAAAGATTAATGCCTGTCTTACTAGGCAATGGACATGAGGTAATTTGTTGTGTCCGTGACAAAGCCAGGTTTGATTCAGAGAAATACAGATCAAAGCATTTATCAGTACTTGAAGTTGATTTTTTAAAACCTGATACACTTCAGATTATCCCCTCTGACATTGATGCAGCCTATTATCTTATACATTCAATGTCAACTTCAACAGGGGATTTTGAAAAAATGGAAGAGAAATCTGCCATTAATTTTAAAAATGTCATTCAACAAACCAAAGCCCGTCAGGTAATTTATCTTAGCGGGATAGTAAATGAGGAAATATTATCCAGGCATCTTACCAGTCGAAGAAATGTAGAACAAAAACTCGGTTCAGGGATTTACTCATTAACAACACTCAGGGCCGGGATAATTATTGGTTCAGGAAGTGCTTCCTTCGAAATAATCCGTGACCTGGTAGAGAAATTGCCTGTAATGATTGCTCCCAGATGGCTTGACACAATGTCACAGCCTATTGCAATACGTAATGTTATTGAATTCCTTTCAGGGGTATTGCTTAACGGAACAACTTATAACAAAAGTTATGATATCGGAGGTCCTGATATTATAACATATAAAAAGATGCTTTTACAATTTGCAAAGGTAAGGGGACTTAAGCGATGGATAGGCATTGTTCCGGTTATGACACCAAAACTTTCATCCTATTGGCTTTATTTTATTACTTCTACCTCATACTCTCTTGCCCAAAACCTGGTCGACAGTATGAAAGTGGAAGTTATCTGCAAGGATAACAATCTGAAAGAATTACTTGGAATTACTCCGGTCAGTTATGAGGATGCTATAAAAGAAGCTTTTAAAAAGATCGAGTTGAACCAGGTTCCATCGAGCTGGAAAGATGCACTTACATCAAATACTTTGTATGATGGTATCTCACACTATGCTGAAGTTCCGACTAATGGATGCTATTTTGATTACAGGAAACTTCATATCAATGACATTGATAAGGTCCTTGATAAAATCTGGTCAATAGGAGGCAGCACCGGCTGGTATTACGCAGACTGGCTATGGGGAATTCGTGGTTTTATTGATAAACTGTCCGGCGGTGTAGGGTTAAGAAGGGGAAGAAAAAATCAGAATGAGATATCACCAGGTGAAGCCCTCGATTTCTGGCGTGTCCTGATTGCCGACAGGAGAGAAAAAAGGTTGCTGTTATTTGCTGAAATGAAGCTTCCAGGCGAGGCCTGGCTGGAATTCAGAATTGACAATAGTAATGTATTGCATCAGACTGCAACTTTCAGACCGTTAGGTTTATGGGGCAGGTTATACTGGTATAGTATTCTGCCTTTTCATGGAATCATATTCAGGGGAATGATAAGAAATATTGCCAGCTAACGAACAAGACATCAACAACTTTTACTCAAAGCCGGTGTTCTATTGGTATAAACTAACTTCAGGAATTATGGGGAACTTTAAAAAGATCTTCATGAGATAAAGAAGTTATTGAAAGAAAAATAGTTGAATTAATAAGTAAAGTAGTTGTTTTGTAATGAAGCCAGTAAAGGTTGGAGATCAGATACCTGATTTTTCCCTGAAAGATCAGGATGGGAATCTTCTGGAAATTAGTAAGTTCGTGGGAAAGAAGAAACTGGTTATATTTTTTTATCCCCAGGATGGAAGTCTCAATTGCACACGAGAAGCGTGTTATTTCCGCGATCTGTCAGATGTTTTTGAAGAAGCAGATGCTGTTGTTATTGGAATAAGCAGCCAATCGGTAGAAAGTCATAAGAATTTTGCTGAAGTTAACAGGCTGAAATATAGTTTGTTAAGTGATTATGAAAATGTTGTAAGGAAACTTTTCGGAGTGCCGGGACGGATGTTTGGATTAATTCCGGGTCGAGTGACCTATGTCGCGGACCGGTCCGGCAAAGTAGTTTATATTTTCGATTCTCAGACAGACATTCAACGTCATGCCGATGAAGCTATGAAGATCTGCCTCCTGCTGAAAAAAACTGATAATGTTAAAAACTGAATTTCTATAAGAATGCTTAACCCGGTCTGACCATCTGTCAGTTTACTAATTTTTCTTAACATGAAAACAATGTCAAAAGTTGAAGCAAAAAAGGAGTTGTCAACAGAACAACGTGAAGAACTACTTGGAACATTGAAAGCCCGTTTTGAGAAAAACATGAACCGCCATAAAGGTCTTGAATGGGCTAAAATACAAGCAAAGCTGGAAGCTGAGCCCGATCGGGAAGAAAAACTGTGGTCACTCAATGAAATGGAACGAACCGGTGGTGAAACGGATGTTGTTGCTTATGATAAAAAGACGGGAGAATACATTTTTTATGATTGTTCACCGGAAAGTCCTAAAGGTCGCAGGAATGCTTGTTACGACAGTGAAGCGCTTGATGCAAGGAAAGAACATAAACCGGAAAATAATGCTATTGATTTGGCAGCTGCCATGGGCGTGGAGCTTTTAACGGAAGAAGAATACCGGGAGCTGCAGAAACTTGGGAATTTCGATACAAAAACGTCGAGCTGGCTGAAAACACCTTCCTTGATTAGAAATCTCGGTGGTGCCATCTTTGCTGATTTCCGCTACGGCGATGTCTTCGTTTATCACAACGGTGCGGAATCTTACTATGGTGCAAGGGGTTTCCGTGGCTCGCTAAGGGTCTGACTTTGTGGATCATTAAATAATCTCATACGATACGAATTCATCGCTGTTGACCCTAATTTTTTTATCAGCCTGTAATTTACTACAGCTCCGACAGGCGCACCAATTATTGGCACCAGTTGAGCCATTTTAACCAGATCAATATAGTCTCTGTATTCCTGTTGGAAATTTCTCCAATCGAATTGGTTTATATCATTCGGAAGTTCTTTACTTTTCTCATCCCAATATGTCATTTCAAGATAAATTTTCTTTCGATGAACATCACTCGAAAATGCCAGCTCAAAGATGTGTAACATATATACCCTTTCTTTATAATCCTTTACATTGAAACCATACATTGAGGCAATATCAAACAACAATTTTATTTTAATGCCTATCAGGAGTGGAAAATCCGCAAGACCCAAAAATAAACCACCGGCACCAGTTAATCCTCCTTCAACGGCAGCAGTAGTTCTGTAAAACTCAATTCTTTGCAAAACAGCTGTTTCGCGTAATTCCAACGAATTTTCTGAAACCGGTTTCATCGTTGTATGTGTGGCTCCAAACAAAACAACACGGACCATCTGTTTTAAAGTTGCAGTTATTGCCTGATGAATTTTCTCTGGTATCCAGCTATTGATCCGGGTCTGTACTTTTTTTGATAATCTGTTCAAAAGTGATGGTTTACGAAGCATTTTCTTTTGCCAATGGGCTAATTCAGAATATATATCTTTATCATATTTATTCATAGGCTATTATAATATGCAAGACCATTTGTTGAAATTTTCATGATGCATATAATAATAACTCCTTAACGAACCACTTGTTCAGACACTCGCTCTTGCTCCCGCACTTATTTTGGCATCCCCGTGTCAGGTTTATTCCACCATCCGGGAATATAGGGATACTGCTCAGCCAGACCTTCAATAAGTTCCACTCCAAGGCCTGGTTTGACATGAACTGTCAATTTAACATAAAAACATATCCCTTTTAACGCAGTGGTTATTTTTTAAAAATGAATATCTTTAAAATACCCCTAAAGCTGAAATATCAATATCGGATAATTATGCATAGAATCAGAATTAACCCGTTAATAAAGAGTATCTTAATTAATATTTTCTTTGCTCTTTCCAGCCTTACCCTGAAGGCTCAGCCTGCAGAAATTTCATTGAAGATAGATGGCTCTGCTACATTTCAAACTATAGATGGTTTTGGAGTCAACATCAACTCCGCCTGGTGGTATAACGGCAGGTATGAGGATGCCAAAGTGGTACAGCCGGCAATTGACCTGCTTGTCGATTCACTCGGGGCCACAATCTTCAGGGCTGTGATCGAGGAGATAGACTGGGAGGTCCTGAATGACGATGATGATCCCAACCACTTCAACTGGGATTATTATAACAGAGTTTTCTCTGATACCAGGTTTCAGGGTGTATGGAATACTTTGCGTTATCTTAATCAGAAGGGGATCACCAAATATCTGATGATCAGTTTAATGGGCGCCCCGCCTGCATCGGCTCCAATGACGGCCCCTGATCCGCTCAAAAGCTGGATGGGAGGCACCGATAACACAATTGCCCCCGATATGGAAGATGAAATGGCAGAGTCAATCGCTGCACTTTTATATTATATGCGGTATACTGCCAGAATTCAGTTTACCCTGGTATCACCAATGAACGAAACGGATATACAGGCCATGACCAAAAATGCCGATCATCCCGATGGCATAGTAGAAGGTCCTAATATACCGGATGCAGTTCAGTACATCCGCATCGTCAGAAAACTTGCTGAGAAACTGGACGCCATCGGGATGGATGATATACGATTCGTGGCTCCGGATGCTGCCGGAGACCAATTATTTGGCGAGTATCTGGAAGAGATTGTTAAGGACCCATATCTCATGAATAAGACTGCCCATTGGGGCGTTCATAATTACGGAAATGACGCAGGCAGCTACCGGAACCTGATCAGCCGGCCTGAAATTACAAACCGGACTTTCTGGGTAACAGAAACCGCCGGTATCAGGAATTTACTTGGACAGATCGATGATGATGCCAGAGCTTTTATCTTCTGGGATGGATTTGACTGTGTATACCAGCATGGCAGGCGTAACGGGTATGGTGATGTGCCGCCTAATGACTGGGTATTCTGGGAGGACGATGAGGGAAAACCCCTGATAGAATTTAATCCAATATCAAAAAAATGGATCCCACGAAAGCAATTTTATGAACATGCTCATTTGATGAGGTTTGTCACCCCGGGCTCCGAACGCATCGGCATTACAGGTCAGGACAGCAGCCTCTCAGTTTATGCCTGGCGCAACCCTGACGGAAATGTGGTTATCGCGGGACGGAATAACATGAACCGGACAATTACGGTCAATGGAACTCTTTCCAATCTTCCGGTTCTGAAAAACATGAAATTATATTATACCAATTCTACAAGTAATTTAAGAAAGGGGAATGAAATTGTTGTGTCAGGAAAGAGTTTTAAAACCTCGATTCCTGCAGAATCTGTTTTTACTATAACAGGGGTAACATCTTCATCAATAAACACAAAAAAACCCTGAAATTCCAAACTTGTACTTTAAACTTTTAATGAAATGAAATTGCAGGACTATAGTATAGTAGTGACCGGTTCAGCATCCGGGATCGGCAGGGCCATTGCAATCGAAGCTGCCCGTGAGGGAGCCCGGCTAGTGCTGGCCGACATCAATTTTGAGGGAGCTGAGGAAACCGCCAGGGATATAAGGACTAGCGGGGGGAGTGCTTCCCCGTTCAGGACAGATGTTTCCGACCCGGGATCTGTAAGAGAACTTGTGGAATTTGTCCTATCCACCTACGGGAAGATCGATGCCCTGGTGAATAACGCTGCCATACAGATCAACAAAACCATCGAAGATATAACCTTTGAAGAATGGAACCGGCAGATGCTTGTCAACGTGGGCGGAATATTCCTGTGTTCCAAATACTTCCTTCCATATTTGCGCAAGGCGAAAGGAAATATTGTGAATATGTCCTCCGTCAATGGCTTTTTTGTGGAACCTACGTGCGCTGGATATTGCACAACAAAGGCAGCCATCATTGGACTGACAAAGGCAATGGCGATCGACCATGGTCATGAGGGTGTCAGGGTGAATTGTATTTGTCCGGGTTATATTGATGCCGGCCTGGCAGAAGGGTATTTTCAGAGCCAGCCTGACCCAGTGAAAGCACGTGAAGAAGCAGGCAAATTACATGCCCTCTGGCGCATAGGCCAGCCGGAGGAAGTAGCCCGTGTTGCAGTTTTTCTTTGCAGCCGCGATGCTTCTTTCATGACCGGGGCTTCTGTTGTGGTTGACGGAGGTTTTGGTTCGGGATTGCCGCCAAGGAAAAAAGCAGAAGACAGCGCATGACTAGCCAATTAACTTAGTTTCCTTGAAAGTTTAATTGCTTCCACCATACTGGGTAAATTTCCCGGTTGGTTCACTGCCAGGTTTTGGGAAGTGCTTATTACCAGGTTCTTTTTGACATAAATTCATCCAGCTTTGCTCTTGTCATTTTAATTTCACCTGGTGTCTCCTGCAGCCATTTAATAAAATGTTCTTTTATTTCATTGGTCCACTGGGAATCCATTTGACCTGAACTATAACGTCCTGTTCTAAGCATTGCACGACTAAAATTGGCACGTGAAGTCATAAATTCTGCTGTAGCTATGACCATTTCAGCCATATGTGCAGGGATAAAAAGAACACCTTCCTTATCGGTTATAACAAGATCTCCAGGAAGCACAATAGCCCCACCTATACGAGTTGGTGTATTCAATCCTGTGAGGACAACCTCCACCAGGAATGAAGGATGGAAGTCACGTACATAAGCGTTGAATCCTTCAATTGCAGAGATACCTGTTAAATCACGTGCCGCCGCATCGAATATCACACCGGTGCCTGTTTTAGCATAGATAGAGGTTGCGAGCATATCACCCATCATTGTACCGCCTTTGATTTTACCGAAGCAATCAGCAACATAGACATCTCCCTTCTGAAGAACTGAAATCGGCCAGGAGTTTGTATTTCCGATAAACCCATTTTTCCCGCCTCTCTCTTTGATATTCTTTTCGATATCCGGACGGCTTGGCATAAAAGTGGCTGTAACTGCTCGTCCAATAACCGGAATATCATTGACCATTTTCCAATTTCCTTCAAATTGGTTTGTATACCCTTCATTGCTTAAAATCTGCCATCCATCTTCTATAACAAGATTCCTGGCTCTGCGGATCAGATCATCTGAGATTTTAGGACGACCATCCGGAAAACGTTCTCCCTTCCACTCTGACGTTAAAAATATCAGTTCTTCCTTTGAAATAGTCTGAGAAAATGCTGAATTGATGGAACTTATAATAAAACATAATAAAAATAATACTTTAAGCTTTTTCATAGTTATAAGATATAAGAATTAATGTTACACAAATTTTTTATACAGCTAATGCTTGAAATTACCTGATCAATATAATCGTATAAATATAATCGGAATGTATTTAATGTACAACCCCTTTATCGGTACCCTGCCGGTCATTGATATCTTAAAGATGTGCTAAAATAAACCAAAATTAATTACATTTGTAATCTGAACCGACGGCTTAAAGCACAATACCTGAATTATTTAATGCCCATGAGTCAATGCAGAAATTGTTCAGAGACTTATCCTACAGGACCAGCAAACTGATAACGGTTAGCTAATGTGAGAAAATTCAGAATACCTGATGAGCTCACGAAAGCTTTCATGAAGAGTATGAAAGCTGATCTTGTCAAATCAGCGTACAACACTAAGGACGAAACAGATGAATATGTCTACGGTTCTGCAGAGGTGGTGGGGTTAATGTGCCTGATGGTTTTTGTAAGGGGAAATGAACAATTTTATAACCAACTGAAGGAACCAGCAAGGCGGCTCGGAGCAGCATTCCAGAAAGTCAATTTTCTCCGTGATATAAGAGATGATACAATTAACCTGAACAGACATTATTTTCATAACACAATAGGTAAAGAGTTCAACGAACCGGATTCATGATCTGTTTAAATTGCTCATTTTAAGCAAGGCACTTCTAATTTCAAAATTAAGACTCATCTGAATGTGTGAACCACTCGTCATACTTGAGTTTAACCCTCGGATTGGAGGTGAATTAATTGATGGCACGGAATCCGGTGTTCAGGGAAAAGGATTTCGGTCTTTAGGAAGTCCTGCTTACGAATCTGAAAAAGACTGGGTTGTCGTGGTTCAATAAAGACAGGATACAAGAATGACAATTAGATAATAATGTCTGTGTTGGCTCGGGTTCGCCACTGACGCAACTTCGTTGGTCAGGGCATGTTGTATTTATTCATCTCTCCGGCAGGGGAGGTCAATTTCCCTGCAAGAGTGGCTCCCCATGCAACATCCGTTTGATCGGAGTTTACCTTAACATCCTTGAATATGTACGGGTTATCACTGAGCCTCAGGTTCTTGCCGCTGGCAATAGTTATTTTCCTGAGAATAACTTCCCTGGTTCTGACATAGGGAAACTTCTCTATGTACGAATCGTCGGTCATTTTTGGATTAAAATCTGCAAATATGGCAGGACCCTTGTAATCCACCGGATTTTTGGAGTCGTCGATATGAAGGTTTTCGATGGTGATCCGTTCCGGCATATAACAGGTGTAGCCGAAATCATGCTGCCCTGAATATGATCCGCCGATCAGGCTGGCACTGGTGGTTTTGCCGCTTTGGGGAACGAAAACGCAGTTGCGGACGAAGAGTTCTCCCTCCCACGTACTCCCGTAATCGGAGCGCAGATTAATAAGGTTTCTTCCATAGATGGTGGAGTTTTCCACGGTAAAGGTTCCGGTGCCAATGGCGTTTATTCCCTGGTGTCCCAGGGTTGAGTTGCGGATGGTGGCATTAGCAACCCCCATGTGGGCATCGAACCGGGATAAAGTGCAATTGTCATAAACAAGATTCTTGCAGTAATTGGATCCAAGGATTCCCCAGTAACTGCTATCATTGATGTCATTGGTCTGGCTGCAGTTCACGAATGACACGTTGAGGGCCCGGTTGATTGAAATGTCGTAGCTGCCCATGGAAACCGGAACTCCTGCAGACCCAATGGTCTCGTACGTTTTATGTCCGGTAAGGATGGCATTCTTAACTGTTATATTGGAGCAGTCGCCGATATTGATAAAGCCGCCATAAGGGGCCCCATGGTCACCTTCACCGATGATCCGGTGTTCCAGCCCATTAACAAGAACATTGGAACGCCTGATGGCGATGCCGCGGCTATAGTAGGTGTACTTCGATTCGGCACTATTGGCAATGGTGGTGAAACGTCCTCCGGTGATAGTCAGTGTTTTCTGATCGATGGGAAGGGCTGAGATGTCTGTTATCTGGTCGAAATCCCAGATGATAGGAGCGTCCATATCCACCTTACCGTCTTTGTCAACGATAAATATATCCGTCTGAGGGGATCCATTATTTTGGTTTGCCCCAAACCGGATGTATCGTTTTACATTGGAATTGGTGATTGTTACAATGCAGGTTCCCGGTAACGAGACATCAATTTTCTCCTGATTTCTTTTAAAGGAAGATATACCTTCAGGTCTGAATGCCTGCAGGCTGGAACTGACCAGGAAAACATGTGAATTACGATTCTCTATGTTCGTATCATCAATGATAAAGGAAGCCGTGCCGAAATCGGTGTTGGTCAGAATGACTACAGTAAGGTTCTTTCCGCCGATGTAATAAATGGCCCCTTCATCGGCTTTCACCGAAAGTCCGTGCTGATTGGCGAACGCATGGGTTGCAGCGATAGCGTCCATATCATCGGTTTTTCCATCGCCTCCGGCTCCGAAGTCACTATAGCGGACCAATCCATTGGCTTTAAATTTTTTGAGATCCTTTGGGGTTACATTTATAAGTAATTCCCCATTCTCATCTGTTCGTACCCGGGTTTTATTCTTTTCGGATGTTATCACCACGTTTTCAAGCGGGCTTTTGGTCTGTTCCTGTGCCATACTGAATACACCGGAAAATAAGAAGAATAATAAGAGTATGTATTTCATTAGAGTGCACTTTAGTTTCTTATACAATCAAGATTGTTTGATATTAAATAGCCTATATAGATTATTCGTTTAATGGTTTCTCAACCAAGCCCTTTATTTCAACATTATGCCTGGTTGATATATCCTTTATTACTACCATTAGTTGCTTTTGCCATTTTTCTATTTCCATTCTTTCAAAAGGAGCGAACATGTATTGCAGGCCAACCCTTCGATCTGCCCAATGATCCTTTAAATCATCCAATACCCACACGAATTCTCTGCCATTTACAGTACGGCACTTTTCAAACCTGCTTTTTTCCCAGGTAGAGGTAAGTTGGATTTCTACTTCCTTTTTCTCCTTCTGAATTTCTCCTGCCAGATTATAAGCCTCAACCATGTATCCCACAGAAATAGCATGATCGTCCGAAGTAGATGCTTTTTTCAGATAATTTTCAACCGAAGTCCAGTTCAATAGTGTATTAATTGTATATTTTTCCAGAAAGGCTATTGAGAGAAGTACTTCCAGATTGTACCTGTTGCGATTAATTCTTGACAAGTTTTGCATCAAAAGGCTGATAAGCCTGTCATTATCGCGAGAAATTTCATAGGCCTTTTTAATTTTGCCGGCATACTTTTTACTAAAGCCAGTATCTGACAATAAATCTGCTTTTGGCAGAGTAGAAAGTGTCTGATCGAACCGTTCAGTATTAATTCCCTTTCCATACCAGTCTCCATATCCCGGGCCTCTCTCTTTCGAGATGACATTATCCCACAGATCCTCATAAAACCGGGCCCCGTCTTCAAGCAAACGATATATTTCCACCATGTCCTGACAATTATAACCATAGAAAGCATCCATAAAATCTGCGGTATTTTGTTCAAGTGCCGGGTTGCCAAGCGACCAGGCATATTGAGTCCCCGTCACCCATCCCAGCCAGAACAACTCGTTATGTAAGCCTGAATCATCCCAGGCTGCGGTAAATGATCCTAACAGATCGGCCCCTTTGTTAAAGGCATTTACACCCGAAACAGAAACACCATACAGGTTCCCTTTAATTCCGGATTCACTGAACTGCCATGGAAAATAGTTAGGAAAAAGGTATTCGGAACCTTGAATTGAATTGTAAATCAGTTGTTGTATTCCTGCGCTGTTAAGCTCATCAATCCAATCCACATCCACTACACCATCAATCATATCTGAAGGCAGTTTATGAATATCCTCAGGCAATAAAGGATATTCTATCCATGAAATCATTCTCCGCCCACGCTCTGACATCCATTTGTTCATGCGGACAGCATAATCAACCCATGCCTGGCTACGGTTAATTTCATTATACTCTTTTTTGCATTTGTCGCATATTCCGGCAAAATAGACTTCGTCAGTTGAAACTAAAAAATAATCTACTCCGGGAGTTGCATCAATCATATCCTGGTACATATCCTGAATGAGAGTTATAGCCTCTTCATCGCACATACAAATCTGATAATTACTCCCATCTGCCTTTAAATGAGCATACTCCTTATGTTTCAAAACATAACCCATGTGTGCAGGAGCTTGTACATCGGGTACTAATTGAATAAAGCGCTCGCGGGCATAAGCCGTTAAATCCTGAAATTCTGCTTTAGTAAAAGCACCAGGTGCCCCAATAACCGGGTGGCGTGGATATTCATACTTATCCTCTATCTCAAATGCAACAGCATTTACTTTAAAATAGGCAGCCTGATCAAGATATCGTTTTAGTGTTTCAATCCTGTCCTGGTGATGTTTGGTATCCCAATGAATAAAACGTAACTGCAGATCGGGCCAGTCCGTAATGGTACCTTCCGGCAAAGCAAAGCCGCCAGTACTCTCAGGCCGTAAGAGCTGGAGAAAACTTTGAACACCATAGAACAGCCCTGTTTCAGTATTACCTGTGATTGTAATTTTTCCGGCAGCAATCTTCAGACAATAAGCCTGATCTGCAAGTCCTTTTTCCAATCCGTTGTTAACAACACCGGGAATTATCTCCAGAATAATCCTGTTTTTACCACTTTTTGAAAAATCTATCCCATAAAACTCCTTTGCGCACGATTGAAGTCTGTTTAAGGAAATACTTTTAAAATCAAGCCCGGAACTGATACTCCAACTGTTGTTAAAAGCAATATTTCTTCCTGTCAGTTCCACTTTTTGTGGTGCAGGTATCAGGCTAAATCCATTGCTTCTAAGATCATTTACAAAACCGAAACATAGTTCAGGAATGTAAATCAACATTAAAAATGAAATACTGAAAAAGGTTCTGGTTCTATGAATTGCCAGGTGATTACCATCTTTAAGCTGAATAATATTTGTCATTTTCTAAATATTTTGGTTTCGTAAATAAATTCGTCTCGCATTTTTTGAATAGATATTATCCACAACATTTTTAGGAAGTTTTAATCCTCTGAACAAATGTGAAAAACCTGTAACAGATATATAATTATCAGTATTAAAATAGATCCAGTCATTAATCCACAAATCATGGGCTTTTTTTCTTTCCTCTTCCGGATTCTGTGTTCCATCTGAAATAATATCGGTACCATACAACAACCGATCCTGATATTTCAGAAAAAAATTATGAACCTTGTCCCAGTCCTGAACTGACTGATATTGTAAATAACAGATTCTTTCAGTCAGGTCAACCGACATAAGAGGAAAGGCATCAAGTCTTTTTGCCAGTTCATCAATGCTCCATTCCAAACTACCAAGGTGAGCTCCGACATACACCAGCCCAGGATGTTTTTCCAATAGTTTGTCACGGGACTCAATTTGCATATTATATGATGGCCTTTCAGGATGCAAATACATATGGTATTCAGGATTCTTGCTGAAATAATCTATGTCACCAGGCATTATCATCTGATCGAGAGGCAACCAACAGCTTTTTGGTTCACCTAAATGTCCTGTCAGTGGAATCTTTTCCCCCTCAAGGAAGGAAATAACAGGATCAAATATTGGATCGTCAATGAAAATATCTTTCCCTGTTATGGTTTTTTCGCCCATTCCTATGTTCTTCCAGACTTTTACTCCTATAGCACCTTTAGAAAAAGATTCCTTAAGATATTTCAGGACATCATCCTGCCAGCCAGGTTCTTCAAATCCCTTTACACGAAATGTTGTCAGATAAAAGAATCTGTCCGGATAATTCTCATGTTGTTTTACCGTAAAGGCCTGTTGCTTTTCAATGGAATAATCAGGGAATGCATCAACATTAATGCTTATAAAAATAAAATTATCTTCTACTGCCTGTTCTGCCAGTGTATTTCTAAAAGTATTTATATGAATATGTGCATCAATTTTTTCAATCCGGTAAAAGTCATCAATTGTATAATATTCCATATTTCAGAATTAAAAGTGATATTCAAAATTTGTCAGAGGAATACTCCCAATCGCTCTTAAGCTCATCATCAAGCCAGCTCGTTTGCTGAAATACTACCCATGAACATAAATAGAAAAGCAAAAATTACAAATAATGTCCGCATTGTAAATAATTAATGTTTTATACTATGGAATATCGTACCATCCTCATATAAAAGAAGTTCGTAGTAGAAAAATCCAAAATTATCAGCTTTATTCCTGTGGCAATCATTCTCCAGAGACTGAACCTTTAAGAACTCTGATCGAACTGGTATTTTTACCGGGTTTCCTTTAGTGGGTATTCTATTTAACCTGATCATGGCTGAAAGGACCATTCTGCCTGTACTAAAATCATGTTGTTTTACCTCCTCAACAGTAATATCCCTGTTTTCATCTGAATTTACCGGTACAACAGGATGCCAGGTATTTAAATCAGTGGGATCAAACGACTTTGATGGTTGTATCCAGATAGAAAAAGTCTCTCCCAATTCAGCTTTCCCGTTTCCGTTACCTGTACCTTCTGATATTACACCTGATGAAAGAGGATCAGTCCATTTTCCCCATCCATATTTAAATAATGGAAGAGTATCTGATCTGCCGTCAAAAATTTTAATGCCCAGAAGTTCCCTTTGTGAAAATTGATTTTTAACTGTTACCTGGATAAGATGGTCTCTCTCCTGAACAATTCCATCTATTGACGATGTAATTTTAATATACCCTATATTTCTATTGGAAGGAAGATATACACCTTTGCATATACAAAGTGAATCAACTCGTACCTTGCTCTGTGCCGGGATTGTTATCTGCTTACCACTTTTAAGCAATGTCAGCAGCTCAGCATTCTCTGTCGAGATCATAAAATTGATTTTCTGCGGTGTCAAAGACAAGTTTACAATATCAAAAGAAACGGCGGTCTCAATATTATTTTCCAGGTAAATATTCTCATTTACCGTATCGGTGAGCACAAAAACCGGAGGTTGGAGAGACTTGTCAATTATACCTATCTCTTCTCCAATCCCTCCTGAGGAGGATAATGTCAACCTGCCTTCAGCATCAGCTGCAATATTCTGAATTGTAAATGCCTCAGAACGGTATGAGTACCGGGAAATTATATATGAACTGTCAGGGTTATAAATTGGCGGGGTGGTTAAAGAAATATCAAATTTTGGAAGACCATTACCCCAGGGAAATCGTTTCCTTGTATATAACCCAAGGCCATTTTTCGTCACAGAATGCAGGTAGATCCATCCATTACCTGTCTTATTGCTATTTAATTCATAACCCCATACTTCAAACCCTGGATATAAATTGATATAGGAAAAGCAGGGTATTGAATTTTTTGGCGTAGCAAAATGGCTGACATGAAAATCAAATTGTAAATCAATCCTCGCTGCATGATGCATGCAGAAATCGGCCAGATAATAATTATTTTCAAATCCTGCACCCGAGTAAACAGAATGCAACTCATCGGTATAATACTTTAAATAATCCCTGTCATTTGTCGAGTGTCTGAAAGGAAGGCCTCTCAAATTCCTCCAGAGTTGCTGAACATCTATGGTAGTTACATAAGAAGGTTCCCCTACATCATAATAGTTCGGCGAATGACAAAATTCAGAGGCACTACTGAAAAGATGGGGATTTGCCGCCGCCACCCATATTGCTATATGGCCACCCATTGAAAGACCTGATACAGCTCTGTATTCCGGACCTTTTTTAGTATTATAACGTGAATCAACAACATTAAAAAGTTCTCGTATATACGCAGAAAAGTTATAATAATTACCAATCCAATCCCGTGCCTGGGAAGGAAAATAGACTCCACACCCACTGGGAAGATCATATATTTTCCCATCCACACAAACTATAATCACATCTTTTTGATCCGAATAATTTTCGAAATCAGCATTATTGGGGAACTCATAATCCGGATCATAGTTTCTGTTGATAGCCACAGGCGCTTTCAGACCGTAGTCGGAGTAACTATAGGTACCGCTGCTTTTATAGCTACCCCCGCATCCATGGAAATAATATATTACCGGATATCTCTTTGAACAATTTCCAGCTGCATAATTTACCGGAGTAAAAACCCTGAAATACCTCGTGCTTCCAAAGGTCACACTGTAGTGGCTTTCATCTGTGAAGGAATAGACAGAAAGAGGTAAGAGTATGAGGAATAATATGGTAAAAAAGTATTTCAACTTCACATTAATAATAATACAGGGTTCATAGGAAACTAATCTAAGGAGTTATTTAACGGTAATGAAAACTTCTTTCTGAATATTGCTTATAACTTCAGTCAGACATATTCTCCAGATTCCTTTCTGATCATTCAATGCAATATTAAATCTATTACTGCCTGAGCCATTAATTATATTGCAGTTTTTACTATAATAGTTTACCTTCTCACCCTTCGGATTAAATACTTCAATGACTGCAACAGAATTAAGAGTTGAGTTGTTTTCTCCATTTATGTTAAAATCCAGGATAATGCTTTCTCCTGTTGTTACAAGTGTTGATGCGCTGATTTTTAGATCTTCAATTTTACTCCGCAAAATGCAAAAGAGTTCAGGTACCGAGTTTTTAATACTTACTTTGAATTCGTTGGCCCGGCCTAAATATTTTTTATTACGGATGTCATATAGATGCGATGGTTCTTTTAACTGAATGACAACGTCCCTGTCCTTACCATTTTTACCTGGCAGCAAGCCCAATAATCTGACACCACCTGCGCCGGAAAGCACGTATTTTTCGATGCTGAACTCAGGGGCACCGGCCGGCGAAGCGATATTGATGTCGGGCCTGAGTACTTCATTGTCAAATATTTTTTTAAGTTTTGTAAGCGATTCCAAATTTTTCCTGATGAGTTTTTCTTCAGGGTACTTTTCCATAAAATAGTTTAAGAGATAAGCTTTCCCATCTCCAAATTTGTTTTCCAGTAATTGTAGATTTTCATTCTCTATTAATAAGGATTCAGCAGTAATTATCTTTAAACCTGGCTCAGATTTTGGCGTTATTATTTCGCTACTGTTGAAACGCCTGGGGTTAATGCCAAAAACGTCGGCCAGAGCTCTTTCTTCACGGAATTTTGTGTGATTATCCATGATTCCTGGAAAGGCATCGGCAATAAGGATACCTCCTTGTTTCACAAATTTCTTAATATTAATGATTTCCTCGTTGCTTAATGCCATACTCATGGGCAAGATGAGAACCTTATATCCATTTTCGATTAATCCTCCCTTCTCAATGTTACTATACGAAATAAAATTAAATCCTATTCCAGCATCGTGGAGTATCTTCACCCAACCATCCCTGTTCCTGTTGAATTGAAGTAAGGTCTCACTGTTATTTTCGTCATCAGGGATTGTGTCAATAATCCCATCTGCAATCCACGCTGCATGGACACTGGGATATGAGAAATGTATTGCAACTCTAAGCTCATTCTCAGGTTGATACGAGCTGACTAATCTGCCAATTCCGCGTTTTAACAACTCATCAAAGCCTGTTTTCATATCTAAACCACTCTGGCAGATGTTCAGATCGGGATTTAAACATGATACCTGCCAGAATACATAGGATCCTCCGGTTTCTTTCAGGAACAGGTGATTATAAAAATCGTATACCACACCTTTACCCAGTGCTCCGTATCCTGCCTGACCAGAGATTTTAAGGTCAGGATTAAAATTAAGGTGATATTCAAGCTGGTTATCAATATCGTAAGGATTCATTTGTCCGACATACTGATTGATTTTACTGTAATCGTAGCCATTGTGAGAGCTTGCTGCCTGTGTTCCGGATAGCTGAACAAGCCCTCCGGGATCAGTTACGTTTACAATATTCTGAACGAATTTAAATTGATCAGCCCAGCAATTTTCCATGAAAGTGCGATGGTCGGCCCATGAAGAAAAATTCTCTCTTTTCCTGGCTTCAAATACATCATCAGGCACTACCTCCGGCCAACTGACATAGTTAGTTCCCCATTGTTTATTTAACTCGCCTAAATTTCCGTAAATTTCCTTTAGCCAGTTCCTCATTGAATCCAATGTACTTTGCCTGAAACAAAGATCCAGCGGATCGTCATATCTGGTTACAGAAGGTTCCTCATAAATATAATAAGCTGATGGCGAGAATTTTTTCCAGTCATTTATCATACTCGTCAGATTTGTACGAATTGAATTAAGATATGCCGAGTCTTTTAGTCCATATTTTCTTTTAAGTATCATTTTGTCACCTGTCTTAAGATATCTGGCTTTTATTGAATCATAATATTCCAAATCAGGTCCTCTGTCGGGGGATTCAACTCCTTTAATCCTTGTTTGTGCCTGCATTTTGTAATTTGCATGCTTGCTGTTTGATATAGTATATGCAGCGAGGGTGGTAACGTTCAATTCCCGAAGCTGCCTGTCAACAGTTTCCCATGTTCCAGGTATCGGTTCAGGTCCGAAATGATACATTGTTACGTCATAATCATCCCATATTCTAGGCTGAAGGAAGAATAATTCTTTCACCTTTCGGTCAAGCTGTTCTCCATCTGCCATAAGCAGGAATTCGGATCTTCCCAGATGAGTCAGAACATCTTTTGAATTTAATGTAGTACTAAAAGATTTTGTTCCTTTGAAAGAAACTTCTGTGATATTCTTATCCACAAGCCTGCCATAATTGTCATACAGATGGGCAACCAGGTTTCCTTTTACAGGTATATCAGATTTCAGTGTGACTCTTGTTCTTACTTCCCTTCCAACCGATATCTCTGATTCATTATTTTCAAGTGAGAATATCTCTCCACTAATGGGTACTTCAATCATTAATGAATACCAGTCAAACACCTTCCCTTCCTCTTTGAGCTGAATATTGACAAGGTGTTTTCCACCCTTCAACTTCTTTTTAAATGATATGGGGGTACTATTCTGTTTTGCATTTACCGATACCGATATTTCTTCTTCAGTAGTACCAAAATCATCGGTTATCTGGACAAATAATGTAAGCTTTTTTGAAACATTAACAAGGTCCACTGTTATTCCATTTCTATCCTGAACTGCTCTGCCGATATGTATTTCAGGCTCTTTATCTGATGCCCAGATTACAGCCTTTGCCAGAAATGACCACATATATTCCCAGTAAGGATAATTAAGCCCCGTTTCCCAAATATTGTCAACACGTGGTATCAATCCAATCTCGGGATAAGCCAAAGCCACTACCCGGCCTTTACCGTAGCTACCAACAGCAAGCACCGGATTTCCAGCTGTAGTTTTTAATAAAAGTTCTCCTTTGTTTTCGCTGTATGGATAAACTCCGATATGTTTCCAGGGGAAAGCATCAAACAATACTCCCCTTGTTATGTAATGATCTTTTACTGGTTTCCATTGTGAAGAGTCAAGATTTGCCGGCCACTCTGACATCTCCCGGTCTGGTATTCTGGACTGGGACTTCCCTGCCAGCGTACTGATTAATGGCGAAATGCTCCACAGTCCATCACTCCCGGGCTCATCGCTTACCGGAAAAAGAAGTACCAGGCCAGTTCCATTTTTGATCCGTTCAAGAAGTGCATTTCGTAGCTGAACCGGATAGCTCTCCCAACTATGAAGTCCGGGCCAGATAATAACATCGTATTCGGGGCCATATAAAAGATCGCTGGCAATATAATTATGGGCCAGACTAAATGCATTGGCCTTTGTTATATTGCTCCCGGTACTGCGACGGCCATAGAAATCTCCAAATCCCCACTTATCACCACCTTCAGCTCTGTCAATGGTAACTACATTAGTTTCAAGATCAAGCCGTTCTGCCAATTCAATGATTCCCCTGCCATCGAATACCGGTGAGATGGAAAATGATTTTATCGGACCGTTGGCCAAGCCGGAACCCCACGAATAATGCGGTGATTCGATCTTTTCTGAATATTCTGCATCCCATCGTCCCATATGGTCAAGCACAGGCTGATATGTATCAAGAGACAGATAGTCAAAAAATAAATCGGAATTAGCCCCGCCTATGCAAATTGATTCTATTGGAAACAGATTCCCATTATCGTTAAGATGAAACTGAATATGGTTGGCTCCCTGCTTAACAGGGTATTGTTTGTTTAATGCCAGGCCATCAGCACCAGTGATGGTAAGAGTAATATCTGTTGCTTTGCCTGACCATACAAAAAGAAGCAGAACATTATCATTCAATCCGTTAGTCCCCCCCTCTACACTGTTGTTGAGAAAGGTTTTTATTTCGTTAAAGGATATTTTGCCTCCGTTTTCAGGAAAAACAACTTTACATGAATAGGAACCCAGGGCCGGAAAATAATTAGAACGTGAAACCTCAACACCAGGTGTGACTACGATATTTTTAAAATCATCTTCTTTTTCAAATGAAGCAATGAGGCTTTGGGCTATAAGATGTGTTGGTATTAAACCAAACCCAAGACCTATTAAGTAATAAATCACTTTTCTCATTGGACTTTCTATTTTTCCTGATTTATGATAGCCATTGTTTTAAGAAATAACCGGAACCTGCTTTCAGAAGGAATTGATGTTAACTCCTTCTCCAGTATTTTGCTTTTTTCCTCTTCACCATTGTATATTGTCAGAATCCATTGTGCTTTTGTTGCAGAAGAACCTTCTGAAATTTTCCAGTTGAGAAGGGAATCCTGTTCAGCTTTCCAGTTCTCCATATAAAAAGCTGCCTCCTTTTGCTTTCCACATTTGCTGAACACCTGATTTGATATGTATATATTCGCAGGTTCCACATTATTGTGCCAGTTTTTTTCAGAATAGCTGATTATCCCTGCAAAGTAAACATCAGCTAATTTACTGTTACCAAGCCTTTTGAAGCAATATGCAGAGATATAATCCTGAAATCGGGTGTCAGGTTCGTAGGGCTTACCTGCACCCAGATTTTCCGGCCATTTTCTTGAATCAGTTATATATTTAATGGCCTCGCTGAATTTGTTTTGTTCCATCAATCCGACTGCAATTGACAAGTTTGCCATTTCATACAGATCATGGCCTTCATGTGCTCCTTCCTGTGGTAATATGGTTATATTTTCAAGCACTTTCAGACATTTTCTGAAACTGCCTGCATTTATGAGGGCTTTGGCATAATCAATACATATAACAGGATTGATCGGGAACAATTTATACGACTCTTCTGAAGTTTTCAACTGTTCCTGAAATTCCCCCGTCTTTTGATAATAACTGCTTAAATAATGCCATGACCTCCATTCTGAAGGATTGATATTTACGGCATGTTTAAAATCAGTGTTTTGAGATATATGATTAATATTATTGGACTGAAATAAGATACCTCTTGCAATGTAAAACGGTGCATAGTCAGGTGTATCGCCGCATTGCCCGAATAGTTCAATTGCTTTTCCGGGACGGTTTATGTGCCAGTAAATGAGCCCGAGATAATATCTTGTTTTCCATGAGTCATTCATTTGCATTGACCAGTTCAATACCTCTATGGTCTCCTGCCGGAATGGAAATACAAGGTATGGAGATATTTCTACTGCATTTTTAAGGTATTCCTTACTTTTTTCCGGAGCTGATTCCCGGTAAAGATATGCAAGCCAATAGAATACAATGGGATAGGAGGGGGCTTGTTCAAGTACACTGATTGCTTCAGCATCCATGCCATTATTTGAATATTCTATTGCAAGTTCAAGGTATGTTTCATGTGGCAACTCATTGACTATGTGTGACTTGAACGTATTAAGATTTTCATCTTCCGGATTTATCAGGTACTGTTCAAAGCGGGCATAATGATTCAGCGGATCAAGAGCAAGAATATCACTTATAATGCTGTTGGCTTCAGGATATTTCTTCATTTTTCTATAAGCTGATGTCAGATATTCATAAGCAGTAATGTTAAAGCGGTTATAATCAATTGCTTTAAGCGCATACTCTATGGCTCCGGTAAAGTCTTTTTGCTTAAGTCTTATACCTGCTATCTCAAGATAAGAGCCTGACCGGAATTCCATCGTTCTGGATGATATACTGAAAGCCTCCTCTGATTTTATAAGTTCCCCTGTTCTTTTTTTTATAACTCCGTAAATGAAATTGGCTCCGCCATCATAAGTATTTATTTCAAGAATCCTTTTTGCCATGTCTGATCCTTCCTGGTATTGCGCCATACGGTAACAGAGTTCAGAGATCCTGTACAATGCTTTAGTATGGGAAGGTACCTGCTGAATACATTCAAGGTAAAACTTCATTGCTCTTTCATAATCTCTCATGGCATTCATATCTTCCGCCAGCATAAAAAGATGTTCTGCAGAATTATAATCCATTGTTGAATTTGATCTTGCAGGTCTCTCAGTAGCAATATCGTGATTAGATGAGTTATACGACAAAAGATTATTTCCAACCGTTACAATAACTTTATCTGATTCAGATGTTTTAAGTGCAAATGCTTTCCGGAATGGCTGCATAGGTTTAATCCTGATATAAGCAGAATATTTTTTGTGTCCGTTTAGAAACAGAGCAAGAGAATCATCAATTGAAATAACAGGGCTTATTGTGATAACCAGGCTGTCAGACTGAGCAAGAACGTTAAGAGTTCCCGCAGGTGAAGCATCAACCATACCGCCTGTTTTTTTAACAGGAAACCATAATTCTGATTTGGTCTCTGAATAATATGGTCTGATTGAAAGTTGATCATACGGACTGTTAAAACCACTTTCATAGCTTGCCTGATTAAATTTAACTCCTGATTGGGCCTCAATATACTGGCCGTCATTATCTGTCAGAAGATTTTCCCATATTGCTCCTTCACGGGCCAGCGACCATATCCAAATTTTCTTTCCCGGAGCATCAGAATAGGGGGACCAGTGACCAAATCCAAATTCGGAATTGTGCCAGTACCCCCCGAACCAATCCGAGTAGAATCCTGAAACATGATAAGATTTGCTGCTTCCAAAATTGTTTTCCCTGTACATTGAAAGATTTCGTCCCTGACTGTCAATTGGCCAGTCATTAACGGCACCATCGTGACCTATGTAGTAATTACCCGGGAAAAAGAATTGTAAGTCGTCTGTAGCTTTATATCCTGCATTTTCCCACGATAAATATGCATCATGCAGTGGATTAGGATTATACCATATGCTGGATGTCTCAAAAGAGGCTTTATCTTCGGGGAGCCTGATATTAACCCTCCATTGTGTGCGCGACGCCAGATCCATGCCTCCAACAACGCAACTGACACTACCATCGGCATTTTTCATTAATATATAATCGACCGGGGAGGATGTCCAGGGAGCATGACCAAGGTCCAGTCCAAAATTGTGTTCTATGCCTCCGCTTGTCCATGGGCCCCTTATTCCTATTGCACGGAACTTAAGTACATGGTTCAGATAGACAAAATCCAGACCGGTAGATTGCTCAATAGCACCCCATACTTTGCCACCTACTTCAGGAAGTACTTTTACATTAATAAAATCATTCTCGAGTGTGACTACTTTCCAATCCTTTGCAACACTCTTGTCAGAGTATCCGTCAAAAACATAGTAAGGATAAAAAAGTGAAACCGTTTGATTAATAGCCAGAGAGGTAACAGGATTAGGATCAGAAAACGGATAAGTCTTAATCTTTATGATCTCCTCTTTTATTTTTGCCTGTCCATGCAGGCTATAACAGTAAAGAAATCCCAGAGCGGTAAGTAAAACAATCTTACAGGTTTTTTTAACCATATGACATACAGTTTTGTCTAAATGAAAATCCATTGACTATATTATTATTAAGAGTTTTGCTATTGATATATTCTATTCATTAAACAGATGTCGTTTTGATTTCTTCAAAACCAATTAAAACTGCAGACGTTATTGCTAACAACATTCCTGTGATAATTATCGGATGAGGGATAATGGAATAAATTGTTAATGAAATAACAACAGTAATTACCGGTGAAAGAGCTGTAGTCATTGGCGCAACAATTATTGCCTTTCCATAACGAAAAGCATATACCAGACAAAGGGCACCAAAGGCATTTAATATCTGTATCATACCTGCAAGAACAGGCCCTTTGAATCCCATATTTACAGGCAGGGAAAAATCTGTCATGAGCCAGGCAACCGGAATAAGTAATATCGATGTCAGTGCCATGTAGAAGAAAATACTTTCGGCTTTCATCGTCTCATTGGCAAATCGCAAAATAAAACCCTGTGTTCCCCATGCAAGTAATGGGATTACCGATAATAAAATCCACAAATAACCATTAAAACTCTTTCCCCCTGCAGGTTGAAACGAGAGTAATAATATCGCTATAAAGGCTATGATGATCCCAATCCATCCCAGAAGGCCGGTTTTTTCTTTCAGGAATATCACAGATAATAAAATCGTTACAACTGGTGTCAATGAGAGTAAAGGAAAGACAAGGTATGCTGGGGCTTTTTTCAATATTAGAAAAAGAACGAGTTGCCCTGCTGCCCCCAAAAATCCTGCAAAAGAGCCCATTAAAACAGAGCGTTTGTCATGCTCTGGTTTCCATTTAATCTTTATTAATGCAATAATTGCCGCGGGAATCATAGTTAAAGTCCAGACTATATATCCCAGAGTTGCAGGAAATCCGCTTTTTTCGGGAATCTCAATGAGAGCCCCCCAAAGGCCCATAAATGCAACATGAATAATGACAAACCCCAGCCAGTTTGTTCTTTTTAACATCATAATGTAGATAAAATTAGCAAGCCCACTCAAGTTATTTACAGACAAGATACACTTTTCAGAATTACTCAATTATAACTTTAATGCTAACACATGAATTTGAATGTATAAAAAGTGGCCCCAATTTATCAGACTGGGGCTCACTAATCACTAACCCTAAAACACCTAAAACATATGAACTACCTGATCTTTAGAAAAATCCTTTTAAATTGTACGTTATAATATTTTTTGTCTATAGAGATTTCAGATACTTTTTAAGGATCAGTATCCCGGGTTTGGTGTTATAACACCCGGACTACTTGTTGTTATTACACTTTCAGGAATAGGGTACAGCAGGTCGTCTTCATTAATTGCGTCACTTGGACCAACCGGATCGGTTCCACCTAATTTGGAATTCATGACAGTTAAGGCCTGCCCGGTACGTATCAGATCAAACCATCTGTGTCCCTCGAAAGCTACTTCCAACCGTTCCTCCAGATAAACAGCATTACGAAAATCACTTTGTGACAGACCGGATAAATCTGTAAGCCCTGCCCGCTCTCTTACTGAATTAATATAAGTATAAGCATCAGCCGTGGGACCATTATTCACCTCGTTTAAGGCTTCAGCACACATGAGCAATACATGAGAATACCTGAAAAGATTCCAGTCTGCATCTGAATCAAGATATCCATCTCCATCACTTAGGTCAACATACAATTTCACATACCTCGAAGGCACATAGACATCCTGAGCGTTGGTATAACCCAGACCAATGGAAACATCTCTCCTTAAATCACCTGCAGTGTAAGAATTATAAATATCAAGAGTAGGTTGATTGAAGCCATAGGCACCTCCAGTACTTGTTAAAACACCGTCTGAACCAACAGGACCGTGCCAGTTAGGAAAATTACTTCCCAGATCGACTGTCCCACTCATAAACAATATCTGCCATACTGCTTCTGAATTTCCCTGATCAATACCTGTGAAGTTATCCTCATAATTAGGTAAAAGTGAATATTGATTACTATTAATTACAGTGCTGAATTGTGCCACAGCTTCAGCAAACTTATGCTGAGTCAGATATACTTGTCCTAAAAGGGTCTGAGCAGCTCCTTTGGTAACTCTTCCAGCATTCTCTGCAGAGTATGTTTCAGGCAGAAGACCAATGGCCTCAGTCAGATCAGCTATTATAAGATTATAAACCTCATCAACTGAAGACCTCGGGGTATTATAGCTCTCACCTATATTAACATCACCAGTGGTAATTAATGGGACTCCTCCAAATATTCTTACAAGATTAAAGTAAGTAAGGGCTCTGACTGAAAGGCATTCTCCTGAGTATTGGTCCTTTCTAACCTGCTCAAAATCAACTCCCTTAATCTTCGATAAAACCCCATTAGCCTTTTGTATGGTTAAGTAACTGACTCTCCAAAAAGTAAGCATATGTTCGTTGGTAGGATCAAGACTAAAGTTGTCAATTGAGATCTTTTGTTCTTCGGTACCTCCTCCCGGACCCAGCATTGTCGTATTGTCAGCCCTTAAGTCTGCAAACAGCAGATAATACCCATAGCTATACTCCCCTTTAAGGGTCGCATAAGTACCATTAACGGCCTGCATGAAATCAGATTCTTTTTTATAAAATCCATCCACGCCTGAAAATGACATTGGTGCTAAATCAAGAAATTTTTCACATGACGAAACCAAAGCAAAAGATGCCATGATAACTAAAAGTCGTATAGCTTTTAATATTTCATTTATATATTTCATTTTTTTAATTTTTATGTTTTAACAATTACAAATCCCTAAAATGACACATTAAGACCAAATGTGAATGTACGTGCAAGAGGATATCCGCCAAAATCCAGACCCGGAGTCAGCTGATTATAATCATCACCTTCACCAGAGTTAATTTCAGGGTTAAATCCGGGATAATCTGTAATTGTTAAAAGATTTTCAATTCCAACGTAAAGCCTGGCTCTGCTAATTTTATCACCAAAAATACTAGTGGGCAGACTATACCCTAATGTTATATTTTTAAATCTAAGGAATGATCCATCCTTAAGCCACCAGGTTGAAACGGTCCTGTTCTGATTGACTCCTCCCGGATTGGGTGTTTTCCCATCTCCCGGTTCAGCCTCTGACTTCCAGTAATCTATATTTTCACCAGCGAACCATCTGTACTGGTTTCTTAATTGACCTTCCATAACCTGGTTTCCATGAACACCTTGTAATGTCAGATTAAAATCAAGCCCTTTGAAAGTTACAGTATTGGTTAAACCCCATATATAATCAGGTTGATTGTTACCTATAACAGTATTATCGTAAGAATTCAAAACTCCGTCAGGCGTACCATCAGGACCACTGATATCCTTAAAATTCATATCACCTGCTCCTGCTCTGGAAAATTTAGCAGGATCTGCATCAGCCTCTGCCTGAGTCATATAAACGCCTTCACAAATAAGACCATAAAAGCTTCCAATTGGTTGACCAACAGTGGTAATATAAGCCAACTCATTAAAGAAATTCCTTGGCCCTACTATAATAGGAGAATCACCCAGTCCCAATGATTCAACAGTATTCCTGTTAAATGAAATATTAAAATTTGTGTTCCACTTAATGTCGCTGTTTACGATGTTCTTTGTACCAACTACAAATTCCATCCCCATGTTTCTCACCTCTCCAATATTCTGGAGAGCAGATTCAAAGCCCGTTATAAGTGGTATCGGTACATAAAGGAGCAATCCGGTGGTCAATGAATTATAATAATCAGCGCTTATATAAATTCTGTCTTTGAATAATCCCAAGTCTAAGCCCAAATCAACTTCTTTGGTCTGTTCCCAGCCAAGTTCTCTGTTAGAGATCGTGTTTTGAACCAATCCATTCACTATTGATCCGCTGCCGGGGCCTAAAATATAATTACTTGCTCCTATGGAGCCAATAGACCCATAGTCAGGAATGTCATTATTCCCAGTTGTACCGTAACTGGCTCTTACTTTCAGCTCGCTGATAGTACTAAAGTTTTCCATGAAGTTTTCCTCTGATATACGCCAGCCTACTGAAGCTGAAGGAAATATACCCCATTTATTCTCCGAACCAAAACGTGAAGAACCATCAGCGCGAAGAGTGGCGGTAATAAGATATTTCTTGTTAAAATCATAATTCACTCTTCCCAGATAAGACAATAATGACCATTCTGACTTGGTTTGTGAACCTCCATAAACTGTACCGGCATTCAGAGTGTGAACATTATCATTCGGGAAACCATCGGCACCCATATCATTAAAGTCAAAATATGATTTTTGTGCTGTAAATCCACCCAGTACTACCAGATTATGCACTTGATTAAATGTATGCGCATAGGTAAGTGTGTTTTCATTTACCCAGTTTATATTCCTCGAAGCACTTAAACTGCCATTCACCCAAACAGTATTCGGAGATCCCGCGGTTGAAGGAGTATACTGATTATAAGAGAATGAGTTGATATCTGTGCTTATTGATGATTTAAAGGTTAAATCCTCTAAAATATCAACCGAAACATAAGCGCTTGACAAAAGTCTGGTCTGGTCAAAGATCATTTCAGTTTCCTTTGATCTGGCAACGGGATTATTGAATGGTGAATAATCAAAAGTGCCATCTCCGTAGGTATAGTACGGACTATAATATTCATAACTCTTATCATCTTTGTAAGCTCTGTAAGTAGGAGGTAAATTCATAATACCATGAGCTATTGTGCCGCCATAACCTCCTGCCTGGTTCATATTGCTTTTATTGTAAGAGGGGTTGATTTTGAAGCCCATTTTTACTTTCTTCGATATTTCAGTATCAACATTAGTCCTTAATGAAAATTTCCTGAAGCTTGTATTTATCAATATCCCATCCTGATCAACCATATCACCTGACAGGTAGAAACGGGTTTTCTCAGAACCTCCCGATACAGATAACTGAGCAGTATGAATTGGAGCATTTTCAATTAACTCATCCTGCCAATCGGTATCCTTAAAATTTGACGGGTTACTAAATTCCAGTGGTATCTTATATCCGTTATTGGATCTTACAGAATTAGGATCGTCCGGCTGACGGTTTGCCCCTGTTCCATAAAGTACCCATTGACTGTTTCTCCTCAGGGTTTCCATTGGAACATATTCCTCCAGGTTCATCATGTCAACTTTTTTGGAAAGGCTTTGTATTCCTGTCGATACATTTAAAGAGAATATTGGCTTTCCTGAAACTCCCTGCTTGGTGGTAATCAATATAACACCATTGGAACCACGGGATCCATAAATAGCTGTAGCAGAGGCATCTTTCAGGATATCGATTGATTGGATATCGTTAGGGTTTATGGTTGCCATCGGATTCTGGGCCTGCTGCCCGTTTGAAGTAATGTAGGTTGACATGCTGGACTGAACGGCCTGGGTTCCAATGACATTATCGATGGGAACACCATCAATAACATATAAAGGCTGACTGCCTCCGGTTATTGAACCTGTTCCCCTGATTTTAATGGAAAAACCACCACCGGGAGCCCCTGTCGTCTGTTGAATCTGGACTCCTGCAACCTGACCAACCATAGCTTCTGAAAATGAGAGACCTGCTTTATCCTGAAGCTGAGTCGTATTTATTGTTCCAATAGATGATGTCAGCATAGCTTTTGTCTGAGTGCCGTAACCGACTACCACAACCTCATCCAGTCCAATTGCTGATTCAGCCATTGTGACATTAATCTGGGACTCGGTTCCGATGTTAATAATTTGCGGATCCATCCCGACAAATGAGAATGTCAGACTATTTGAGCCTTGGGGAATTGCTATACTGTATTTACCTGCAATATCAGTTATCGTTCCCTGGGTTGTTCCGGTAACAACAACAAATACACCCGGAAGAGGCGCTCCATTTTTATCAGTTACAGTACCCGAAACTTTATTTTGCTGTAACATCTCCCTGGGTGCTATTACGATAAGATCATTAGCATAAGCTTTATAGGTCAATGGAGATTCTGAAAAAATATCATCCAGCACGCCTATGATATTTTTATTATCTGCTTTTAAGTCAATCCGTTCATTCATTACCAATAAATCGTCGCTATAAAAAAACCGGACCTGAGTCTGTTGTTCGATTGATTTTAGTACGTCGCGAAGAGATTGATCCTGAACATCCAAAGTGACGCTAATCTGAGAATACACAGTTGCACTAACTTGCAAAACGCTTATAAAAACGATAATCAGAGCTAGTTTCATGGTTAGAAAAATCTTATTTAATCCCGTGTGAGTAGAAAGGATATGGTTTAGAAGGTTTTTTTTCATAATTTTGTTATGTTTTAATGTTTAACAATCCAATGTTCTCCTGAAAAAGTTACATTGGTGAAATTTGTAAAAACATGGCGCGGGGTGTTTCAGCATCCTGCGCTTTTTGTTTTTATCATCTAAAGTATTTTCATAGGCTGGCATTTATTAGGTTTGACCTCTGACTACTTAAATTTATTGTTTTTTATACAATCGTTTTTTAATTTCTTCAAATCCTTTGTTTTCAGATAAGGTAACAACTCTGCCTTTAAGTTTGAAATTAATAGGTGCCGAGATACTCATTACCTGAAGTACTTGTTCGATAGGCTCTGCAAGCATGATCCCAGTGAAACGAAAAGCTTTTAACTCCTCTGACTCAAAAACTATTTCGACATCAAATTTGCGTTCGAGTTCAGTTGCAATCTCTGATAAACTCTGCTTCTCAAAAATCCACCGGTTTCCTTTCCACGATATTAAAGGCTCAACATTGACATTTTCTGTAACTATTCTGGAGACTCCCTTTACTTTTTGCGATGGCAATGGTTGAATATCCTTTTTAGATTTTTCTTTCACAATAACCGTTTCTTCAACTAATGTTGAATCTTCCTTGAAAAAAGTAAGTTTCTGGTTTGGTTTAAGAATCCTTCTTTGGATGTCTCTATTATCACTAACTTCTTCTATTCTTACAGATCCTTCCACCAGAGTAGTCTCAATTGTTTTGTCTTCTGAATAGGCTTTAACATTAAAAGCCGTTCCAGTGGCAAGGACGTTTAAATGAGACGTTTTAACAATAAAGGGCCTATCCGGATCTTTAGATATTTTGAAATATGCCTCCCCTTCCAGCTCGACTACCCTGTCGCTAATACCAAAGTTGCTTTCATATTTCAATCTGCTCCCTGCATTTAATGTAACTGCTGTTCCATCTGACAATTTAACCTGGGCACAGGAACCCTTGGGGACAATCAACTCACTGTATGAAAGTTGTGAAATTGATTTATGATTCATTCCTTTAAAATAAAACCAAACTCCACTTAAAGAGAAAGCAATAATAAGTATCGCAGCATATTTAACTATGGTTCGCAGCCAATGGACTTTAGGAATACCTGTAAAAACTTCTTTATCGTTTTTTATTCTTTGTTTAAATTTCCAGAATCCCGACTGAACACTATATCGCGGGTTTTTTAAAGATGCTTTACTTGTTATCCAAATTTCACAATATTCATCAAAATACCGTCTATTCTCATTACTCAACTTAATCCAGTCGATAAGTTGTCTTGTCTCTTCAACAGTTAATTCACCCTTCAGATATCCTGGAATTAACTTTTCTTCCGCATTTATGTTTTCGTTCTTCTTCATAATTTGTTTTCTAATATTAAAGACAGGAAATAATAATGACAGGGTGAAGGGAAAAGAAAGAATAATCAAACCCAGATGAATATGAGAAGAATAATCAGGTAGTCCTGAAGGAATTCCCGTAGTCGGAAAAGCGCAATTTTCATCTGTGTCTTAACGGTATTTACTGAAATCCCAAGCTTGCAGGCAATATCACAATACTTCATATCCTCATTGCGACTAAGTAAAAATATTTGCCGGCAACATTCAGGAAGTGTATTAATTCCATGATCAAGGATTTCCATAATCTCCTTTGTATAGAGCTGTCCAAGCGGATAATCACTATTCCAGGCAAGTAATTCATAATCTAATTTGCTCAGGCTATCAGTCAGTTTATTTTCGAATTTAAGCTTTTCGAGGTAGTTAATTGAGGTATTATGAACAGCTTTGACTAAATATGCCTTAATGGAAGTTGTAATTTCAGTTTTTTCTCTTATCGTCCACAGTTTCACAAATACATCCGATACAACTTCTTCAGCATCAGAGTGATTTTTTACAATATGTTCGGCAATCAGACACAGATAAATGTAGTATTGCCTGTAGAGCTCTTCAAAAACAGCAACATCACCTTGCCTGATGCCATTATTCAGTTGCTGATTTGAATATTTCATTATCCACAAATAAAAATTTTGTAAATATTATTCCATTGACGTCTTTAGATCAAAGATGCAAAAACATTAAGAAAACCAATGCAAAAAACTTAATTATTCGAATTTATCATAATTCAAACTTTTTATTCACCGGAGTCAACTTAAAGATCTATTCAATAATTAAAGGAGATAAAAAAAAATAACGCAGTTATAATAATTTTGGTTTCTTATGGCAATATATAGTAATATTTACATATGAAATGAAACTTTAATCATACTAATGAAATTAAATTGTGAATCTTTGAATTCCTGGCTTTATCTAAAATAATAGTCCATTCAGGTTCGGTTGAATTGTTTATCTTTCAATTGACAAATCAATCAGGTATGAAAGCTTTGAGAATTCTTTTCTTACTCATCCTAACAGGTTATGGTATTTCAGCCCAGCAGCCTGTAATTCCAGTGACGGAAAATCTAGTCACCGAAGGTATTCCTCCACTTAGGAGTATATGACCTTACAGGGCTCATAGCACCCGGGATCATTACCTGGGAATCATTTTATGGAAAGAAGATATCAGGATACATTGTATAAGATTTCATCACGCTTTTCAGGAAAGCGCGAATCCCTCCTGCGCTAAAGCTTCGGAGGGGCCAAAGGTGGGTTATACTGGAGACGAACCAGTGACCCCTAACCAGCTTGTTTAATGCCGGGCCAAAATGTTCTTTCCTCATTTTTTAATCCATAATGAATCGGTAAACCAGTTCTTTTTGTCCATAAAATGTTTAACAACTCTGAATCCGTTCGTTGCGGCATAATCTTCAATTGTCTCAAGACTGAATTTCCTGGATACCTCCATGAGTACGGCTTCCCATCTGGCAAAGCGGAATGTTTTTCCCAGCGCTTCAATGTGCACTGATTGCTCCTTTTTTGAAACAAGAAAGCTTTTAACCTCACCGGACTGAGGATTGTATACTGAGTGCTGATCAAAATTATCCAGGTTAAAATCAGCTCCGAGTTCCCTGTTCAACCTTGCCAGGTGGTTCAGGTTGAACCTGCGGGTGTGGCCACCAGGATCATTATATGCCTCCAGTATTATTTCCGGCGCTTTCTTCAGGTCGAAACCGATCATTACCCGGTCACCTGCGTGAGTAAATTCCGACAGATGCCTCAGAAAATTGTTTAACTCTTCATCCTGAAAATTTCCGATGTTTGAGCCCAGAAAAAGGATAATTTTTTTTTTAACGGAATAACCGTTCATTCTTTTGATTACTCTGAAGAAATCACCTGTCTCAACCTTAACGTTAAGAGATGGTAATTCGCTGGCGAGACTTTTCTCGAGATCATTATTGGTTTTAGCGCTAATATCTATTGGAATATACCTTAGTGTTAATGCCTTGACAACCAGTGAATTTAATAGGATCTTGGTTTTTAGTCCATCTCCGGAACCCAGCTCAAAAAGATCGAAAACAGTACCATCTTTAATGAACTCATCAATAATCTGGTTCTTTTGTGTATTGAATATTTCGTATTCGCACCCGGTGAGGTAATACTCCGGCATTTTCATAATATCCTGGAAAATACTGCTCCCGATATCATCATAGAAATATTTTGAAAGAAGATATTTGGACTTAGATGAAAGCCCAAGCAAGGTATCATTCGCCAGGTCTGAAAGAAGTGTCAGATTTTCCATTGTCTTATTAAATGTTTATTAATCCTGAAGCATTTAAAATTAATTCCGACACAGTCGGATGAATCATATGCCCTGGCAGGTGTGCAACCAACATATTTCTCCATCTTTAAATTACTATTGATTTTTTATTTACATTTTGAGGAATGCCTGTTTCAATTGGATTGTCAGGATCTGCACTCCATTCGAACCAGCCGCCGTCGTACACCGAGATCATAGGCCAGCCCATAAGCCAGGCATTGAACCATGCCTCGCTTCCTCTCCAGCCTGTTCCGCAATAAAATGCCAGATGTTTGTCAGGTGTTATTCCATTTTTGGTCCAGGTATCCGCAATTTCCTGATACTCGCGGGTGGTAAGATCGAGGTTCCTGTAATTTTCCATGTGGTATGCATCACTTCCGCAATCAGCGAAAACAGCGCCCGGTATACGTCCTTTGGGTTTAATGTAATTATATCCACTTACTTCTCCAATGTACTCGGGCCAGCTTCTGACACAAACCAGCTCAGCATTCTCAGATGCAAGTATACGTTTTGCTTCAGGTGTATCAACTGCCAGATATGGCTTTGCTGGAATAGCAGCGCCGAATTCTTTTTCCTGTTTTTGCACGTCGTCCATGCTAATTTCAAATCCGGCATCGTGCCACGATTGAAAACCGCCATTCAATACACGCACGTCTTTTACACCGGCGTAAATCATTATAAATGCACAGCGCATTGCTCCGATGTCTCCTGCGGCACTTCCCGGAAATTCATCCTGGTTATCAGGAGCCATATATTTTCCGTATAAAATGACTGTGGTATCTGAAGAAATACCATGCTTTTCGAGTGCCCGCTTTAACTCATGTGGTGAACGCCTGTTCCATGTCTCAGGCTCTTCCAGGGCAAGAGTGTCCATATCGATTGCTCCCGGAATATGACCTGTCAGATAAGCATCGCGATTGCGGTAATGAGAATGAACCAAAACGTATTTGTTATTATTGAACCTGGCCGGTTTACCTTCTGAAATAAGAGTATTAACCCATTCTGCGGATACAAGATGCTGGTAATTAGCCAGATGCTCCATCGGCAAGTCAGGGTTATTTATCCATTCATCCAAAAAGCCCTCATATATTTTGACCTTTTCATAACCGGATTTAAGGAACCTTCGTGCAACATTTTCTGCACTTTCAGTTTTATAACTATAAATAATAAGATCATCTTCAGGCGAGATCTTCTTTTGTCTCACAATTTCAATCCAGTCGAGGTACTTTAGCCATTTTTCAGGCAGACTTTTGGCACCTTTAATATGGCCGCCTCGTCTTTCATTATGGAGAGCCCAGCCATTGTAGGCATCAACAGGCCGTACATCAATGACTTTAATGAATGGTTTTCCCAATAGGTTTGACAACTGTCCGGTTTTAATGTTTTCAGGTAATTTTGACATATTAATATTTCCAGATCTAATCATTAATTCAGTTATTCATAAAAAACATAATGCCCTTTCAGAATGTAACTGATTAATATGACAAATAAACAATCCGGAATGTTTGAAATAATCAAAATAATATCAGGTTTGAACAACTATTTCCGGACTCCTTTTCAAAACCTGTAATAAGTTAAGAAATTTTGCACCCTGAGAATGTGATAAGGATGACGGTCTGACCTTTTTGAATATTCCTTTCGTTGAACACGAGTAGCAAGCTCGTGTTCATATTGATTTTCTTATGTTACTTTTGCATTCAATATGATGAATCAACTCTCAACAATTAGGCATCAGGAGGAGAAAATCATGAGAGCGAGAGTGAGAAAAAATCTTTATCTATCCCTTGTGATTTCCTGAAAAATGTTGCAATGACTACCTCAAAGCCAGATTGTTCCGTTAGTTACCAATTTATGCAAAAATTATGGGCTATTAAAGTTTTCTTTTCCCTGCAATAACTAAAATACCGCCGACAACCATTATCCCTATTCCCAGGATTGGTGACCAATTGACAGAATGAGGTTTATCTGCAGAAACTTCGATGCTGCCGATATCAACAATTTTTTCTTTAGTAAAGAATTTAAAACCAGTAACAAGTGTGAGAACCAGACCAGCTATGATCAGAAAAATCCCTAATCCTTTCATATTACCGAATTGTTAATTTATAATTATACAAAGTTATGGAGTTTTGTACAGAATATCTTACATGAATCCTCAAATAAGTTATATCATAACAATTTTG
>JBBQJD010000026.1:0-38526 GCA_038325595.1 Bacteroidales bacterium | reverse complement strand
CTCAAGAACA
The DNA here is from genome assembly GCA_038325595.1 of Bacteroidales bacterium. Lineage (GTDB taxonomy): Bacteria > Bacteroidota > Bacteroidia > Bacteroidales > VadinHA17 > LD21. Next base: position 38,516 of record JBBQJD010000026.1, on the reverse strand, counting down.
GAAATTCCGGCAGAAAATTGAGTAATATTATCCATGTGAACCGATCTTAGTTGCTTTTTCCCGGGTTATTTATTTTTTCTTTTTGAACATCTCAAGCATCCTGTCTGTAACAACGAAGCCACCGACAACATTGAGAGTGCCAAGCACGACAGCAAGAAAACCAAATATCATAGCTACGTTTGTTTCGGCGTGTCCCATTACAATTATGGCTCCTATTATCACAACACCATGGATTGCATTCGCCCCTGACATAAGCGGAGTATGCAGGATTGCCGGAACATTACTTATCACTTCAATTCCCAGAAATATTGAGAGAATGACAATGAAAATAGTTTCCCTGTATAATAAGAAGAACTCAAGTGCCTTTTCCATATACTATTTAATATTAAGCATTTGCCTGATTCTCTGACTCGTATATTCTTTATTTCTGACAACAGTGGTACCCTCAATTATATCATCCATCAAATTCATAACCAGATTTCCATCTTTATCAACCATTAACTTCAGCAGGTTTATAATGTTTACACCGAACATCTTACTTGCATCAGTCGGCATTTCAGAAGGATAATCTGATTTTCCTATAATAATCACACCATTGACTTTAATATTCTTCCTGTCTTCAGTCAGTTCACAGTTACCGCCTGTTGATGCAGCCAGGTCGACAATGACCGAACCCGGTTTCATAGAGTGAACTGTATCGGCAAGAAGCAGAATCGGGGCTCTCCTGCCCGGAATCTGGGCAGTAGCTATAACAACATCGGCTTCAATGGCACGCTCCTGTATAAGTTCCTGCTGTTTCAGCTTAAACTCTTCTGTTTGTTCCACGGCATATCCTCCGGCACCTTTATCTTCTTTTGCACCTTCAACTTCGATAAATTTACCTCCAAGGCTCTTCACCTCATCTTTCACTGCTGACCTGACATCAAATACTTCGACAACTGCTCCAAGTTTCCTGGCTATGGCAACTGCCTGCAGGCCTGCCACACCGGCACCCAAAATCAGAACTCTTGCCGGCTTTATCGTGCCTGCGGCAGACATGAACATTGGAAAAAATTTTGGCAATCGCGATGCAGCCTCTAATACTGCTTTGTATCCTGAGACCGTTGCCATTGATGAGAGAATATCCATCGACTGTGCCCTGGTTGTTCTCGGGACCAGATCAAGCCCTAAAATTGTAAGTCCCTTTAACCGTGCTTTCTCAATCCATTTACTGTTTTCGACAGGATTAAGTACGGAACATAATATCTGTCCTTCCCTGAAAGATTTAATATCCTCTTCTACCGGCAGATTAACTGAAAGTATCATTTCAGCTCTGGTAATGAGATCTTTACGTTCAATTGTAAGTGCACCAGCAGCATTATAGGATTTATCGGTTGCAAATGCGCGTTCTCCGGCATGACGCTCAACAAGGACTACAATATGCATCTTTCTGAGAACAGCCACTTCGCCGGGGAGAATGGCCACTCTGTTCTCATTACCGGATTCTTTCAGAATTCCAACCGTCATAAAACCACCTTTATATTATGATCACAATATAGTAAACAATATCAAATAGATAACTTTTATGATATAACAATGTTCAACAGTTTGGGATAATGATTGTTAATTTTTTAACAGGTCTTTAACTTCCGACCCCTTTTTCTGCACAATTATAAACCTTTAAAACATTTTCAGAATGAATTTATTTCCATGGAAAGTTCATTTTTTATTGTCAGGAAAAAAGCTTTTCATCCAGAAATCATGAGCTTCTTTCTGGGAATGTTTGGCCTTTTCCATTGTAAATCCATGTCGCTGGCCCGGATAAATCATGAATGTAAAAGATTTGCCGGCATCCTGAAGCATAGAGATCAGGTGGAGGGAATTCTGCATATGAACATTATCGTCCATATCACCATGAGTAAGGTATAATTTCCCCTTATAATTATTGATATAGGAAAGTACAGATCCTTCATTGTAACCCTCAGCATTATCATTCGGCAGATCCATAAAACGTTCGGTATAGATATTATCATAGAACCTGAAATCCGTAACAGAAGAACCTGCAAAGCCATGAGTCCAGAACTCTGAACCCTTTGTCAGTGCAAGACAGGTAACGTAACCGCCATATGAGCTGCCTGTTATTCCCATCCGGCTTCCGTCGACAAAAGGCTTTTCTCTCAGCCATTTAACTGCATCGGCGTAATCAAGCAATTCCCATTTGCCAAGGCTGCGGTACAAATAGTCGGTACCTCTCCTTCCGAAATGTCCGGAACCCCTGTGATCGACAGTGAAATTGATAATGCCGTTAAGGGCATACCATGAAGGTTCCCTGTCGGACCATTCATTGCTTATATTTGGTGTTGCCGGTCCTCCATAAATTGAAAAAACAACCGGGTATTTTTTATTCTTATCAAAGTTAACCGGGTATGTTATTATTGCAGGCATGTTGAACAATCCGTCTGATGTCATTATCCTGACAAGTTCCCGTCTTGAGCTTGCCGTGGCCTTCTCTGGTTTATGAGTTTTAAAGACCTCCCTGATGATTTTTCCCTTTTTATCGATAGCAACAATAGAGCCCTGATCATTTATATTACTCCAGGTATCGAGGAAATAGGATCCGTTTGGCGATATATTAACTTCATGAGTTCCGCTCCCGTTTGTCAGCTGAATCAGGTTTTTACCATTTAGTCCAACCCTGAAAAGGTGTTTTTCGGTCGACTCTTTTCCTGTTGCTGAGAAATATACCATTCCGGCCTTTTCATCCACCCTGTCAATGCCTGTAACTGAAAAATCAAAATTTGTCAGCTGCCTGATTAGCTTGCCTTCCAAACTGTAATGGTAAAGATTTTCCCAATCGCTTCTATAACTTCTGACAATAAAGCCTGTGCCGTTTTTCATAACATAAATATCCTGAAAGAAATCAAGCCAGGTCTTTCTTGCCTCAAAATAAATCTGTGAAAAATCACCTGAAGACGGATCAGCCAGAATGATGCTTATTTCATTCTGTTCACGGTTAACTATCTGTATTGCAAGCTTTTTACTATCGATAGTCCAAAATGGCCAGGCTATATACTGATCAACATTATTATCTGTTTTAACCCATGTTGTCTTTGCTGTTGCAATGTCGGCTATACCCATTTTAACCTTCGGGTTGGGATCGCCCGCCTTGGGGTAAGGAACAGCCTCAACCTGCCCGTGAATGCCTGAAGTTTCATCAGCCCTGTTGAGAGTGAATACAGGTACATCGCTTTCATCAGTCCTGAGATAAGCTAATTTATTCCCGTCCGGAGACCACCAGAATGCAGCATAATTGCTTGTTCTTCCAAGGATCTCTTCCATGTAAACCCATGAAGCATAACCATTGTAAATCTTTTCCGATGCATCAGAGGTCAGACGAATCTCTTTATTATTGCTGAGATCAAAGACATAAAGATCCTTGTTCCTGGTGTACGCTATCTTTTTCCCATCAGGTGAAAAGCGCGGATTCATCTCAGCCGCCCGGTCGGATGTCAGTCTTAAAGGTTCCTTTTCACCGGATTTGAATAGATACAGATCATTATCTATTACAGTTACAATACTCTGCATATCAGGACTTACATCATCATTTTTACTTATTGACGTACCGGCAATAAGTGATTCAATCAAATCTTCCTGACCTTCTTCAACAGGAGGTACAATAACTCCTTTCCCTGTTTTTATATCAACATTTTGAATTACGGATTTGCCTGATTCAACCATTTTTATCAGATAATGAGTATCATCTGACCATCCAAGAATAACTGCAGGTTTTTCCTTTTGTTTGTATTGAGCATTAACCTGGGAATTCAGGATAACTGCCGAAAGCAGAAGAATTATAGTCTTGAAGAGGCGCATTCCTTTCATAAAATACTTATTAGACATTGATTACCAAGGGGTCAAAAATAGAATTTTTATGTGAAATAATTTTAAGAAATTTACCAATGGTCAGGTGCACCCAACTATTTATTACTTTTAACTGATGTTTTTTGCCAGGATTAAACTGGCAGCCCACGTTCATCGATCGCTGGGTAATCTTCATTCAAGAATTTTACTTCATTATTTAGAATTAATTTAACTTGTGTTATTTTATTAACATTGTTATTAAATTAACACAAAACTTTTTATCTTTGTCGCGGATTTATGTTAAGGATATTTAAATCCATTTGTTAATAATTATAAATCAGTTGTTTACAACGAAAAAATGACTATCAAGAATTTAACGGAAATAATTGAAGGGAAGGTAATTTGCTGCGAGGACAGGATATTTACATCGGTGGAATATGCATTTGCATCTGATCTGATGAGTGATGTTCTCACTGTTGAAAAAGAAAACATGGTTTTAATAACCGGATTGGCAAATATGCAGGCAATCAGAACTTCTGAAATGTCGGATATAAGCTGTATAGTCTTCGCAAGAGATAAAAGGATTGGTGCAGAGATGGTATCCCTGGCAAAGGAAAACAATATGATACTCGTAGAGAGTCCTCACTCAGTATTTCACATTGCCGGAGAATTGTATAAAGCCGGGATAAAAGCAATTTATTAGAAATGCAATTGAGGCATAAAATAGCAGGTGGTGATTTTTCCAAAGCAGGAAATGTTGCAAGTTCGGTAAAAAAGGTTCTCCGCCAGCTGAATATCGATCATGCAGTTTCAAAAAAGATAGTCATCGCTCTGTATGAAGGTGAAATAAATGTTGTGGCTCATGCTTATTCAGGAATAATTGACGTAGAGATTGACAAGGAGAAGATTAAGATTTTAATAACTGATAAAGGGCCGGGAATAGCTGATATTGAAAAAGCGATGGAAGAGGGATTTTCAACAGCAACTCCACAGGTAAGGGAAATGGGATTCGGTGCAGGAATGGGATTGTCGAACATGAAAAAAAACAGCGATTCAATGAGTATTTCGAGCATACCGGGAGAAGGGACAGTTGTAGAACTTATGACTTTATTTAATGCTGATGCAAAATAAAAATCTGAACAGGGATTTTCATCATGCTTTGACCATTGATAATGATCTTTGCATCGGTTGTACTCATTGCATGACGGTTTGTCCCACCCAGGCAATCAGGGTACGGAATGGAAAAGCAATCCTGATTCCAAACCGCTGTGTCGATTGCGGCGAATGCTATAAAGCATGTCCGGTCTCTGCTATCCATGTTGAACAGGATGATCTCCAGATGATCTTTAATTATCCTGTAAGGGTCATCCTTATTCCCAGTGTTCTCATAGGCCAGTTTCCAAGGAAGATTATGACATCAAGCATATACAATGCTTTAAAGGACATTGGGTTTACACATATCTACGAAGTTGAAAATTCGGTTGATATGGTTCTCGAAGCCGGCAGAAAGTACATGCACGAGCACAAGGAACGGCCAATGATATCCTCATACTGCCCTGCAATTGTCAGACTGATACAGGTTAAATTTCCGTCGCTTGTTGGAAATATCATGAAGGTGAACCCTCCTATCGATATGTCGGCAATATATTACAGGGAAAAGCTGAAAGCAAGCGGAATACCCGAAAATCAGATTGGATTGTTTTATGCAACTCCCTGTGCAGCAAAAATTGCAGCCATCAAAAGTCCTGTCGGAGAAGATAAATCTCCGGTTGACGGAGTAATAAATATAAACTTCCTCTATAACAGGATCTTAAAATTCCTCCAGAGAAAATATGTGGAAACGGAACCTCCACAAACTGATGATCTGCTAAGTTCAAGAGGCATTATGTGGAGTCTGACACGGGGGGAAGTAATACATACCAATGGACGCGCTCTGGCTATTGATGGTATTAAAAATGTAAACGAATTTCTTGAAAATATTGAGAATGAAAAGCTTGATCAGATTGATTTCCTTGAACTGAGGGCATGTGATGAGAGTTGCGCCGGAGGAATTCTGATTAGTGGCAACCGGTTTCTCACAGTTGAGCGCCTTAAGTACCGTGCTGAAGAATACAAATCAAGGGAAGATGACAAGGACAGGAAATACGATCAAAGGTTTTTGAATATAAATGAGCGTGGATTTCTTGGCGATATTGAACCTCGTCCGATAGAAAAGCTCGATGAGGATATCTCTTCTGCCCTGAGGAAAATGGAAAGAAAACGCAGACTTATGTGTTTTCTTCCCGGTTTCGACTGCGCTGGTTGTGGAGCACCTGATTGTCAGACACTATCAGAGGATATTGTACAGGGCAAAGCTCAGATTTCACACTGCATTTTCATGCAGCAGCAGATGATAAAACAGAACCTTTTAAGTCAGAGCCAGGCCATCAGGGTGACAGAAAATATCTGGGGAACCGACAGACTGGAAAAAAATTGCAATAAACTTGGAGCCGAAGATGAAAATATCTGATTTAGTAAAAACATTGAATCTGAAGGTCATATCGGGACAGAACGGCCTTTCAAACGAGATAACCGGTGGTTATGTTTCTGACCTCCTGAGTGATGTTATCGGAAATGCAACTGAAGGCCAGGTATGGATAACCCTTCAGACTCACCAGAATGTAATAGCTGTCGCATCCCTGAAAGATCTTGCAGCTGTGATCATTGTAAAAGGATCTCTTCCTGAAACTGATACAATCGAAAAAAGCAATGTTGAAAACATCCCTGTTCTGGTTACAGATATGAATGCTTTCAACATATCCGGACGTTTATTTGAAATATTAAAAAAGGAATGAAAATTTTCCGGGCCGACCTGCATATTCATACAGTCCTCTCCCCATGTGGTGATCTGGACATGAGCCCGGTGAATATAGTTTCTGAAGCAGCTCAAAAGGGTCTTGACATTATCGGAATTACCGATCATAACACCACCCGGCACTGCAGACTGATCTCAAAAATCGCCGGCGAAAAAGGGATCTTCGTGATGCAGGGAGCAGAAGTAACAACAAAAGAGGAAATACATTGCCTCACGTTCTTTGAAAATACTGATGCACTTAATCAATTTCAGGAATTCCTTGATGCGAACCTGCCCGACATTGAAAACAATCCGGTTATTTTCGGCCACCAGGTACAGGTAGATGAGAATGAGAACATTGTATATGAAGAAAAGAAGCTTCTTACAAATTCAATATCAAAAACAATAAAAGAAGTTGAAGTCTTTGTTCACAACCTCAATGGTCTTTTCATTCCTGCACATATCGACAGGAAGAAAAACAGCATATACAGTCAGCTTGGATTTCTTCCTGAAAACATGAATGCAGATGCCCTTGAAGTTTCGCGAGCCTCATCACCGGAAGAGTACTCAGGTCTTCACCCTGAAATAAAAAAATTCCCGCTTCTGAGAAATTCAGATTCTCATTACACTGATACTATCGGAAAGGCATACACTGATTTCAATCTGGCTGAAGCATCTTTTCCGGAGATAAGGATGGCGCTGAAGTCAGAAAAAGGAAGAAAAATAATCGAATGATGAAGGAACTGGCTCTCAACATACTTGACATTGTTCAGAATTCAATCAGGGCTGAAGCAGATCTGATCAAAATTGAAATCAGGGAATCGGAACAGCAAAACCTTTACCGGATAATCATTACAGATAACGGTAACGGAATACCTGATGGGATACTGGAACATGTGACCGATCCTTTCGTAACAACCCGTACTAAAAGGAAAATGGGACTTGGACTTCCTCTACTGAAATATCATGCAGAACTGACAGGAGGTGAATTGAAAGTTGAATCCGAAGCAGATAAAGGCACTGTTATAAAAGCAACCTTTTTAAACAATCATATTGACAGACAGCCACTTGGAGACATTATAGGAGTCCTTAAAATTTTGATAGCCTCAAATCCGGGAATTAATTTTATATACAGGCATTCAGCCGATAATGGAGAATATACTTTTTCAACTGACGAGACAAAAGAATTTTTAATGACAGAAAATTTGAATGGTATGGATCTGCTTCAGGATATAGGTCTGATGATAAAAGAGAATCTAATGGAAATTAATGCATCAGGTTTTAAAATTTAAGAATGGTTAAAAGGAAAAAATTCATAAATTGTAAGGTGGTAAACCTTGCTACGAATTACGACAGATAAACTTAAACTTAATTTAATAAAAGCATGTCAAAAATTACATCACTTGCGGATCTGAAGAAGAAACGCGAAGAATTGAAGACCGGAATGGACATCCGGGTCAAAGCCATTGATCCTGAGAATGTTGTTCAGGTGAAAGTTGCTATGGCAACCTGTGGAATAGCATCAGGATCAAAAACGGTTATGGAGTTTTTTCTGGAACAGCTTGAGAGAAGAAACATTGGAGCAGTCGTGACACAAACCGGTTGCATGGGATATTGCTATGCTGAACCTACGATTGAGGTCAAGCTCCCGGGACAGGATCCGGTTGTATTCGGATTTGTCGATCTGAAGAGGGCTGACCAGATCATTGAAAAATATATTAAAACGGGGGAACTGGTAGATGGTATCATCCCGGTGAATTATCAAACTATTGATTTAAAAGAATAAGGAGGAAGATTATGTCAAAATACAGTATGCATCTTCTGGTTTGCGGTGGCACAGGCTGTCATGCTTCAGAAAGCGATGCTGTTGTCTGTAACTTAAGGGACGAACTGGAAGCAAAGGGACTGCAGAACACTGTTCAGGTCATTATGACCGGATGCTTTGGCTTTTGCGAAAAAGGCCCTATCGTAAAAGTTATGCCCGATAATACATTTTATGTTCAGGTTAAGCCTGAAGATGCACAGACAATCGTGGAAGAGCATGTTATCAAGGGCAGAAAAGTGACAAGGCTTTTGTACAAAGATCCACAAACAAAGGAAGCCATATCAGATTCAAAACATATGGGCTTCTTCAAGAAACAACTAAGAATTGTTCTTCGTAACTGCGGTTTCATTAATCCTGAAAATATTGATGAATACATAGCACGTGACGGTTATCAGGCTCTTGGAAAAGTACTGACTGAAATGACCCCCGATCAGGTCATAAAGGAAGTCAAGGATTCAGGACAAAGAGGCCGTGGCGGTGCAGGTTTTTCAACAGGACTCAAATGGGAACTTGCCCGGAAAAACCAGTCAGATGAGAAATATGTCGTTTGTAATGCCGATGAAGGTGATCCGGGAGCATTCATGGACAGGTCGGTACTTGAGGGGGATCCTCATTCTGTCCTCGAAGCAATGGCTATCTGCGGGTACAGCATAGGAGCATCAAATGGTTTGATTTATATCCGGGCCGAATACCCGCTTGCAATTGAAAGATTAAAAATCGCAATTAACCAGGCAAGAGAATATGGATTGCTTGGTGAAAACATATTCGGAACAGGCTTTAATTTTGATATTAAACTTCGCTATGGTGCCGGTGCATTTGTCTGCGGTGAGGAAACAGCCCTTATTCATTCAATGGAAGGTCTGAGAGGTGAACCTACTGTAAAACCTCCGTTCCCGGCAGAATCGGGATATCTCAATAAACCAACAAATGTCAATAATGTTGAGACATTCGCCGCCATACCGGCTATCATCCTCAAGGGAGCAAAGTGGTTCAGCAGCATTGGTACTGAGAGATCAAAAGGAACCAAGGTTTTTGCCCTTGCAGGTAAAATCAATAATGTCGGTCTGATAGAAGTTCCGATGGGTACTACCCTCAGGGAAGTTATTTTCGAGATCGGAGGTGGCATCAGGAACGGTAAGAAATTCAAAGGGATACAGACAGGAGGACCATCAGGAGGATGTCTTTCAGAGAAACATCTTGATACCCCAATTGACTTTGACAACCTTATAGCTGCAGGTTCAATAATGGGCTCAGGCGCGATGATTGTGCTCGATGAAGATGACTGCATGGTATCGATGGCAAAATTCTTTCTTGAATTTACTGTGGAGGAATCATGCGGAAAATGCGCGCCATGCCGTATTGGCAACAAACGCCTTCATGAGCTTCTCGGACAGATATGTGAAGGCAAGGGTACTCTTAAAGACCTTGACCGCCTGAGGAATATGAGTCTTGTAATTAAAGATACAGCATTATGCGGTCTTGGACAGACTTCACCGAATCCTGTACTCTCCATGCTTGATAACTACTATGATGAATATGTTGCTCATGTTACTGACAAAAAGTGTCCTTCAGGTCAGTGCCGGAGTCTGATGGAATATATCATTAATGCTGATAATTGTGTCGGATGTACCGCCTGCGCAAGGGTTTGCCCGGTTAATGCTATAACAGGAGACAGAAAAGAGGTTCATCTCATAAACCCGTCGATCTGCATAAAATGCGGCGCATGTATGGATAAATGTAAGTTCGATGCAATATATATCAACTAGTCAATTAAAATAATGGAAACGATAAAACTTACTATTGATAATAAAGAGGTTGATGTACCAAGGGGTACTACAATATTAAAAGCAGCAAAGGAACTGGGCATTGATATTCCCACCCTCTGCTATATGGAACTTCATGACATGAATATTGAAAATAAACCGGCAGGGTGCCGAATTTGTGTTGCTGAAGTTGCAGGCAGAAAAAACCTCGCTCCTACCTGTTCAACAAAGTGCGAACCGGGAATGGTCGTCAAAACACACACTCCGAGAGTTCTCAATGCACGCAGGACGGTAATGGAATTTATATTGTCTGACCATCCCAAAGATTGCCTTGTTTGTTCCAAATCAGGCGACTGCGAATTACAAACCATGGCTAACCGTTTGGGAATAAGAGATATACCCGGAGCAGAATATGCTGAAACATCTACTTACAGGAAGGATACTTCTCCTTCAATAATAAGAGACCTTGATAAATGTATTATGTGCCGCCGTTGTGAAATGATGTGCAATGAGGTACAAACTGTCGGAGCCTTATCTGCAGTGAACAGAGGTTTCATGGCGACTGTTGCTCCTGCATTCGAGCAAAATCTGGAACATTCAACCTGCACTTATTGCGGACAGTGCGTGGCTGTTTGTCCTACCGGAGCACTTACCGAAGTTAATCATGTTCCTGAGGTGCTCAGGGCACTGGCAGATCCTACAAAAACTGTAGTCGTTCAGACTGCTCCTGCAGTACGTGCTGCTCTTGGCGAGGAATTCGGCATGGCACCCGGAACACTGGTAACAGGCAAAATGACCGCTGCACTGAGAGCACTCGGATTTGATTATGTCTTTGATACAGACTTTGCGGCAGACCTCACAATAATGGAAGAAGGCACAGAGCTTCTCGACAGGCTTAGCAGGCATCTGAAGGGAGATACAACAGCACGGATTCCAATTTTAACATCATGCTGCCCGGGATGGGTCAATTTTTTTGAGTCATATTTCCCTGATTTGAAAGATGTTCCTTCCACTGCAAAATCGCCTCAGCAAATGTTCGGCGCAATTGCCAAAACTTACTTTGCAGAGAAGATCGGCATAAACAGGAAAGATATGGTTGTGGTTTCAATCATGCCATGTCTGGCTAAAAAATACGAATGCCAGAGAGAAGAATTTTCAGTTGACGGTAATCCTGATGTTGATTATTCGATTTCAACCAGGGAACTGGCATCATTTATCAAGCAGGCAAACTTAGATCTCAAATCACTTCACGACGAAGAGTTTGATGATCCGATGGGTGAATCAACAGGAGCCGGTGTAATTTTCGGTGCCACGGGTGGCGTTATCGAAGCAGCTTGCCGTACTGCATATGAAATTTATACGGGGAAGAAGCTTGAAAGGCTTGATTTCAATGAACTCAGAGGTATGGAAGGTGTCCGTTCTGCAACAATAGATTTCGACGGTCTTCCGGTAAATATCGGAATAGCTCACGGACTTGGAAATGCCAGGAAACTTCTTGATGATGTCAGATCGGGTAAATCAAAATTCCATGCAATTGAGGTAATGGCTTGTCCGGGTGGTTGTATTGGTGGCGGTGGACAGCCTTTGCATCATGGCAATTCGGAGGTCATTAAAGCAAGGGCTATGGCGATCTACTCAGAAGACAAGAAAAAACCATTGAGAAAGTCTCATGAGAATCCTTTCATTAAAAAGCTTTATGATGAGTTTCTTGGTAAACCGGGAAGTGAAAAAGCTCATCATCTTCTTCATACTCATTACTTTGATAAGAAGAAAAAGGTAATAATCAAAAAATAACATTATAATATTCGAATAATAAAAATTCACGGCTATGTCTCATATTAAAATAGAATTAAGAAAAGAGGATGTAGATTTTATAAAAGATGTCTGTACTTCTTTTAATAATGATCCGCAGGAACTCATCAATGTATTGCATGGTTGCCAGGAACATTTCGGCTATCTTCCGGCAGAAATTCAGGAAGTTGTATCTGAGAGCCTGAACATGCCTATTGCAAGGATCTATGGTGTAGTTACGTTCTATTCTTTCTTCACAATGACTCCCAAAGGCAAGCATCCTATCAGTATCTGTCTCGGAACAGCTTGTTACGTGAGAGGTGCTGAAAAGGTAATGGAAGAATTCAAAAAAGAACTTGGAATCCAGGTGGGACAATCCACAAAGGATAATAAATTCTCTTTATCGAGCCTTAGATGCGTCGGGGCCTGCGGACTTGCTCCTGTAGTGCTTGTCGGTGACAAAACATACGGGAGGGTAGCTCCCGACGATGTAAAAAATATCCTGAAAGAATACGAACAGCTTTAAGGAATTTCGGATCCCGGGTTTCGGATTTCTCATTCTGAAATCCATTAACAAGATTCCGCAATTTTAAATATTAGTTTTAGTTGGTTTATAGGTAATTAAAAAGCCGGGGAATTGGTTTGCTCCCGGCTTTTTTATTAAAATCTTTTCCTGAGCTGGAAATAAATCCTGTCGTATCTGTCCTGCTTTTCAAATGTACCTTCATAACTTATTGAAAGCGACATCCTATCAAACATCTGCCACGACAGATTTGCCTCTCCAATGTTCTGCGGAATACTCAAAGAGTTTTCAGGAAGCCGGTAATCAACAAATCTGTACCCAATACCTGTTTGAACTTTACTTTTAAACAAATCACGGCTGAGGTTCAGACTATAAATCTTCCCATTTAAAAATGCAGACTCCAGAAGCGTTGCTGAAATAGTTGCTGAGACATCAACTCCGGGTATCTGGTTGTAGGAAATATAACTATAAAGATTCCTTGAAGTATGAGGATCTGATTTAAGAAAACGATAGCCGGCATGAAGTCCGAAGGATATATCTGATGTGATCCTGTAACTTCCCTGCAATCTGAAGCCCTGTCTTAGTTCATTTTCAAGTATGCGGTCAACAAACGTCTTGTATGTCTCATAGTAAATAACATTCTTTCTGGCATCATAAGATCCGGAAAATGACAGTTTGCCGGAAGATCTGTAACTTAATGACAGATAAAGTCCAGTAAGACTAAGATTGTTATTTGACTTATTTGTATTCAGCGAATCTGAGTTCAGCTGATACAGATCTGCCTCAAGTGTACTGAAAAAATAGATATTCTTAACAAGAGTATTAGAATGCTGAAAATATAAAAACCTTCTGTCGGTTTTGGAATTATTCATCTGCTGCATAAAAGCAATCGAGGTCTCAGAATAACCCGACTCTGATTTTGTGTTGAAAGCCGTGAATGCTCCAAACTGAAAAAGTCGTGAATCGAACCCATAGGTGGCAAAATCGGGTCTGGTGCCAGCAACGGCGCCAAAAGCGAATTTGTTTAAATTTTTCTCAAATTGTATGCCATCCATTGCTCCTATGCTTGTCATTCGCGGATTTATCCTGCGTCCGAGACTTATCTGTGTGTTCTTATTAAAGTTATACCTGGCAGAAAGACTATATAATTTCAGTGCATTAAATACATTATCCTTTATATCCTGCCATTCACCTGCCTTATGTTTGAAAGAGAGATAGGTTTCAAAGGAAAACTTAGAATCTGCTATATTAGCAGCATCAAGTGAAAAGGTATAACGGAATCTTTGTGAATTATCTGCAGGTGTATTTGACAGATCAGAATACGAATTCAATGATATACTTCCTTTTATCCGCTGCCTTAATCCGCTATCCTTCTTTTTGATATTTGAAGTATCGTCAGCGACAACTGGCGGTGTTACTTTATTAACAACAGCTTCACTTACAGCCTCTTCCACTTTAACATTTACCGGAATCACTCTCGCAATTATAAGATCTGCAACGGAGAAACCTGTGGATGAAACAGGCGAACACACACAAGAAGTAGTTGATAAATTCCTCACTACAAGTGCTGGTACCAATTGGTCATTCTTCTGCATGAAAAGAGTATCACCTGCATTAATGTCTGCAGTTGTTTTAAACTTTACATAAACATTCTGTGAGCTGACAAATGAAACCTGACCCGACAGAGAAACCTTTCCATTCTGCCCGGAAAGGCTTATGAAAAAAAGAAAAAACAGTAATACCGAAATAAGTATTCTCATAATCAGTTAATCAGCATTACCTTTTGGATGACACTTATAACAAGCCGCACTGTCGTACGAATACCCATTTTCTTCTCTGTGCTCTTTATCCATATCGGTCTTGTTATGCTCATGACAGCTGAAGCATGTAAATTGTGCATAATTTGATGCATTGGCATGGCATTCTGTACAGCTATTCCACTCACCTCTGTGTTTTCCGGAATAAATAGGAAACGATTTTGTATCGTGCTGAGCATATGATGCCGGCTTCCAGTCGGGATTTAATGTATGGCAGTTTTCACATGTAACCGGGAAACTGGAAGCTTTATGATCGGGATTAACAGCTGTATTGTAATCAGGCAGATGACATGTACTGCAAACCGGGCTTACATCAGCATAACGACCTGTTGTGTGGCAGTCATCACATTTTGGCGCAGCATGGCCCTGAACAAGAGCGAAAAAATTGTGATTAAACCCGGCTCCTGCCCATTGAAATGAGTTAACAGGGTGACAAATTGAGCAATCCTCAGAGAAACCTGCTTCAGCGTGCTTAGGATTTGTTGTAGTCTGATAATCCGGACGATGGCAATCAATGCAATTCACACCTAAAACATCAAAGCGTGCCAGACTCTCAGATTTATGACAGTCGAAACAATCAGCTGTTCTATGTGCACCCATAAGTGGAAATCTGCTCCTCTGGTGAATATCAGTTATATTATTAACCAGCCAGGAGGAAGGTATATGACAACGGGAACAATCCTCACCCACTGATGATTGATGCACATCTGTATGGCACCTTATGCATTCCGCCTCAGCATCATTAAATACCAGTGTCGGATGACATAATTTACAGTCAACCTCTTTATGCTGGCCTACCAGAGGAAGTCTGGTCTTACCATGATTAAAAGAGTAAATCTCCTTATCTATCTGCCATCCTTTGGAACTATGGCAAGTGCTGCAGCTGACTTTAAAAGCAGCGCCGTGGGGTGATTCAGTCTTTTGCTTCGGAAGCGAAAACATAAAAAGCAGGATCACAAGTGGCAGGATTCGCATTTGAATTCTTTTAGTTTATACTTCACATAAAACTTTGAACCCTCTTGCTGAGGTTTATGACATTTTGCACAAGCTACGTTAACGTGTTTTCCATCGAGCTTAAATGCTGTATTATCATGATTGAATAACGGAGTCTTCCAGTTTAAAGTAGTATGACAGGAAGTACAGTCTGTTATCCCATTCTTTTCAAATTGATTAAAATGATTATCTGTATGGCAGGAAGTACAATCTTTTGATAATTCTGCAAAGCGTTGATTTACAATACCATTTGGATCTTTCCTATAATGGCAGCTTCTGCAATTCTTTCTGGTATGAGCACCGGTAAGTTTAAAATCAGTTTTTGTATGATCAAAGCTTATTTCATTCCAGCGGTTTGGATTATGACAAGTAATACAACTCGCTCCGGGATAGTATTTTTCCGTTATTAATGCTTTATGAGTATCGGTATGGCAATCCTTACAATTCAGACCAATATCCCTGAAACTCCATTTTTCCTGTTTTTTATGACATTCATAACATGGAATGGCTGAATGAGAACCCTTCAGAGGGAAACGATTCAGATTATGATTATCAACAGTATAATTAAAATGTGTGAATCCTTTAACAGTATGACATTCAGAACAATCAGGCGATACTCCGTTCTTAACAAACTGTTTATTATGATAATCTGTATGACAATCGGTACAGCGGTCATGCTTTAATGGATCCGTGAACTTTGTTTTATGACATTCATTACATTTCACTATCAGGTGTTTTTCCTCGAGCCTGAATGCAGTTTTGTTGTGGTCGAAATTTTTCATCCCGCGAACTGTCTTAAACGATTCCTCACTATGGCACTGCCTGCAGTTTTGCCCAAACTGGTTCGAATGAGGATCTTTATGACAGCTGGTACAGTTGATGTACTGAATACCACGGAATTGCTGGAATTTTTTTCCTTCAACCGTTTCAACCTTATGGCATTTGGTACATTCAACACTTTTGTGTTTTCCGGCCAGCTTAAATTTGGCGTTGTCGTGATTAAATTTTGAAGCCGGGACAAAGGAATCCTCTTTATGACAACTCAGACATGTTAATGAGAGTGTTCTGAGATGATAATCCTCATGACAGGTCAGACACTCAGTTTTAAGCCCCAGAAATGTGCTCTTCTTCTCTTTAAGTTTCTGATCTGTAATATACTTTGGATTGTGACACGCCTTGCATTCCTGTTTTGCATGAGGAACTGAAAGAGTATATCCGGTAATATTATGGTCAAACTTTGTCGCATCAAAACGGATGATCTGAAAGTTTTTACCATTATGCTCACTATGACATTCAAAGCATTGTTTCCCCTTAACATCATTTGATGAATGATATCCTTTCTGAATGTCTATCCTGCTCTTTATTTCAGAATGACACACCAGACATTTCTCATTCGAAACTTTATTCCCAAGAACATGGCACTGAGTACAATTCGACATTCCTTCAAGATTGGAATGTGCATTGGTTAGCGCCCCGGGAGACAACTGTCCTTCCACTCTGAGAATTGAAATCAGACCGAAAACCAAAACCAAAATGTTTTTAACTGTAATTTTTATCATATAAGTAACTCAATTCTCTACGCTCTCTTCTCCAAGCTCCATGCTCCATGCTCTACGCTCTACGTTCTACGCTCTACGCTCTACGTTCTACGCTCTACGCTCTACGTTCTACGCTCTACGCTCTACGCTCTACGCTCTACGCTCTAAACTCTACGCTTTTTCTAGTGTTTCATAACCGTTTCACCAAATTTTTTTGTGATCTTTATTCCTGTATTCTCAAGGAATTGTGTTGGTAATTCACCTCCTGCAAATATATAAACCAGATCGTTCTGTAATTCAACTTTCCCTCCATTATCATTTACCGATAGTATAATTGTCTCATCTTCAATTGAAAGCAAATTAGTTTTAAGCCGTAATTCAAGCTTCCCCTCTGCGACTGCTTTATTAAGTGCAACATTATTAAGGGCTTTAATACGACTGAATACTTCATTTCTGTAAGAAAGAATTACATGGTTATCATTTGCAAGAAGAAGAGCCGATTCAATTGCAGAATCACCTCCTCCGACAACAATAATATGTTTTCCTGAAATACCCTCCGGCTCGAGCAAACGATAGGCAACTTTCTCCTTAACTTCACCCGGTATATTAAGTTTTCTGGGGGTACCCCTTCTTCCGATAGCCAGCAGAATGCGTGCAGAGGTATAATAATCACCTCTCATCGTTGATACCTTAAAAATCCCGTTTTCAGATATAATTGACTCAACCTTTGCGTTTTCTGAAACCGAGATCCCATTCTTTTTAAGGACAGTCTGCCATAAGTCGAGAAGTTCAGCCTTACTGGTTTCAAACAATTTGATCTTTCCAAACAGAGGCAGATCCATAGGGGAAGTCATAATGATCTTTTTACGCGGGAAAGTAAATACAGTGCCACCAAGCGTATCCTGTTCCAGCAAAAGAAATTTCAAACCATGTTTTTTTGCTGTTAGAGTGCCAGAAATCCCTGCAGGACCAGCTCCAATAATGATCAGATCGTATTCAGCTGTATGTTTTTTATTGAAAGTCGTAATAATATTTTCAACTGCCTGCCTCCCCTGCTCAACAGCGTTTTTTATAAGTCCCATTCCTCCAATTTCTCCCGCAATAAAAATACCCGGGACATTTGTTTCGAAATTCGGGCTGACGTGAGGTAGTTCCACTCCGCGTTTTTCTGTCCCGATCCTTAAACTAATTGCCTCAGTAGGACAGGCATGAAAACATGCTCCGTGACCGATACACCTTGAGGCATTAATAATTGTTGCCTTTCCGTTCCTTATACCAAGAATATCTTTTTCCGGACAAGCTGCAATACATGCTCCGGTCTGGATACAACTGTTTACATCTACAAACGGATGGAGCGAAACAGGTTCATGGAGACCCTCCTCTTTTGCAATGCGTATTTTCTCATCAACAAGCCTCGATTCTTTACTTTTCTTACGGAGGTATATTACAATAACCACAACACACAGAAATATTGCAGCACCATATATTAGTATACTTTCAACTAATTGTTCCATCTTTTAAAATATCCATCTGTATCCGAAAAGGATCGTTACCCCAACATGTATAACCATAATGATCAGCATTACAAGAGCAAATGGTAAATGTGCCACATGCCAGTATTTGAATAAATTATGCATTGTCTCCAGTCTTTCTATTCTACGGTTTAAACGGATATCATCTTTCACCAGGGCTATCACCTTATTATATTCACTCTCAGGCAATTTGTTTTTCTTAAGAACTATTCTTACTGATCTCACAGCTCTTCTATCATCCAAATATTTTATGAAATAACCTACAAAAGGACTCTTTCGGTATAATTCAACTTTCTTTTTTATCGAATCAACAAGGATACTGTAGCTTTCTTCATCAAGACTATAATTGCTCCTGACAATTTCTGCCACATCACTTTTCATGCCTTTCACTTCATTTAAACTGAGTTCTCTTCCTTCTATAGATCTTGGAATCTGAATATAAATGAACCTGCCTATTATTCCACTAATAAAAACAGCAACCATACTCCAGAAACTAACGGCAACAAGTCCTCCGAATTTATAAGAAGTATGAAAAAGAATCAGTATTGGCCCGAGTGTGCAAAGAAAAATATGAAACTCGAGCCAGTGTTTCAGTAATCCGATCCTTGACAGGAACCTGTATCTCTTCCTTGCCATATAAGATAACATACCTATTATCATAAATAGGGATCCTGCAATTCCTAAACCATGACCAAGTGTCCCACTTGGCTTGAGAATATTGTGATCCTGATGAAAAACCCGTTCTTCGAGACTGACATTGTAATAAGACAATCCCCTGTATATAAGCCATATAGTAATAATGAAGACTATTAAAACCAGTGTGGTTAGAAATATTCTGTGAGAAATATTTGACATACTTATAGATAATCCGGTTAGTTAGCTAATAGCAAATTAACGATTAGGTGAAATGCTAAATTAGTGATTTTTAACCCTAAATGGAGAGATTATCAAAAAAGTATGTCTGTGCAGGTAGTATTTAGAATTGTTTTAACCTCGCTTAATTTTTGCCCTTTGCCCCCTGCTCATTGCGCTTTGCTCTGTGCTCTTTACCCTGAGCCCTGTGCTCTGTGCCCTTTGCCCTTTGCCCTGCTTTGCCAGCCGAAGTTTTGCCGTAGGCTGGTGCTTTGTCGCCGGTTTTGTACCAGAAAAAATACTCCTTTTGCCTCTTCTTATCATCCATGCTCCTGGCTACATAGACCTTTTTTCCTGTAAACGGGTCAAAACCGGTATAATACATTAATGTGGACAAGGTCATCGGAGTTGGAGTAAAATCCTGAACCTGGTCAGGTTTAATGCCAAGTATCTTAACCTCTTCAGTAAGATCTTTCATATCAGCATCGGTACAGCCGGGATGTGAGGAAATAAAATAAGGTATGATCACGCTCTTCAAATCATGCTTCTGGTTTATATTGTCGAACCTCTTTTTTAGTTTCCTGAACAATTCAAAAGGAGATTTTCGCATGTGCGACAGAACATGGGGAGCTGTGTGCTCCGGAGCCACCTTAAGTCTTCCTGAAAGATGATTTATGACCAGTTCCTCAAGGTATTCTCCCTCATCCCTTCCTGCATTCTTATTCCATTCAGCAAATAAAAGATCGTAACGTACCCCGCTTCCGATGAAAGACTTTTTGATTGCCTCCATCCCATCGACTTTCCGGTAGAGTTCCGTGAGCTTTTTATGATTTGTGGCGAGGTTGTTACATACGGCAGGCCAGATGCAGGAAGGTCTCGAACAAACCTGGCATATCTTCAGATCCTTGCCTTTCATTGCATACATATTGGCTGATGGTCCGCCAAGATCTGTCAGATAACCTTTAAAACCGGGCAACGAGGATATTTTACTGATCTCATTAACAATAGAGCCTTCAGACCGGCTCACAATCTGTTTTCCCTGGTGTGCCGCAATCGCGCAGAAGCTGCAACCGCCAAAACAGCCACGATGAATATTGACTGAGAATTTTATCATTTCATAAGCCGGAATATCGCCTTTCTTATTGTAACGGGGGTGCGGCATGTACATATACGGAAGATCAAAAGACCGGTCAGCCACCTCCTCGGTCATGGGAGTAAAAGGAGGATTTACAATTACGTTATAACCATTTTCAGGTTCAACGAGCCGGGCAGAAACAATTTTATTAGATTCCTTTTCGAATTTTACAAAATTTTCAGAGAACAGCCTCTTATCTGCCAGACACTTCTCATAAGGATGAAGAAAGATATCTTTCCATTCTTTATTGACAGGAATGGTATCATCTTTTCCTGTGGCAATTGAAGTCTGTCTTATGGTTTTCAATGAAGAAAATGGCACTCCTTTTGAAAGGAACCTGACAAGCTCCCTGAGTGGCTGTTCTCCCATTCCATAAATCAGCATATCTGCGCCACTGCTTAACAAAATGGAAGGTTCAAGCTTGTCTTTCCAGTAATCATAGTGTGTCAGACGCCTCATTGATGCTTCAATACCTCCTATAACCACAGGAATATCAGGAAATAATTCCTTGAGAATCTTAGTATATATAATGGTAGGGTAATCGGGCCTGAAACCTGCTTTGCCTCCGGCTGTATATGCATCGTCTGACCGCAGCCTGCGAGCAGCAGTGTAATGGTTGACCATTGAATCCATGTTCCCAGCGGTAACTCCGAAAAAAAGCCTGGGCTTTCCCAGTTTACGGAAATCCCTCAGGTCATCCTGCCAGTTGGGTTGAGGAACGATTGCCACACGCAAACCCTCATCTTCTATAACCCTGCCTATCACTGCTGATCCAAAGGAAGGATGATCCACGTAAGCATCACCTGTGAACAGGATAATATCCACCTCATCCCACTCTCTGAGTTCCAGCTCCTTCCTTGTTGTTGGAAGCCAGTTAAGTAAATTATATATATCTTTCAAACTGAACCTTTTCTATCAGGTCACAAAAGTACTGAATGTTTCACTATCAACCCATAGCATTTTCTGTTACGGCCTGATTGTTGCATATATGCCTGTTGTAAACCAATATGATTTTTTGTTCAGAAATGTTCTTTAGGAGAATAACAAAATGGATGTAGCAAAAGTAATACAGCAGCATAAAAGACTTTGCCTGTTTGTTTCAGAAAAAAAATTAAAACAAAGCCTTGATATTCTGGCAAATATGATTGCCGATACCTCATCCGGAGATCTGAAGGATGATTATGAAAATATTGTCATGACATACCGGAACATGTTGACATATACAATTGAAGGCATACAGGATCCGGAGAGGGATAAGATATATCTGAAGCTGGTTCAGTCTATACTTGGACTGTCGGATCGTGCAAGACAGGACATATTGTCACATTATTCCGGCTGGCATACCTACTGGGTTAAGCAGCAGGCAGAAAGAGAAATGAAACTTAGTGGCAAGACAATTGTCGAGACTGTTGATGACCTGATGTTTAAAACAGAGCTTGATGAATGGCTGAAACTAAGCAGCGAGATAATACCAAACCCTGAAACCCGGATAACACGTAAACACAAGCAACTTATAAAAAATATCTTCAATCATCTCTGGTTGACTGATTATTATGGAGAAGCCGAGAACAGCCTGATCAGCATTATACTTAAATCAGGCAAGTTCAGATGGCATGAATCAAGTATTTTTGTAACTGCGATAACGCTGAGCTCTCTCAGGACATCGCAGTCTGAAAAGTTGCTTCATCTTATAAGAATCTACGAAGCCGGACAGGAACAGGCTATGGAAAGGGCGCTTTCAGGACTCATATTAAATCTCCATTACCACAATAACAGGATTTCAGCCTATCCTGAAATACTTGAAGAGCTCAGAAAGCTCAGCAACGACAGAAAATTCAAGGAACATTGCATGATCGTTGTGTTGCAGGCAATAAGGGCCAGGGAAACTGAAATACTTGGCAAAAAGCTTCAGGATGAGATCCTGCCACAGGTTGCAAGGCTCAAACCGATGATAGAGGAGAAACTTGATCTGGATAATATTCTTCCCAATGACAAGAATGAAGGAAAGAATCCTGACTGGTCAGTTGTATTTAATGAATCGGAAGAGATCTTCAGAACAATGGAAGAGCTGACAAAGCTCCAGATGGAAGGTGCTGATGTGTATATGTCGGCTTTTGCCAATCTGAAGCACTTTGATTTCTTTAAGGATTTTCAAAACTGGTTTGTTCCGTTTTATCCCGATCATGAAACTGTAAATGAAATTTATAAAGACGAGATCCTGGGTCCGGGGACAAATGAGCTTGCAGAAGCGCTTTACAAGACCCCTTTTATCTGCAACTCCGACAAGTACTCACTGCTTCTGAATCTTAAGTATCTGCCATCAGCTCAGAAAAACATGATGCTCAAGGTTTTCAGGATGGAACTTGAAGGACTTCAGCAACTAAATGATGATGAATCTATTACAGATCCCAATAAAGGATTCAGAACAAGAGTGACGCAGTATCTTCAGGATTTTTACAGGTTTTTCAAATTATCTCCTTACAAAAAAGAATTTGAGGATCTGTTCATCGGGAAACTCGATCTTTATAATTCTGAGTTTTTCAGGATTACAAGTAAGGGTTTGGATGCCGAAGCAGGTCTCGCAGATTACTTTTTCAATAAAAACTTTTATGATGATGCTCTTAAGCTTTACCTCAAGCAGCTTGATGAAAAACCTGATGATGTACAGATGAATGAAAAAACAGGATACTGCTATCAGGAACGTACTGATTATGAGGTAGCTCTGAAATATTATAGAAGAGCTGAGATCATTGACAGAAAAGCATGGACAGTAAAAAAAATAGGATTATGCCTGCGTAGGCTTGGAAGAGACGAAGAAGCTCTGGAATACTACCTTCAGGCATGCAGCATGGAGCCTCAGAATATACATTCAGTGATAATGACCGCTCACTGCTACCTTGATCTTAAAGATTATGAAAATGCTCTTAAGCAATATTTCAGGGTAGAATATAATGAACCGGGAAATCTGAAAATATTAAGACCCATTGCTTATTGCTATTTTGCACTTGGACGGTTTGAAGAGTCTGAAAAATATTATGATCGTTTGTCAGAAGGTAAATTAACTGCACGTGATTATATTAATATAGGACATCTGTCTCTATGCAAGGGAAATAAGAAGGAAGCAGTTGATTATTACCGCAAAAGTATTGTCGGAGGTGAGTTTACAAAGGAACAATTTATGGCTACTTTCGCCGAAGACAAAGAGCTTCTCTTATCTCTGGGTGTAAAACCGGACGATCTTCCTATTCTTCTGGACTATCTTCTATTTATTATCGGATGATCCGGTATCGGGAGTTGAAATATTCCGGTCGTGATGATATCTAAGTGAATCTCCGGTCTTTCTGTTATTTCTGGAATCTGTTGTATCATGGTAATGCTTCCTTTTGTGCTTAACCATCTCCTGACGCTTTTTGTCCATGTCCTTCAACCGGGCAAGCTGTTCCCTTGTAAGCTTTGAATCGATCTCTTTTCTGAAATTCTTAACGCTGGCATCCATCTCTTTTCTGAAGCTGCTCTGTATCTCACTGTTTATTCGGGCATATTTATCCAGAATGGGTTCAATCCCGGCTTTTTGCTTTTCATCGGGCTTTATTGTATGATAGAAACCCTCCCTGAACCTCTCTTCTGAGAAAAATACTTTTACAGGCCGCAGCTTAGTGTACCTGATCTGTGCTGATGTAAGCATTCCCAGAACAAATCCGATAATCAGGGTTAGAATAAGAACCAGGATTGTTTTAGTCTTCATATTAATCAATTTCCGGTTAACATAGTTATAATGTTCTCATCGTAGCTTTCGCTTAATCCAAGTATTGTATTGAAAGAAAAAGAATCTTCCATTATATATATTGAGATCAGAAGCAGGATGATTGCTGCAACTCCGGTCAGGGCTATGCGCGGGAAAGCCCAGCTGATTGTCTTTAAAAACTCAATCTGTGGGTTTACTTCCAAACCCCGGGAGAATAATTTTTCAAGTAACCGATCCTTGAAACTATCGCTGAAATCATACATCCGGGTTACAGTTTCCATTTCCTGATTAACCTTATTAAGATCAGCATCAGCATCAAGTGAGCTGATTAAAAAAAAATTTATATCTGATCTGTCCATTTTTCTATTTATAATTTTTCAAGTATTGATCTTAGTTGTTCCTGAGCCCTTGATAATCTTGAAAGAACGGTTCCCAGAGGCAGATCCAGGATTTCAGCGGTTTCTTTTGTTGAATAGCCCTGCAACATTCTCATTGTAACGATGATCCTGAATTTCGGATCGAGACTCATTAATGCCTTGTCCACTATTTCCTTAGCTTCATTTCTTTCCTCAGAATCGCGGACAGGAATATCAAATTCCTGCATTTCATTACTCCCTGTTTGTGAAAACATTGAAGAAAATCTTTTTTTTCTTTTTATCTCATTCAAAGTCAGGTTCACGGCTATTTTCTGGATATAAGTTGAAAGTTTTGATTCTCCCCTGAATTCCGCCAATGAATAATAAAGTTTAATAAATACTTCCTGTCCGATATCTTCAGCAAATACAGAATCACCAAGCATGCCTTTGACTGTCCTTGCAACCATCTTCCGGTAACGGTTCACGATTTCAGTAAATGCAGTTCTATCTTCTTCAAGAACTGCCTTTATAAGGTCTGATTCGTTTGAGTCACCGTACCATCCTTTAGTCATACCTGAAATATAGACAACTGATAATGTGCTTATATTCCCTATTGTTAATTTTTATTAACAATAGGTGTGAAAGAATCTTTTATCCTGATATTTTATTCTTGTCCGGCATCATCGACCAGCTTAACATCGTAATCTTTTGTGTAGTGTATCAGAAAAAGCTTCTGGTTTTCAAATCCGTCTTCGGGCCATGCTCGCCTAAAGTCAAATTCAGTCTGTAAAAGATCCGGATTATGAATTTCAGGATGGGCAATAAATTCTTTCCCATGAATAGCTATTCCGCTTAAAAAATAATAAGTCAGGTCGTAGCCCTGCCATGCATAGCTTGTTTCATTGGGTTCGGTAAGGAACTTCTGCCTGAAATCGGCATTGAATTGTTTTACATCTTTCTTCGAGTAATCTATCCAGTAAGGTGTGTAAAGCATGATATCGAGATCGAAAAAATATTTCGGATCGAGGTTCTCTATGCTTCTCATAAACGGATATCCAAAGACACTGACCCTGAATCTTTTGGAAAGACCATGTATATCCATTAAGGTCTCGCTTATAACCGGAGCTTCTTCTGATGCAATAATTACCGTATTATCAACCTGATCCGACAGGGCATGACTCAGCCTGTTTATAGAATCAATGCCAAATTTGGAACGGTTATAAAAAATAAGCTCCTTAAACCTGATATCTTCATATGGAATCTTTTCGCTCAATTCGGAAAAGATAGCGCTCCTGAAACTTTTTACATCCCGGTCGGTACCTGAAGTATCCGAATGAATAAAGACGAAATTATGATTGTAGTTTTCACTTATGCTCTTTGCCAGAGTCTTTTGTGCAATGGACAGTGAGGAAAAGGACATGAAAAGTGTTCTGTTATCAGCCAGGGAAGAATTATTCAGCAATGGGACAGGTGAAACAACGGGTATATCTAAATTTTTGGCGTATGAAGCAATCTTTGTCAGATTGTAAGAATAAACAGGACCGATGATAAGATCCATTTCCTCAAGCTTGCGTGAGCTGATCAGTTTTGTAAGTTCAACTGTGTCACTTTTTATATCATATGGATAAAGATTTATGTTCAGCCCCAATGATCTCAGGGTGTCTGCAGCAAGCAATATTCCTTCAAACATTTCAATGAAATCGAGACTTGAATTTTCCTTAAAGTAGAACGGAAGCAGAACGGCTACATTCAAGGTACCGCTTAAGTTATTGATTGCTGTATAACCAACAGGTCTCTCCCTTACGACAGGTTCCTCAGGTATTTCAGCCACCGGCTCAATTGTATCTTTCTCAGCTTCCTGAGTTATTGTTATTGCGGATTTGGGAATTCTGACAAGGTCTCCAACAGCAGGAAATCTTAAACTCCTGTTTTCCCTTCTTAATTCCCTTAAATTAAGGCCGTATTTTTCACCTATTGAAGCCAGCGTTTCTCCCTGAACCACCTTATGGAAAACGTAATTTTGTTCCTGATCACTGAATTTTTCCTTTTCGATCATGAAGTCCCGCCTTGGGACTGCTATCTCGGCACCCACAGGAAGCTTGTTTATTTCAATACCCGGATTGCTCTGAATAATCTCGTTTTCAGAAATACCATAAGATTTTGAAAGGTAAAAAACGGTTTCACCTGGCTTGAGAGTGTGGTAAATAAATTTTGTTTCATCCTTTTGCCTCTTGCCGGGCAAAGGCTCTGAAACTGCTTTTTCAGTAAAGGGCCTGACAGGAATTCTTAGTACCTGTCCTTCGTTCAAACCGTATACAGCAGGTGGATTTTCTTTCATAAGTTCCTCAACTGTAACACTATAGGCTTTTGATATAGAATAGGCGGTCTCACCTTTCTTAACCCTGTGGACATAATACTGGTTACCTGAAATTATTGCCTTTTCGTTCGATCTTTCAACTACCACCTGCGATTGGGCAGTATCAATTTTTGTCAGAAAAATAAAAAGGATCAGCAGAGCTTTTGTCCAAAAAATAATCTTCATTAGTGTTTCGTTTTCTCCTATTTTTTAAATGATTTAAGAAAAGCCATGCAATTCTTTTCTATCCTCTCAGGTACATTTGAAATGTCAGATTTTACAAATTTTTCGCCTGTTATCTTTTCATACAGCTCTATATAACGCTCCGATACCTCATTAACAAAGCTTTCGGTCATTTCAGGAACCTTTTGTCCCTCTTTACCCTGAAATCCGTTTGCCATTAACCATTCTCTCACGAATTCTTTTGACAGCTGCTTCTGCTGTAAACCTTTTTTGAATCTTTCATCATATTCATCAGCATAAAAATACCGTGAAGAATCGGGAGTATTTATTTCATCAATAAGATAAATTTTGCCGTCTTTTTTTCCGAATTCATATTTGGTATCAACAAGAATCAGATCATGTTCGGCAGCAATTTCTGAACCTCTCATGAATACTGCCATCGTATATTCCTCAATTTTTTTGTATTCCGCTTCGGGAACAAGTCCGCTGCTGATTATTTCATCACGCGAAATATCCTCATCGTGCCTGCCCTGTTCAGCTTTCGTTGTGGGAGTAATGATTGGCTTTTCAAAGCGCTGGTGTTCCTTCATGCCATCAGGAATTTTTATTCCACAGATCTCTCGTGCACCAGCCTTGTATGATCTCCATGAACTGCCTGTAAGGTAAGCTCTTACTATCATCTCTACAGGATATGTTTCACATCTGTTGCCAAATGTTACAGTCGGATCGGGAGTCGCAATTTTCCAGTTGGGTACAATATCACTTGTTGCATCCAGAAATTTGGCTGCTATCTGGTTCAATACCTGTCCCTTGTAAGGAATTCCTTTGGGCAGCACAACATCAAATGCAGAGATCCTGTCTGACACTATCATGAGCAGGTAATCGTCATCAATGTTATAAACATCTCTCACTTTCCCTTTGTAAATGCTTTTCTGACCGGGAAAGTTATAATTCGAACTTAAGATTGTCTTTATCATGGCGTTACAATAGGTTTAATAGTCTTTATTTTATTCTGCAAATATACTTTATTCTTTCTTTGATGCGCTTTTCAGTTTATCTGCTTCAATTTCCTCATTCTCATAAGCTTTGACAATTTTCCTGACAAGTTTATGCCTCACAATGTCTCTCTCATCAAACTTTATTATGGAGACTCCCTCAATTCCGGAAAGAATTCGCATAGCCTGAAGAAGGCCCGATTCGGCTTTTCTGGGAAGATCAATCTGAGTAGTATCTCCTGTCATTATGAACTTTGAGTTAACACCCATTCTTGTGAGGAACATTTTTATCTGGCTTATTGTGGCATTCTGAGCTTCGTCGAGAATGACGAATGCATTTTCAAGTGTTCTGCCTCTCATAAAAGCAAGCGGTGCAATCTGCACGGTTCCGTCTTCAATCCATGTTTCAAGCTTTTTGAAAGGCAGCATATCATGAAGGGCATCATATAGTGGCTGAAGGTATGGATCAAGCTTTTCCTTCATATCTCCGGGGAGGAATCCAAGTCTCTCACCAGCCTCAACTGCAGGTCGCGTCAATATGATCTTCTTAATTTCCCTGTCTTTCAATGCCCTTACTGCCAATGCTATAGAGGTATATGTTTTGCCTGTTCCGGCCGGACCTTCGGCTATGATCAGGTCATTGATCTTATAGTCCTTTACAAGATTGACCTGGTTTGCTGTACGGGCCCTTACTGGCTTGCCGCTTGTTCCAAAAACAATTACCTGCTCAAATTCACCACTTGATGCTGTTTTCATATGTTCAGCATCAAAGAAGTATTTCTCTATATCCTGTTCGTCGAGCCTGTGATACTTTCTGTAATAATCTATGAGCTCATTAAATTTCTCGGCAAAAATTGTAATCTCAGCCTCCTCTCCCATGCATTTTATTTCATTTCCTCTCGATAAAATCTTAATTTTCGGAAAGAAACTCCGGATTTTGTCAAGAATGGAGTTATTTGTTCCAAAGAATACAATGGGATCAATATCTTCAAGAAATATAATTATCTCAGTCATTAAAAATCAAAATTTTTAATTATCGATTCTCAAAGCTGATAAATTTAGCAGCCATGTAAATAGTTCATAAAAAAACTAATTGAATAGTACAAAGTAAGGTTATTTTTTCCTTAGAAGATTATCTTTGTTATAAGTTTTTTAGCATGCCGGTAATTACTTTAACTACAGAATGGAAGCCTGATGATATCTATAATGGAATCATTAAGGGAAAGCTCTGCTGTATGTGTCCCGGAGTAACAATCATTGATAATGCAGGAAGTGTGCCTGCGTTCAATATTGCACAGGCATCATTCATCATAAGGAATACATATAATAATTATCCTAAAGGCTCAATCCATATCATTTGTGTGCATTCTGAAGCCGGGAATGATCAGGAACATCTTATTGTCCGTGCCAGGGAACATTATTTTATAGGTACGGACAATGGAATATTCAATCTGATTCTGAATTCGGAACCTGATGAAGTGATTAAAATTAACCATGACGGGGTTTCTGATGAGCTCGATATTTTCGCCAATGCAGCTTCTGATATTTTATCAGGAAAAAAACCGTCGGAAATAGGAACGCCTCTGAAGACTATAAATGAAAAACTTCCGTTAAGGGCTACAATAGACAAAGATGTAATTATCGGCAGTGTTATTTTTATTGATTCCTACGGTAATGCCTTTTCAAATATTACAAGAGAAGTATTTAGCCGGGTTTTTGGTGAAAAAGGATACCGTATACTTATACAGAGCAACAAGAATTATACTGACCAGATATCATTGAAATACAGCGATGTACCTATTGGCGAGATGCTTGCAAGGTTTAACCAGTTTGATCTGCTTGAGATTTCCATCAACGGAGCTGATGTTTCTGAACTTCTCAGCATTGATGTAGGTTCGGTTATCAGGATAGATATGTCATCGAAGAAAGTATCTCCAAATCACCTGTTTTAAAATTATATTTTCATATGAACGACAAAACAACAAGTCTGGAAGAATTCAGCAGACTACTTAATATTATGGATGAACTCAGGCAAAAGTGCCCATGGGATATGAAACAGACTAATGAAAGTCTTAGAAAACTCACAATAGAAGAGACCTATGAGCTGGCGGATGCTGTTTTTTCAGAAAATGATGAAGGAATAAAAAATGAGCTTGGCGATCTTATGCTTCATCTTGTATTTTACGCAAAGATAGGTTCTGAAAAAGGTTCATTTACAATGACTGATGTGCTTGAGGGAATAAACAAAAAACTAATATACAGACATCCTCATGTATTTGGCGATGTTAAGGTTTCAGGTGCATCAGAAGTTGAAGAAAACTGGGAACAGCTAAAGATAAAGGAACATAACGGGTATAAGCCTGTACTTTCAGGAGTTCCAACCTCATTGCCTGCCATCGTAAAAGCGAACAGGATCCAGGAAAAAGTAAGAGGAGTCGGCTTTGACTGGGAGAAACCTGACCAGATCTGGGACAAGGTGGCAGAAGAGTTATCGGAGCTGAAGGAAGAAATTGAAAACCACGATACTGCTAAGATTGAATCAGAGCTTGGCGATGTTTTGTTCTCGATTATAAACGCATCACGGTTATATGGTATAGATCCTGAAGCAGCCCTGGAAAAAACCAACCGTAAGTTCATCAAAAGATTCAATTATCTGGAGCAGCAGACAATAAAAAAAGGGATCTCCCTTCATGAGATGAGCCTTGATGAGATGAATGTTATATGGGAAGAGGCAAAAAAAGAAGATTAGAACTCAACCCCTGGCCCCAAAAAAGCGGCATGAACTCACCACCTGCCCTCTCTCTGCTACGAAAATAGGGGGTAATATTTTGAATATCTTCATCTTTATAAAGAAGTGTAATGGTGAGCCCGTGGGTTAAATGTGCAGAATTATTTTGAAAATTGGTAGCTCAATAACTGGTAAATGATCTTCGCTGCTATAAAATCAGGCGATTTATTTGTTGCTGACGGACACAATTCCACGACATCAAAACCAACAACATTTCTGTTCCTGATTACTTCCCTCAGGAAATGGATAAGCTCAAAGTATTCCGGTCCTCCTGGTTCGGGAGTACCTGTCGAAGGCATTATTGACGGGTCAAATACATCAAGGTCAATGGTTATATAAACATTTCCTGATAACTTATTCAAAGCCTTGCTATAGAGAGACTTATCATAATAAAGCTCGTGTGAGTAAAAGATACGGCTCCTGTCAACAGATTTCAATTCCTCAACTGACATGCTTCTGATGCCAACCTGAACAACCGGTACCAGTTCGGCAGTCCTGGCCATTACACAGGCATGATTATATTTTGAACCTTCATATTCCTGTCTGAGATCAGCGTGGGCATCGAGCTGAAGAACAGTAAGGTCATCAAAATGTCCGGAAAAAGCCTTAACTGCACCAATTGTAACTGTATGGTTTCCTCCTATTATGACTGGAAACTTATTATCGGTCAGCACCGATGACGCAGCATCATATACAGCTTTAACAAGCTTTTCAGGTGTTTCTTTTTCGAGAATAGGCTCAATTGTATTTATCCCTGCCAGATGAGCTTCAGTGCCGGTTTCCACATCGTAGAATTCAAGATTGACAGATGCTTCAAGAATTGCATCAGGTCCCTTGTCTGCACCTTTCATCCAGGTGCTTGTTTCATCGTATGGTACAGGAATAATTATTATTCGTGAGCCTGCATAGTCGTAGACTACCTCATCTCCACCAAAATTCATTGTACCGGATTATTTACTTTTCTTTTTGGTGTCCTTCTTCTCAGGAGTCTCAGAGTTTTCTTTCTCTGATTCTTCAGCAGCTGTTTCAGTTTCAGCCTCTGGCTTCGGTTCTTCTTTAACCAGAAGGTCCATTTTATGGAGTGTATTGTACCACAGGGCGACTTTCTTTATGTCGCTTGTATAAACCTTATCCTTTGAATAATCAGGAAGAACATTTTCAAACCATGTCTTAAGTTTATTAACGTCTTCTTTCGGATCAGGGGCCGTACCACCGTTTTCTTTTTCATGAATAAGGTCAAAAACCCTGGAAAGCGGCATATCTTCCTTCTCAGTAAATATAGCTATATCCTCAAGCGAGCTGACTTTTGCTGAACCATAGGCACTGCTCCGCTTTTTGGTCTCAAGGTGTTCCACAATAATCGCATTTTTTCCCTGGGCTATGTACCTGAACAGGCCGGGCTCACCTGAAATTGCAAGAATATCTTTTAAAACCATATTTAAATTAATTAGTCTGCAAATTTAATCCTTGTAATCCAATGTTTTGTTTATTCATTCTTTTTTTTCACTTAATCAGGCCATGTTTCTCTCTTTTTTTATTCTTTCATAAGCCTCATTAACCTTCTTAAATTTCTCATCCGCCGCTTTTTTGAAAGATTCACCGAGATGTACAACTTTATCGGGGTGGTATTTCATTGCCATTTTTCTGTAAGCCTTTTTAACCTGATCGTTTGTAGATGACTGCTCAATCTCGAGGATTTTATAAGACGAATCTGTTTCAGGAATAAACATATTTTTCAGTGACTGGAAATCAATCGCTCTGATTCCCATAGCCCTTGACATTTTTTCAATAAGCTCAAGTTCTGATGGATGTATTATAGTATCGGAGATTGAAACATTGAACAGAAGATGTAATAGCTGAAGCCTGGAAGAATAGTCCATATGGTTGCTGATCTGGATACAAACTTCCCTGGCAGGAATATCTTTCTTTATTATATCCTTGAGAGTAATGAGTGCTTCTTTAGCCGATTCACGGCCAAATTGCCTGACAAGAAAATGCTTTACATAATCGAGTTCTGATTTTACTACAGGACCGTCAGCTTTCATCACTGCGGCTATGAGGATCAGCAGGCTGATACCGAAATCTCCCCTTGCTGTACTTCCCGATGAATATTCATCTTCATCACTCATTGCACCGGCCAGCATTCCCATTAATCCTCCTATTGGCCCGCCAAGCACCCATCCAAGGCTTCCCCCGAGCCATCTTCCAAACATTCCCATTTAATTTAACTTGTTTATAATTGACATAATTTCTTCGTGAATTTTAATAATTGAAGGAATAATCATGTCATTTTCCGAATTATAAATCACATAATCCGATAGTTTTATTCGTTCTTCATCATTCATCTGGTTCCTGATTCTTTCCATGACTTCTTCCCGGGTAAGATGGTTTCTGACAATTACTCTGTTTATTCTCTCCTCTTCCGGTGCAACAACAGTAGCTACTTTGTCAACAAGTTTTGAAGCCCCGCTCTCAAAAAGAATTGCAGCTTCCATTATAACATATGGTGCTGATTGCTCCATCTCCCATTTCAGGAAACGTTTTGTAACAGCAGGATGCACAATTGAATTGACTTTTTTAAGCAATGAACTGTCATTGAAAATAAGCGTTGCCAGTTCCTTACTGTCAAGTGTTCCGCTGGTATAAAGATTTTTACCAGCAATGAAATTGATCTTGCTGATAATCTCATTATTGCTGGTCAATATTTCACGGGCCTCGGGATCAGTTGAAAATACAGGAATTCCAAGAACACTAAATACCTTGCAAACTGTAGTTTTACCGCTACCGATACCTCCTGTGACTCCAAGCTTCATATATGATCTTTTTTATCACTCATTTAGCTTCACTGCGATGAAGCCTGTTGTTTATCCTTTGTAACAGACTTACTTTCGATGATTTTCTGAGAAGTTGCAGGAGGAATCCTTTCGATGGTAAAAAACAGGGTATCGGGTTTGATGGATGTAATTTCGCATCCTGATCTTAACTGAACGGTAAATGTTTTTAAAAGACCCGATGTAACTATATAGTAATTAGGCTCTTTACTGTCGTGAATTCTTTTATAATTGACTTTGGAAAGATCAATCACGACAGGAGGCTTTCTGCCAGTTACCTTAAGTTTCAATATTGAATAACCGGGACCTTTCAGGAAAAAGTTCAGCCTGACAGGATCTTCAGCAACAATCCGTTGTTTGGGAAGATTAATAAACTTCACAGGATATCTCAGATCACCTTCAATTTCTTTTTCAAGAGAATTAAGGTACCAGAAAATGAACGAGAGAAAAAGGAAAAAAGCAAAAACAATAGCATCCCTGGTAATGATGCTTTTCTCCTTCGTTGAAAGCTTTTCCGTCCGCATTCCATGATTTCC
Organism: Bacteroidales bacterium; assembly: GCA_038325595.1. Classification (GTDB taxonomy): domain Bacteria; phylum Bacteroidota; class Bacteroidia; order Bacteroidales; family VadinHA17; genus LD21. The sequence continues at coordinate 4,284 of JBBQJD010000026.1, read as the reverse complement.
CTTCGCAAAACGTATTAAGAAGATTATTAATTTATTCTTCGGCAGAGGGATCCTTAAGTAAAGCGTTTTTATCGACTTTAAGTTTGATATCACCTCCAACATCCATTGTCACATAATTATCCTTCACTTCATAAATCTTTCCATATATTCCGCCGGTTGTTACAACCTTGTCGCCTCTTTTCAGAGAGCTCCTGTAATTGTTCATCTCTTTCTGTTTTTTCATCTGAGGTCTGATCATGAAAAAATAAAAGACAACAAATACAAGAATAAGCGGAAGAAATGTTACCAGTGGATTACTCTGACCGGCAGCCCCGGTAGGTTGTCCCATAAGGAAGAGGTAAGCAAAATTGGTCATTTTTTTAAAATTTTAATTATTTATTATATTAACTACTCATTTATTACTTCAGCTGTAATCTTTAATAATACTACAGGCTTTGAGGCATTTGAATTGACAGTGACGGTTTTCGTTTGCATCCCGCTTCTTCCTGATGTGTCAAAGATTACTTCAAGGCTGCCCTTTTTTCCGGGAGGAACAGGTTTCTTATCAAATTTCGGAACAGTGCAACCACAAGTTGTTATTGCTGATGAAATAACCAGACTGCCTGTTCCCTGGTTCTCAAATGTAAAGATATAACCAATTTTTTCTCCCTCCTTAACTTTTCCAAAATGATGTTCGAATTCCGTAAAAGTTATCTGTGCAGTACCTGTATCATTAGCCTGCAGTTGATTTTCCGTGGTACCTTTTCCTGAAATATTTTTACAGTTGTAAACCAGCACTGCTGTCAGGATAAAAGATATTACTATAATAATCTTTCTCATAAATTTAATGATGGTTTATGCTCTGTTTTCAGACTTCACCAACCAGTCCCCTTCCCGATTTATTGAGAAGTCCCTCTTCCCTCATTTCTTTAACGATATTATCTAAAATTCCGTTTACAAAGGTACTACTTTTTGAGGTACAATAGTATTTTGCAATTTCAATATACTCATTGAGGGTTACCTTGACAGGTATTTCGGGAAACGCAAGTACTTCTGTAATGGCAAGTTGCATAACGAGTATATCCATTAGTGCTATTCTCTCCACTTCCCAGTTAGTTGTATTTTTATCGATAAGTTCAGAGCATTTTTTCTGATTGAGGATGGCTTTTCTGAACAATATTTTTACAAATTCCTCATCCTCCTCATTCTTGAATAAAGCCATCATGGCAGCATCGTCCTTTGAATCGGCCTTGAACTTCTTAAGGGTTTTCTCCACCATTACCGATATATATTCCATATCGTCATTCCAATAGATACTCTGTTCTTCAAGGTTCGACTGAAGCTCTTCGGAATTTGCAAATAAATCAGTTATCAGCAGGATTATGAATTTCTTGTCAGACGAGTAATCATGACTATCTGACTTCATATATCCCATATATATATCCCAGGCTAACATCCTGTTGTAAAGATTTCGCGGAATGTGGGGATAATGTGACCAGGAAAGTTTTTTTTCAGATATATATTTTTTGAATGCCTGATTATTTCTAATCTGTGCAATGACCCTGTTATCGATGAATCTGCGATTTGGATTCAGATCTTCCGGTGTTGGCATTCGTTTATGCAGAGCCTGATCGATCTTTTCTTCAGCTATATCGGCAACCTCAAGAACCAGAAGAAGCAAATAGTGATACAGATCATAAGTCTTACCAATGCTGAACATCAGTTCAGATTCTGCCACGGGAAGATTATCATCTTCCCTGCGGTTAAAAGCATAAAGAGCCATCAGTGCTTTTATGCGTAATAATCTTCTGCTTATCATTTATAAAGAACCTCAAATTTTCCGCAGCAAAAATACTCTTTTTCCATTACCATCAAAACAACCGTGGTAATTTTAGGAAATGCAAATTAGAGGACTAAAATTTTATAAATTTATATTACTCTCATTATCAATATGTTATTATGATAATTTAATACACGAAATATTGGCAATATCATTTTTTAGCTTAATTTTGATTTGATGAAATAATTCTTACATTTGACAATATAATGAAGAACCCTAACCCTAATTGACTTAGAAATGGAAGAAGAACCGGTAATCAAGGAAGTCGTAAACGGAAATGAGGAGAAGTATGTAAAGGAAGAAATTTTCACTAAAGTCGTGCGCGCCGGAAAAAGAACTTATTTTTTTGATGTAAAAGCCACACGTAAAGATGATTATTACCTGACCATAACCGAGAGCAAGAAACGTTTAGGCAAAGAAGGAAAAGTATTCTACGAGAAGCATAAGATCTTTCTGTACAAGGAGGATTTTGAAAAATTTACAGAAGGATTAAAAGATGCTGTATCATATATTGATAACAATAAAGAAGAATTGACATCTTTTAATACATCATCAGATATAGAAATAAGTGACGAGAAACCTACACTTACTACGCCTGAGTTTATAAACGTCGATTTTGACGATCTGGGAAAAAAGTAACAAGCTTTTTTTAGACATAGTTCAATTTATTTCCAATGTCTGATTACATACTCCTTATATTGGGAATATTTCTTATGATAATGGGAATTATCGGATGTCTTGTTCCTATTCTGCCAGGACCTCCATTAAGCTATCTTGGATTAATACTATTGCACCTGACACGTTTCGGACAGTTTACCAAACCTGCATTAATCACTCTTGGAGCAATTGCGGTTGTTGTTACAATCCTCGATTATATTGTACCAATCTGGGGCACAAAAAAATTCGGAGGTTCAAAATACGGGATGAGAGGGGCAACCGTGGGATTAATCATCGGACTTTTCCTTGGGCCGCTTGGTATTGTTCTTGGACCCCTGATAGGAGCATTCGTTGGTGAGATGATCTTCCGTGACGATATCACTTATGCCTTGAAAGCAGGCTTTGGAAGTCTGCTGGGTTTTCTTACCGGAATCGGATTAAAACTGGCAGCTTCACTTGTTATGACGTTCTATTTTTTCAAGGAGTGGATTCAGTAAATTCCAGGTTCAAGGTTTCAGGTTCCAGGTACAGATCAGGCCAAAAATTTAAAACTTACACAGAGGAATTCAGGAGAACCCCAGAGGTTCACAGAGGCTATTTAGATATAACTCTGAGTAACTTTTAAATTCTTGTATTTATGATTTTCAAACCTGTAATTACTTTATTCTCCAAGAGTTGCAACCATAACAGCCTTAATCGTATGCAGCCTGTTTTCAGCTTCATCAAAGACTATTGAGCTTTCAGATTCGAAGAGTTCTTCGGTAACTTCCATGCCATCGAGACCGAATTTCTGAAAGATATCCTCTCCTACTTTCGTCTGCCTGTTATGGAAAGCCGGAAGGCAGTGAAGGAATTTCACATTCGGATTGCCGGTCTTTTTAACAACTTCCATATTAACCTGGTAAGGTCTCAGTAGTCTGATTCGTTCTGTCCATACAGAATCCGGTTCACCCATAGAAACCCATACATCGGAATAAAGAAAATCAACTCCCTTAACAGCTTCATCAACATTATCGGTTATGGTGATCTTTGCACCGGTTTCCTTAGCTATTCCACGGCATATCTCCACCAGCTCCTTTGCCGGCTGACATGCAGCAGGAGCTGCAGCACGGAAGTCCATACCCATTTTTGCAGCACCGACCATAAGGGAATTACCCATATTATTACGTGCATCTCCGAGGTATGCATATGATATCTTATTCAATGGCTTGTCTGAATGCTCGAGCATTGTCATGAAATCAGCAAGTATCTGTGTCGGATGAAATTCATTTGTAAGTCCGTTCCAAACAGGCACCCCTGCATATTCTGCGAGTTCCTCAACAATATCCTGGCCGTATCCGCGGTATTCAATACCATCATACATACGTCCCAGTACCCTGGCTGTATCTTTCATAGATTCCTTTTGTCCAATCTGTGATCCACTTGGTCCGAGATATGAAACATGGGCCCCCTGATCAAGAGCTGCCACTTCAAATGCACACCGGGTGCGGGTAGATGCCTTTTCGAATATCAGGGCAATATTTTTGCCCTTTAGCTTCTGCACTTCAGTTTTGTTCTTTTTTGATTTCTTCAGGGCTGCAGCCAGATCAAGCAAATACTGTATCTCAGCCGGAGTAAAGTCGAGCAGCTTCAGGAAATGACGTTTGTAAAGATTAACGGACATGGTAATTAAGATAAAAGATAAAAGATAAAAGATAAAAGATAAAAGATAAAAGATAAAAGATAAAAGATAAAAGATAAAAGATAAAAGATAAAAGATAAAAGATAAAAGATAAAAGATAAAAGATAAAAGATAAAAGATAAAAGAT
>JBBQJD010000025.1:0-38863 GCA_038325595.1 Bacteroidales bacterium | reverse complement strand
TTCAGATCCTGTATCTCATTAGCCGGATCGCCATCAGCCTCAACAGTTGAAAGAAGCACAGAGTTTCCTCTTGAAATGCCAAGGTACTTACCCTCGGTACTGTTAGTAATTGTCAGATTCTGAAGAAGGCTTGTCAGGGGCACTGAATTGCCTCCGCTTACCGACAATGTACTTTCATCAAATGAAAGAGTCTGGTTATCCGATGCCGGATCTCCCGGATCGCCTTTCAGCCCCGGATTGCCCTGAGGACCTGCAGGTCCGGGTTCAAGCGATTTTTGAGCATAGAGTGCATAAGGGACAGCAAGGAATTGCATAGTTCCCATATCGATAAAATCATTCTCAAACTTCACTTCAACTTTCAGAAAATGATCCGACTTGCTCCAATCAACTTCCGATAAAGTTGCATAATTGCCACCCGTTTGTGTTCCCTTTCCGATAACAAGGGAAAAAACACCATATTTAGATGTAGTTATATGCGAATGCAATTCCTGGTAAACCACCTCACCAAGGGGAGTTTCTGATATTATTGAAAATTTTACATCAATGGTCTTGTGATACAGTTCCTTTCCCGAATTATCCCTTGCAACTGCCTGGTAATGGATCCCGGCAGTGACTCCGTTTTGTGAAAACGCTACTCCCGGAGCCAGAGCAATCATTAAATAAAATAAAATAACCGTCAGGTTTTTCATCATTTACCGCTTTACAATTTCTCGATTTTAAAGGTTCTGTTTATTACTTTGTCCATGCTTGTGATTCTCACAAAGTACAATCCGTTTTTAAGGTACTCTACAGGAATAACTTCCTCGTGATAGTACGTACCGCTAAAGGATATCTCATCTGACAGGATTATAGTACCTGTAACAGTCATTATTTCAATTCTGAAATCTCTTGATACATCCCCAAATAGCCTGACAACCAAATTAAAGGTTGCGGGATTCGGAAAAACTTCCACTCCGTTTCCGGGGGGCTGTATCACAGGTACAAATGTGATGCGGGGTTGCTGAAATCCCTGGGTAAGAACATATCCGGAACTGCTGAATATCGTAACCGCAGTCTCACCGATCGTCTGGGAAAAATTAATACCGGGAACTATATTAACTCCGGCAGCAGGTAAAAGGACCTGATGGGATAAATGCTGGGAAAAGACCGGTATAATTCCCGGAAAAATCATTAGTATTATTATCAGGGTCTTTCTAATCATCAAATCATTCTTCGCATCATAACTACAATATTTGCCAAACATAACAATTCTACAACAATTGCCGATCAGCGGAAGAAGTTAATTAATCATTTCCTTTCACAAGGTTAGAATATTTATTTAATTTACAGCCTCAATCTATAAAATTTACACATGCTAAAGTCGTCCCTGTATCGCAATCTGTGTGAAGCTGGCTGTGATGAAGCCGGCCGGGGTTGTCTTGCAGGACCGGTAGTTGCGGCAGCGGTCATACTTCCGCGGAATTACAAGCATCCCATACTTGATGATTCCAAAAAGCTTACAGCTAAGGAAAGATTTGAACTAAGGGAAGAGATAATAGATAAGGCTATTGCATGGAATGTGGCATTTGTCGACAGCACTGATATAGATAAGATCAATATCCTCCGGGCTTCGATCAAAGCAATGCATATAGCAATCGGAGGACTTAAAAAACAGCCTCAGTTCCTCCTGATCGATGGAAACAGGTTCTATCCATACAGGGATTTTAAATACCAGACGATAATAAAAGGTGATGGATTATATTTCTCAATTGCGGCTGCTTCAGTGCTTGCCAAAACATTCCGCGATGACTTCATGACAAACTTACACAATGAATTTCCCGATTATGGATGGGATTCAAATAAGGGATACCCTACTCCTTACCACAGGGAAGCAATAATGATTCACGGAATAACTCACTATCACCGGAAATCCTTCAATCTCTACGATCTTCAGCTCGAAATTCCATTCTGACTATTCCTTTTATAATTTTAAGGAACTATCTTTGACACCGAAAGTTAAATTTATTAATACATAGCTCTTTTTTATTAATACATAGCTCTTTTTATGAAGAAATTGACAGCAATTCTAGTAATCCTTTTTATCAGTTTTGGCTTAAAAGTCAAAGCAGATGAGGGCATGTGGCTTTTGCCCCTGATTGAAAAATTAAATATGGGAAAGATGACTGAGCTGGGGCTTAAGCTTTCTGCCGAGGATATTTACAGCATTAATAAATCGAGTGTTAAAGATGCAATTATAATATTCGGAGGCGGATGTACCGGTGAAATAGTTTCTCCTCAGGGACTTATTCTTACCAATCACCATTGCGGCTATGATGCGATTCAATCGCACAGCTCTGTTGAACATGATTATCTTAATGACGGCTTCTGGGCAATGAGCAAAGAAGAGGAATTGCCAAATCCCGGCCTTGCAGCAACATTTCTGATAAGTATTGAAGATGTTACAGATCAGGTACTGGGAAATGTAACAGGAATGAATGAATCAGAAAGAACCATAGCTGTAAATTTAGCAAGAGCTTCCATAGAGAAAAAAGCAACCGAAGGAACCAATTACAGGGCAACAGTTTCATCATTTTACGGTGGAAATTATTTCTATCTGCTTGTATATGAAAGATTTACTGATGTAAGGCTGGTTGGTACACCTCCATCCTCAATCGGCAAGTTCGGCTTTGATACCGATAACTGGGAATGGCCGCGTCATACCGGCGATTTTTCAGTTTTCAGGGTGTACTCGGGTCCTGATGGCAAGCCTGCCTCCTACTCAAAGGAAAATATTCCCCTGAATCCGAAACATCACCTTCCTGTTTCAATCAAGGATTTAAATAAAGGTGACTTTGCAATGATCCTGGGTTATCCGGGAAGAACTCAGAGATATTATACTTCATACGAAGTAGATGAGCTTCTGAAAATAACAAACCCCAACAGAATAAAGATCCGTGGAGTCAAACAGGAGATCTGGATGGCTGATATGATGGCTGATCAGAAAATCAATATCCAGTATGCTTCAAAATACTCATCCTCTTCAAATTACTGGAAGTATTCAATAGGACAGAACCGTGGACTGGAAAGACTTAATGTGAAAGCAAAAAAACAGGAAACCGAAAACCAGTTTAAAACATGGGTTTCTGCAAATGAGGAGCGCAAAGCTAAATATGGCAATGCACTGGATCTGATAAGAACTTCAATCGAAGAGAGGGCTGAATTTCAGAATGCACAGCAGTACTTAAGTGAATGTTTTTACCAGGGTTGTGAGATCCTTCAGATGAACCAGATCGCCACACCACTTATAGCCGGTCTTCAGGCAAACCCCGGAAAATTAACTGACCTTACTTCGGATCTGAAGGTTACTATACAGGAATTCTATAAGGACTACAATCCTGCTACTGATAAAAAAGCTATGAAAGCTCTGATTAAGCTCTACAGAAATGATGTTCCCGCTAAATTCCATCCTGATTTTTTTACCGGTGTGATTGATAAAAAATTCAAGGGCGATGTTGACAAATTTGTAGATAATCTGTTTGAGAGATCAATCTTTGCCAGTGAAGGAAAAATCCTTTCATTCCTCGATGATCCTGCTCTTAAAACACTTCAGTCAGATCCTGTACACCTTACAGCTGCATCTATAAATAAAGTTACCCGCGAAGTAGCCGGGAATCTCAGTAAGTTTGATGCCGGTCTTAATGAAGGCCGACGGATGTGGATAGCGGCTTTAATGGAAATGACACCCGAAAAAACCTTGTATCCCGATGCGAATTCAACAATGAGACTCACTTACGGAACCATCCAGGATTATGATCCAAAAGATGCTGTTACCTATAAATTCTTTACCACGCTTCAGGGTATGGTTGATAAGTACAAGAAGGATGATTATGAATTCGATCTTCCGAAACGACTGATAGATCTTAATAATAACAGGGAATTTGGAAGGTATGCTTCTCCCAAAGGATATATGCCTGTCTGTTTTCTTACGACAAACGATATTACCGGTGGCAATTCCGGAAGCCCTGTACTAAATGAAAATGGTGAACTTATCGGTCTTGCATTCGACGGCAACTGGGAAGCCATGAGCGGCGATGTAGCATATGAATCTGAGCTTCAGAGGACTATTGTTGTCGACTCACGTTTTGTTCTGTGGGTAATAGATGTGTTTTCAGGAGCAAAACATCTTGTGGATGAGATGACAATTGTGGAGTAACAAGATGTTAGTTCCCCGCATAAAACTTCGCCTTAATAATTCACCTTATATTGACGTCTATAGGGCCGGGGGATAGGTTCATAAGATTTATAATGAACTTTGCTGTTAATTGATTTTATGTATTTTGATAATTTCTGCCTACATTAGCCTAAAATATAAGTAATGTATTTTGACATTTTAGAGGTCCTGGCTGCCTTTATGGTACTCTTCGCCATAATCGATATTCCCGGGTCGATCCCGGTAATTATTGATATAAAAGCAAAATCGGGCAAAGTCAAACCCATGGAAGTCACCCTGGTTTCCTTTCTGATTCTACTTGCCTTTCTCCTGATTGGCGATCCATTGCTGGGTATTTTCGGGATCGATGTTTCCTCTTTTGCCATCGCCGGTTCTTTCATAATCTTCCTTATTGCAATGGAAATGATAATGGGTATCGAATTATTCAAGCAGGATTCACACTCCGGAGGATCAATATTTCCAATAGCTTTTCCTCTTATCGCAGGAGCCGGATCGATCACGACCATCCTCTCCCTTAAGGCTGAATACAGTTCGATAAATATATTTATTGCATTGTTAGTCAACATGGTAACAATTTATTTTGTATTACGATTGACAACACTTTTTGAAAGAATTCTTGGTATAGGCGGTTTGCAGATACTCAAGAAGGTATTCGGTGTCATCCTTCTGTCAATTGCCATAAAGCTTTTCCTTACAAACACCGGCATTATACTTCCAAATGCCAGGTGAAATAACAATATACACCGATGGAGCTTCCAGCGGCAATCCCGGACCAGGGGGATTTGGCGTGGTTCTCATGTATGGAAAGCACCGTCTCGAAAAATCTCAGGGCTTCAGGCTGACAACTAACAACAGGATGGAACTTATGGGGGTAATTGAAGGACTTGAAGCGCTCAAGATTCCCCGGAGCAATGTTGTTATTTACACTGATTCAAAATATGTTGCAGATTCAGTAACAAAGGGATGGGTATTTCAATGGGAATCAAAAGGCTTTAAAAACAAAAAGAATCCTGACCTCTGGATTAGATTTTTAAAGGTTTTCAGGAAGCATAGTGTGAGGTTTGTCTGGATAAGGGGGCATGACAACAATACTGAAAATGAAGTTTGTGACCGGCTGGCAGTTAACGCGTATCTGAAAGGACCATTGATTGAAGATACAGGATATAAGCCTGAATCTGAGGATGATAAACTACTTTAAAGATTTGATTTTTTAATGAAATATGAGGGGACAAAAAGAATTATACGAGCTTTTCGAAAAACTTTCAATCGCGTTTGAATATCATGAACATCCGCCCCTGGCTACAATTGAGGATGCCAGAATCTATTGGAAAAACTATGATTCAGGAAAATGCAAGAACATATTCTTTCGGAATCATAAGGGAGACCGTCATTACCTGGTAATCCTTGAACATCTCCGTCAGCTCAATATCAGGGATCTTGAACAAAGGCTTAAACAGGGCAAGCTTACCTTTGCCTCCGACCAGAGGTTAAAAAAATACCTCGGCCTGGAACCCGGATCCGTATCTCCTTTTGGCCTTATTAATGACAACGATAACCATGTTCATCTTTTTATTGATGAAAAGCTTAAGGAATCCGATCGTCTCGCATTTCACCCCAATATCAATACCGCAACAGTTGTTATCTCAAAAGCCGATTTATTGAGGTTCCTCGATTATTCCGGAAATTCGTATGAATTTATTAAGCTCTACGATTAGGAGATAAAGGTAAAGTATTTTCAAATATTTTTGCCGGATACTGCATCAATTTGTCCGCTCTTACGTCCTTAGTTCAAAACCAACCTTTATGAAGATTTTTATAATAATCTCCTTATTTTTAATAATGCAGTGTGCCTCTGGGCAGATACCTGAAAAGAAACAATACAAAGCTACAAGGATTTCCGTCGCACCTGCAATCAACGGAACGCTTGATGAAGATGTGTGGAATTCAGGTTCCTGGATTGACGATTTCACCCAATATGAACCATACAATGGCAGCAAAGCCACACAGAGGACAGAATTCAGTGTGCTTTTTGATGAAGATAATCTTTATGTCGGTATAAAAGCTTATGATACCAGTCCCGACAGTATTGTGAACCGCTTAACAAGACGTGATCACATCGATGGCGATCAGGTTGGTATCATTATCGACAGCTTTCATGATCTGCGCACCGGTTTCCATTTCGGAGTAAGCTCAGCCGGTGTTAAGTTCGACCAGATGTTTACTGAAGATGGTCAGAATGAAGATCAGTCATGGGATCCTAACTGGTGGGTAAAAACATCTGTTAATGCTGATGGGTGGGTTGCTGAGATGAAAATCCCATTCAGCCAGGTAAGATTTGAAAAAAATTCAGGAGACGTATGGGGACTGGAAATTTTAAGGGAATTGTACAGAAAGAATGAAACAACATTATGGCAGCATATACCAAAAGATGCTCCTGGGATTATACATCTTTTCGGCGAATTGACCGGTCTCGAACAGATAAAGCCCAGGAAAATTTTTGATATCACACCATACGGAGTCGCCAGGGCTGAAACATTCAAGGCAGAACCTGAAAATCCTTTCCGTGCAGATGGAAAACTTAAAGGAATAAATGGAGGTATAGATGCCAAGATAGGCATCACAAACAACATGACCATGGACCTTACAATTAATCCCGACTTCGGACAGATTGAGGCTGACCCTTCTGAAGTTAACTTGTCAGCATATGAAACTTTCTTTAGCGAAAAACGACCATTTTTTATTGAAGGAAATAATATCACCAATTTTGGCCTTGGTATTGGTGATGGTGATGTGGGTAACGATAATTTATTCTATTCCAGAAGAATAGGCCGCCGGCCCCAGGGCAATCCCAGCCTCATCGACGGTTGGAACGCCGATGTGCCAATACAATCTACAATACTTGGAGCAGCAAAACTGACAGGAAAAACAAAAGATGGACTGTCGGTTGGCTTTGTAAACGCAGTTACAGCAAATGAGATAGCTGAAATAGATACTATCGGGGGCAGATATTACAAAAGTGTTGAGCCACTGACGAACTATCTAATCGGCCGTGTTCAAAAAGATATAAATTACGGAAAAACAATAATCGGCGGAGTCTTTACGAGTACAAACAGGGATCTTGATGCTGACCTTGAGGATGTACTCCATAAATCGGCATATACGGGAGGAGCAGATTTCACTCAATACTTCAAAGACAAAAGCTGGATGTTTAATTTAAATACAGCCTTCAGTTATGTTGAGGGTTCAAGAAAAGCTCTTGAAAACACTCAGAGATCTTCTGCTCATTATTTTCAAAGGCCTGATAATAATCATACTGTACTGGATACAAACCGGACTTCTCTGGCAGGTTCAGGCGGCAGAATGCAGGTAATGAAGATGAACGGACACTGGAATATTATGAGTGCCACCACCTGGAAAACACCTGGCTTTGAAACAAATGATCTTGGCTATATGCGCGATGCAGACCAGATTTTGTCCGTTCTGTGGGCCGGATACAATCAATGGGAACCGAAAGGAATCTATAAAAATTTCAATTTAAATGCCGATATATATTCAGTATGGAATTTTGGAGGTGACTACCTCGCCAAAGGTCTGGAATGGAATGCAAACATGAATTTTAAGAACTTCTGGAGTGCCTGGACAGGAGGATCACTCAGGAGCAATGAGAAGGAATACAGCTACCTTCGCGGCGGACCAATGATGATTGTCCCGGGAAGCGTTCAGGGAAGGATCGGATTTCAAACAGATAACCGGAAGAAATTTGTCGGAGAAGTTTTTATCAATGCAACCAGACGATATGAAAAAAGTTCCAATAGTATTTATGCACAGCTTGAGCTTTCATATAAACCTACAAATTACCTGGTTATTACACTGGAGCCGGCATATAATAAATCATTTAGTGAACTCCAGTACGTATCTACTCTTAATTATCAGAATGAGGATAAATACATTTTTGCGTCTATCGACAGGAAGACTATCAGCACATCTTTCAGAGTAAATCTTAATCTCAGCCCGGAAATTTCAATACAATACTGGGGACAGCCATTTGTTGCCACAGGAAGATATTATGATCATAAGCAGATCCTGAATCCGATGGCAGACGCTTACACTGACCGTTTTGGAACATATGCCGGAGGTCAGATACATCTTACAGGAGATGGAGAGGTATTTGAGGTTGATGAAAACATCGATGGCATCAATGATTTTAGTTTTGACCGGCAGGATTTTAATGTGCGTGAGTTTCTTTCCAATATGGTTGTCAGGTGGGAATACAGCCCCGGTTCATCGGTTTACCTGGTCTGGAGCCAGACTAGAAGCAGTTCGACAGGCTCCGGAGACATGGATCTTTTTGATGACCTTGGAAATCTCTTTGATGCCGTTGATAATAAGCCTCACAATATCTTCCTCATAAAATTCAGCTACCGGTTCGGATTAAAGTAAGAAATCCAAAATCCAAAGCCGTTAGCCTAAGGATGTTATTTCTTTGTGCCGGAAACCTAAGCTATTAGGAAATCATTTTAAATATGTGTATTATTCTGATAACCTGTTATTTAACTTTTCTCCCGCTAGAAGGTGGGGCAGGCTCTCCTTCCAGAAGCTAATCTTTATACACATCTAACCAGAGGAGTTCGGGGTGAGGTATAAGTCCTTTTTTGTTTTGTTCAAAAACTAAAGCCTTAGTTTTTCTGAATAATAACAAAATTCTTGATGCCCGGTCGTGCTGGAGAAATGGACAGATTTGAAATCAATGTGCTTCGATTTGAACAACAGTGATACTGCTGCTTTGAACAAATGAAATAACAATTCATAACTCTGATTTTCTGGATGTTACCCCCTCCCACTTCGGGGGAGAGCCTGTCCCGAGCATCGGGAGGGCCAGGGGGAGAGGCCAGGCAAAACCAGCAGATTTATGCAGTTTCGAGATGTGATAAAAGATTAGCTTCAAAAGGAGAGTCTGCCCCGCAAAAAGCGGGGGGAAATTAACATCTTGTTATTCTGCTATATATAAATATTACGATTTTTAAAGGCTTCTTAGGCTGACGGCCTTTGGGGTGAGGTGGACAATACAAAAGCCACGGAGCGAGGCCTCCCTGAACTTAATCACGGGGTAAACTTTGCGGTTAAATTGTTTTTTAGTTCTTTTGACAAATTATCTAAAACGTCTCCATTTATCTAAAACCATCTCCATGAAGTATTATCTGTCCTCACTCCTCCTCTTTATATCACTCATCCTCTCTGCACAGGATAAACCCGCATACAGGATCTACTCCGGAAATGGTAAGAAAGCTGATTTCAGTGATATCATCAGATCGGCAATTAAATCAGATGTAATCTTTTTCGGTGAGTTGCACGACAATCCGATCGCACACTGGCTCGAGCTTGAAGTGACAGAGAGCCTCCATGCAGAAAAAGGGAAAGAACTGATTCTTGCCGCGGAGATGTTTGAAACAGATAATCAGATGCTTATCGATGAATATTTTGGAGGATTGATCAGGGAATCTTCCTTTGAAAGTGAGGTCCGTCTCTGGAAAAACTATTATACCGATTATAAGCCACTTTTAGACTTTGCCAGAAAGAATGAATTGAAGTTTGTAGCATCAAATATACCCCGAAGATATGCCTCAATGGTTGCATCGGGAGGATTTGAAGCTTTGCAGAATATATCCACGGATGCTATGAATTACATTGCTCCATTACCTGTCGAATATGATCCGGAGCTTGCATGTTATAAGGATATGCTGTCAATGAACACGGGATCAATGAATCATACTTCTGAAAACCTTCCCAAAGCCCAGGCAATCAAAGATGCTACCATGGCCAACTCGATTGTAAAATTCAGGAAGGAAGGTCAGACAGTCATTCACTTTAATGGAAGCTATCATTCCGATCGTTATATGGGAATAATCTGGTACTTAAATAAATATAAACCCGGCACAAGGATCACAACAATCAAGACAGTTGAACAGGAGGATATCTTTTCATTCAGTGAAAAGGAAAAAGGGCAGGCTGATTTTGTGATTGTGATCCCTTATTCGATGACAAAAACGTATAAGAGTAAGTAAGATCAGAAGAATTGCTGCTATCTGTTTATCAGGCCATCCATTTCAATCTGCTCAACCTGGTCTGAAAGTGTTGCCTCAACAGGTCTGAAAACCATTCCCAAATCACTGATACTCATGGAATTATCAATTTTGATAGGAATGCCTATATTTCTCTTTACGAACTTAAGTGAAAAACCAAGGAAGGGTCCGGCCAGGTAGAAAATCAGTTTGGGTAGTTTCCTTGTTGAAATATTATACCTTGTACCATATCGTGAAACAAGTTTTTCTGCAATATGAACCATGCTGTATGTGCCTCCCACTGCAATGTATCTTCCACTTGCATCAGGAATCAATCCGGCCAGAACATGCATCAGTGCCACATCTCTCACATCAACTATTCCGAACCAGAGGTCAGGAACACCTATCCTGAACCGTCCCTTCATAAAAGTGATCATAAAATCAATGCTGGTTGAATCAACCCTCTTAGTAAGTGACGGACCCAGGATAAATCCGGGATTAATTGTAATCAGATCCCATCTGTCCTGTGCATTTGCAATTCCCCAGGCCTCTATTTCGGAAATAGTCTTTGAATAAGAATAAGGCTGATGTTTAGGAGTGCTTGTTGTATTCCAGTCATCAGTAGTAAATACCCCGTCAGGTTTATTAAATATATCGGCTGCATCCCCATTTATCGATGCCATGCTTGAAGTGAGAACAACTCTTTTAACGGATGGAATTCTATTCACAGCAGACAATATATTCTTTGTCCCGTCAAGGGCAGGCTCAATAATGTCCTTCTTAAAATCCCTTATTCCGGTTACTTTAAAGGGAGATGCGGTGTGAATTACCAGTTCACATTCATTTATCAGCAAGTCGAATGAGCCTTCTGACATGAGATCGGATTCAATAAAATTTAATCCTTTCTTTGCACCTTTAAGCTTAAGCAGATGATCATATTTTGGTTTGTCGGAAAGGTCTCTCACCGAAGTTCTGACAGTCATTCCGCGGTCAAGAAGATATTTGATTATCCACGATGCAAGGTATCCTGTTCCTCCTGTTACAGCTACAGGTTTTGTGATATCTATTTCTTTCATTCTCTGTTATTCTAATATAATTTTTTATGCCTGCAGATCAGAACCATGTTAAATGTGGAAGAACAATCTTTTAACTGCCGTCAAGCCATAAACAACAGAATGTCATTTAAAGTTCATGGTTGGACAGGTACAGTAAGGATTCGAGATTGGCACGGGAAAGATTGGTATGAGTTTAAATCTGGAGTAGCCTTCAGGTAGCAGCTAACTAAATAATGGTTTTTATTTTAACATATTTCCGAACTTCAGACCAAAATAAATACTTCTTGAACTAACCGGACCATAAACATATGTTGGATCACGGTTTATCCCTGAATCGAAATCAGACTGGTAGGAATTCAAAATATTTTTTATACCTGTAAACCATTGCAGTGTGGCTCCATTAATTTTAATATTGTGAGATAATTTAATCCCCAGGTCAAAGAAAGGATCCGATTCCCTCAATTCGCCCTGGTCGGGATCCGCAAGTGGACCAAAATATGTGACAAGCATCTTGCCGGTATAATTTCCGGTTGCTGAGAAACAGACATTTTTAATAAAGTCCCAGTCAATTGTTGCGTATGCGTAAGTATCGGGAGTTCGTAAAAAGCTTTTCTGATTAAACTGCTGTATTGCAGCATAATTACTCGACTGAAAAGTAAATCCTGATGAAAACGAGAAGTCAGTCAGCGGTTTCAGCTTTAATTCCATATTTACTCCTTTTACGATAGCTCCGTCTTCCGCATTTTTCCGTGTATAAAATACAGTTCCGTTTTGATCAGGAATACCTATCTCATTAACAAAAGGATCTTCAAGCCTGGTATAAAAACCTTCAACAAGGATTCCGGTTGTTACTGTACCAACCAGTCTGTTAAAATCGAGTGAAGCCATTACACTATGACTGGTTTCCTGCTTAAGGTCAGGATCATTTACGTTTATCACCTGCCTCGAACCTGATGTTTCAATATGTAAATCCTCGTCATAGATCTGGGGTGCCCGGTAACCCTGGGAATAGCTTAATCTTGCCTGAAGGGCTTTGATTACTTCATACATAAAAGTTATCCTGGGACTAAACACATTTCCTGTGGTTTCTTCATCTTTTGCCTTGTCTTTAATCATATAATTGTCATAACGGGCGCCAAGTCCGATTTTTGCCTTTTTCAGCTTCAGCTCATATTGTAAAAATACGCCTGAAGTACGGGATACCTGGTCTGCTACAGTAGTGTTCTCTGTATGCGGAACATTTACAATTGAATCATTAATAATAACCGCATTGTCATAATCGGCATATCCCAGTTTTTCATCAATCAGATTCCCTCCTGTATTTTCGATTCCTCCTATGAGAGAGGAATTTCCAAGAACAGCTTTATATTGTATTCCGGCATTATAGGTCAGATCTTCCGATTCTCCATAAGCTTTCAGCGAACTGTTTGCTCCATAATATGAATCGCGGCTAAGATGTTGTGTTGAGAAGAAAACCGAAAGCAGATCATAATCCCGCACATACTGTTCGAAATTCAATGCTCCGGTTTTAATATCGTGGTTAACATATTCTGCTATATCTCTTTCATGCAGCGGATAGTTCTGCTTGTTGCCACCATTGCGTTCTTCTTTTATATTGAAAAAGTCGACAGAAAGCTTGCTGCGGAACCCGATCCGGTGAAACAGCCTTGTGCCAATTGTAATATTTGAAAGAGGAGCTATTTCTGAAAATCCGTCATTGTTGGCATCAAAAATTTTCCGTTCCCTGGTGAATCCGTAAACTGAAATTCCTGTCCTGCTGTCAGCAGAGATTATTGAGGTGTTAAAGTTCGCTGAATAATCCGGTGCCAGATCTTCAGAATTCACCATTCCAACCCCTGTAAGACTGGAATTGAATCCTGCTTCATACGAATTTGAAATAGGATCCTTCAGAATAATATTTATTGTACCCGCAATTGCATTGCTCCCATAAAGAGCCGATCCGCCGCCACGTACCACTTCCACCCGGTCTATCATGTTTGCCGGAATAAGTTCCAGTCCATATACTGCCGCGAGTCCGCTGAAAATCGGACGGCTGTTTATCAGAATCTGGGAATACGGACCTTCCAGCCCGTTCATCCTCACCTGGGTAGAGCCACAGTTCTGGCAATTATTTTCTATACGCAGTCCCGGAGTATAATTCAAGCCTTCACTTAAAGTAACCGATTGTGTTGATGCAAACATGCTTGACGGTATTGTGTTGACAATTGATGAAGATTCCACTCTTTTCATCTCTCCCCTGTCGGCAGTTACCACAACTTCCTCAAGATTCATATCATCAATCTCAAGGTCAAATTTTACTTCCACTGTTTCTCCGCTCCTGACTGTTATTTCCTTTTCCTCAGGTCTGAATCCCATCGATTGTGCTCTTATGATGTGAGTTCCCCCAGGCAGGTTAATTAATTGAAAGTGACCCGTTTCATCAGTATTGACACCAAGGGTGGTGCCTTTTACGCTGACTGTAGCAAACGGGATGTGAGTTTCATCACTTACAACATGTCCTACGATATTTGCATCAGTATTCCTTTGCGCACTGATTGTAGAGAAACCTAAGAAAATTAATACCACGATTGATACAAATTTTCTCACGCTATCCGGGTTAAGGGTAAGTGAAATTGAATTCATTAAAGTAACAGGTTACCTTACATTAACAGAAAATCAATTTTTAAGTTCATGAAGTTTGGAGTGAGCTAAAGTTTAAAGGAAGTTTGGAGTGAGCTAAAGTTTGGAGTACTTAAAGATAGGGAAAACACAATAACTTTAAATACTTTAAGCTCTCAACAACATACATTTTGTATATTATATTTTGTAAATTATATTTTGTAAATTGCATTTTGTAAATTGCATTTTGTAAATTACCTATCATGAAAAAGCCATCCACCCCTTTTCCTGTAACAGGCTATTATGGTCCCTCCTACTTCTGTGATCGTGAGGATGAGACTAAAAAACTGCTCGGCAATATCATTGGAGGACAATCAACTATTCTGACAGCACAGAGAAGGATAGGAAAAACATCGCTTATTTATCACGTTCTTTCAAAGCTGCCTTCAGGCATCAGGGGAATTTACCTCGATATCCTGCCAACCGAGAATATGAATGATTTTCTGAATGAGCTTGCCAGCGCTGCGGTAAGAAACATATCAGAAAAAAGAGGAATCGGAAGAAAGACATGGGATTTTATAAAATCGTTAAGGCCTTCAGTAAGCTTTGATATGCTCACCGGTTCACCGCAGGTCTCATTTACTCTCAAAGGACAGGAGGTAAATAACCAGATACAGGCAATATTTGAATTTCTTGAAAAACAGGATGAAAAATTCGTTATCGCAATTGATGAATTCCAGCAAATATTGAAATACCCTGAAAAAAATACCGATGCCTGGCTGCGAACTATGATCCAGAAAACCAGAAATGTGGTCTTTATCTTTTCCGGAAGCGAGCAACATCTTATTAATGAATTGTTCACGGTACCTGCAAAACCATTTTATAACAGTGCTGTCATGCTCTCTATAAAAAAGATCGATAGTAAAAAGTACTCTGCATTCATTAAAAGGAAATTTGCTTCTTTTAAAATGGTAATAACGGATCCTGTTATAGACCAGATAATTGACTGGACAGATGGCCATACCTATTATGTACAGCTGCTCTGCAGCCGGGTTTTTATGAGCGGAACTGTGGAGATAAACGAAAAAATCTGGAAAGAGGAGGCTTACCGGTTACTTACCGAACAGGAAACTGTGTTCTTCAATTACCGTGGAATGCTGACATTTCCTCAATGGTCTATGCTGAAAGCCATTGCACTGGAAGGTGAACTATTCGAACCTACAGCAAATGAGTTTGTTGCAAAACATTCACTGGGAAGCCCTTCCACAGTATTGCGGTCCTTACAGGCCTTGTTAAGAATGGAATTGATTTATTTCGATTATAATTCAGAAGGAAAAAAATACTTCAAAATTAATGACCTCCTATTCCGGAGATGGGTGGAGAGCCGGGAATGATTTTCATTCACGGATGGAGTAAAACATACTTGAAATGTGAATATCTTAGTACCGTATTCCGCGGCTGAAGCTTCCGGAATTAACAGAGGTGATAATATGAAGATGAAAGGGCATTTAATATGGCTTTTTATTATTCTGATCAGCTTTTATGTCACACCGGCTGACTCTCAGGCACCATTCAGCCGTGGTATTAATCTGACAGGATGGTTCCAGGTTAACAGTCCGGGTCATATCCAGTTTACCAGGTTTACTAAAAAAGATTTTCAGAACATTAAAAGCCTGGGCTGTGATGTCGTTCGATTGCCTGTAAATATGCACTCCTTTACTTCAGGAGAACCGCTTTTCACAGTCGATCCACTTTATTTTTCCTTTCTCGATTCAGCAATAACCTGGTGCGAAGAGCTAAGCCTGTACATTATTCTCGATAATCATAGTTTCGATCCGAATGTAAGTACCAGTCCCGATATAGGCAATATACTTACCAGTGTATGGAAACAAACGTCATTGCGTTACAAGAACCGCTCAGATTTTCTTCTGTACGAAATTCTTAATGAACCCCATGGGATTACCACTCAGGCCTGGGGTGAAATACAAAAGCAGGTAATAAATGCAATCAGGGCAAACGATAGCAGGCATATCATAGTAGTAGGAGGATCAGGTTACAATTCATACATGGAGCTGAAGAACCTGCCTGTGTACTCTGATCAAAAGCTTCTTTACACATTTCATTTCTATGATCCTTTCGTGTTCACTCACCAGGGTGCTTCCTGGGTCGCTCCATCGATGGAGCCTCTTTCAGGTGTTCCATTCCCGTATGATGCTGCCGGCATGCCCGGCATACCGGCAAGTCTGAGGAACACTTGGATTGAAAGTAACCTTTTGAGCTATCCGGTAAACGGAAATGTATCTTCAATAAAGAACCTGATAGACATTGCGATAGAATTCAGAAACAGCAGAGGTGTCAATATATTCTGCGGAGAATTCGGCGTGTATATCCCCAACAGTGATCCTGATGACAGGATCTATTGGTATGATGCTGTATGTCAGTATCTTGAAGAGAACAACATTCCATGGACAATGTGGGACTACAAGGGTTCCTTCGGATTGTTTAACAAGGGGTCGGATGAATTATTTGAGCATGACCTGAACATTGGACTTCTGCAGGCTCTTGGCCTGAATATTCCTTCCCAGTCACCTTTTTCGATAAAACCGGACAGCACAGGATTTAATATTTATTCCGATTTCATAGGAGAAAAGATTAACGATGCAAGTTATGGTTCTGGCAGGATAGACTTTTATTCGTCCTTAAGTCCTGCCAACGGGGAATACAGTCTTTCGTGGACCGGTATCAGCAGGTATAATGCCCTTGGATTCGGTTTCATTCCAGACAAGGATCTGTCAAGGCTTGTTGAAGAAGACTATGCTATGGATTTTATGGTCAACGGCAATATACCCGGTATAAAATTCGACCTCCGTTTTACAGATTCCAAAACTGCTGATCCTGCTGACCTGCCCTGGCGTATGGGAATTGCAATCGATGATTATACTGTAAACTGGAACAATAAATGGCATCATGTGCATATTCCTTTGAGTGCCCTGCAGGAATCAGGCTCATGGCATAACAATACATGGTATGATCCGCAGGGTAAGTTCGACTGGAAGGCTGTTGAGAAATTTGAGATCTCAACAGAATATGACATATTACCAGGAAGAACACTTTCCTTTGATAATATTCATGTTACAAATCTGGATACTGCTATTGTAAGAAATACAGACATTGTCGGGGTGGTAAAAATTACTGAGGAAACAATCTCGGATCTGAAAATGACTCCGAATCCAATGAAGAATTCAACCGAAATTTCATTTTATCACTCAGGTCTGAATAAGATTTATATTGAAATATATTCTCTCACCGGTCAAAAGATACGAACACTTACCATCGGGAAACAGTCTTCCGGTAACATGAGTATTATTTGGAATGGATGTAGTGATTCCGGCTATCCTGCTCCTGCCGGATATTATATTTGCAGAGTGATTACTTCAGACTATCAGGTAACCGGCAATATTATCAAATACTAGATTTTCAAAAAATCCTGTTTGCTAAAGATGTAATTTCAGATCGGTGGCTGATCTGACAGGGAAAATATCAGAATGCTTCAATTTAATTGCCGCGTCGGTAAGCAGACCGGAAACAAGAATTTTCTGGTCAGGAAATAATTCCGCAAGCTGAAGTAGAAAATCTTCAGAATTTATACCGGGAAGACCCGACATAAGGCTGGTAAGGATGATATCAGGTTCCCATTGTCTGACCAGATCAATAATCGAAGAGACCGGAGTGGTTTGACCCAGGTAAAGAGTTTTATGTCCCATTTTCCGGATAATATATGAATAAAAGAGTAGTCCGAGATCGTGGAGTTCGTTCTCCGGAAGGAACAATAATGCCTTTTTACTCCCTGGTTTTGCCATTGATGGTAATGAATCAATCGAAGAAATGATCCTCTGACGAAAAATATTTGTAATAAAATGCTCGGCACAAATATCAGCGGACCCTGTTTGCCACATAATACCTATTCTGTTAAGAAGAGGAAACATAATTTCTGAAATGGTTTCTTCCAAGCCCCGGTTCATGATTGATCTGATCAGAAAATCATTAATCTCATTTTCATTATATCTGCTTATGGATATTATCAGTGAATCGACCAGAGTTTCTGAATGAAATACATCGCGGGAAAGAAATGAGACCTTCTCTTCTATTTCAGGACCTGTAAGAGTCGCAATTCTGGATATCTTAAATCCATTCCTTCGAAGAATGGAAATATTAATGATCCTCCTGAGGTCATTGCCATCGTAACGCCTTCTGTTTGTGTCTGTACGGTGTGGACTGACAATCCGGAACCGCCTTTCCCATACACGTATTGTATGAGCCTTTATTCCGGATAATTTTACAAGGTCATTTATCGAGTAGTTGTCCATTGGGGGTAAACTTAAGTGTTAAATTTACAAGATAACAAAGAAGCGCAAAGAACGCAAGGATTCTCTTTTACAATATGCCTTTGCGTTCTTTGTCATTCTTCGCTTGCTCTGTTGTTAAATAGATTTCAAATTCCTTATGGCAGTAAAACATTATCAATTACATGTATTACACCATTAGTTCCTGTTATATCCGTAGTTACTATGTTTGCATCAGCAGTACCTATACTCAGCGCTGAATCAGTATCTGTAATTGTCATATTACCAAGGTTAAGAGTAATTTCTCCACCAAGTGTTTCCACAGTATTTACAGACAGGTTTGGAAGATCCGAAGAAAATACTCTTGCACCCAGGACATGATATTTCAGAACAGCTTCAACTGTTTCGATACCGACCGCTGCTGTCAAAGCATTGAAATCAGTAACGCCCGCAAGGTCATATAGCGCCTCGAATGCAGCGTCTGTTGGAGCAAAGACAGTAAATGGTCCGGCTCCGCTTAATATTGTAATAAGATCATCTGTTGAGCCATCATTTTCAACAGCAGTAAGTGCAGCAACCAATTGTCCAAACTGTGCTCCTTCAGCGGCCTGAGAGGCAGCTACGGCTATTTCAACAATATTTTTAGAAGGTGGCACCAGTGTTTTGCTGATCAGATGTACCACGCCATTATCATAATCCAGAGCGCCACCTGCCAGAGTTGCTGATGTGACCTTAGTCAGTCCATTGATAAAGGCACCATCGCTGTTAATACTCAGATAGAAATCTCCTCCCAATGTAGTTATTGCGGATCCTGTTGCAGGCAATCCATCACCGAATACTTCACTTCCAAGAACATGGTAAGTCAGAATAGGAGTAAGATCGTTTGCTGTCAGTCCGGCAAGGTCTGTTATGCCCGCGGCTTCGAAAGCTGCGTTGTCGGGAGCAAATAATGTCAGATTTGCTGAACGGTTAGTCAATGTCCCCAGGAGGTCAGCCGTAACAACTGCCTGTGTCAGTATTGAGAAATCTTTATTGAAGTAAGCCGGCTCTACGATTGTGTTCAGGATGCTTAACTCCAGTCCGGGTACCAGTACCGCATCAACTATATGAACAATACCATTGCTGGCTTTCACATCGGCAGTTGTTACATTTGAATTGTTAATTCTGACTGAGGTCCCGCTTACACCTACAGTAATTATATCATTTTCACCAAGGAATGTAGCAGCTGTCTGACCATCGCTCAAATCTGTTGACATCAGTGAAGCGCCTGCAATAACATGATATTTCAAAAGTCTTTCGATTACACTTTCAGGTATGTTGTCGAGGCTTGTCTGACCAATAGCCCCAAGGAGGGCAGTAAATGCTTCATTGTCAGGTGCAAAAACCGTATAAGATCCCTCTGAGCTCAGTGCGCTGACCAGTCCGGGGAACTTTGTAAGGGCTTGTACCAGTATACTCAATGATGGAGTGGCCGAGGCTATTTCAACTATACTTTTCCGTGGGATCTGAAAACCTTCAGGCAATAAGACCTGATCGATAATATGTACGACACCATTTGTGGCTTCTGCGTCAGCACTTGTGACTTTTGCTCCGTTATTCAGAGTCACTGAACCTCCGGAAACCATCACGTTAATTGTTTTACCTGTTAATAATGGTTGAATTGTTCCGCTGGTTAGTTCAGCCGCCATTATTTTTCCACTTACCACGTGGTATTGCAAGAGCTCTGCAAGTGCAGCTGGATTATCAATTAAACTCTCAAGCACTCCGTCATCCAACTTGTCAAAAGCAGCATTTGAAGGTGCAAATACTGTGAAAGGTCCCGTCCCTTTAAGAGTGGTGGCTAACTCAGCTTTTGTTATCGCTGTAACTAATGTACTCAGGTCTGCATTTTCCTGAGCAAGTCCGACAATATCTTTTTTTATGTCAGGCTGATTATCTTCGTCCTTCTCACAAGAGGTGAGAGAGAATAAAGCTATTGATGCTATAGCAAAATAGCTTAACACTTTTTTTCCGGTTGTTTTCATTATTTTGAGTTTTAAAAGTTACTAATTGATTATTTAGAAAGTAAACATAGATAAATATATTTTGTTCACTTTTTAATTGATTTATTTAGTCATTTTTATTATATTAAACTGGGTATTAAAAAATAATTATATTGTATCTTATTATATTTCAATATGTTAATCGATTATAGGAATAACATATTTTTTTACTTTTTTGCCATTTTTATTAAACATAATATCAATAAAGAAAAGAATTTATAACGAACACTATAAGCAAGGATCGGAAAAACATGTTATTTCATACTGAGTTTAGAGCTCCTGACCTACTTCTGGAAAGATTTAGTAGTACGCCTTTTAATTTCTTTGAATGATCAGATTTATCTTTAAATCGATACCTTTAAAAAGTGATAAATAAGAACTTATTAAAGAAAATTTTAGTGAGAAAATCAATAATTATTACATCAGGTCTGTTACTCATTGCAATCTGTGGAGTAATTCTTTTTTTTATAAGGAAGCCTGATCCTGCCTCAGAGCTGAAAATAGGTTATCCCTTTAACAGCGCTCTGTTCCCACCTGAATTTCCGGCTCCTCAATTTCAATGGTGGAGTGAAGTGAAGGATACCACATCATATGAAATATCATTATACACACGAAATAAAAAAT
This sequence comes from Bacteroidales bacterium, assembly GCA_038325595.1. GTDB lineage: Bacteria > Bacteroidota > Bacteroidia > Bacteroidales > VadinHA17 > LD21. The sequence goes on along the minus strand of JBBQJD010000025.1, from coordinate 17,911 downwards.
ACTCCCTTAAAGCGAAGACCAGTAAGCCCGAGTGGACCCCCGCGGATGCCACCTGGGACAGCATAAAATATTTTTCAGAAAATGACAAAATTTATTTTACGGTTAAACGATCAGGCAGCCATAAGCGCGTCTCAAAGTCATTTTTCAGTTTCAGCATGGATTCTGTGGGTGCACCGGTATTATACAGGCAGATGCCTATCCCATTTATTTTAGCCGAAAAGACACTCGATTCCATGAATTTCATGCTGATTAATTTCGGCAGTAACCATAAACCACATACGGCAATGAAGGGATTCCCGGTATGCGGCAATTGTCATTCATTCAGTGCTGACGGGAATACAATCGGGCTGGATCTCGATGCAGGGCTTCGCGACAAAGGAGGCTACTTTGTTTCAGAGGTTGCAGATACTGCTATGTTCAATATTGAGAATTATAACTCCTGGTCTAAGCTTGAAAAAAGAAGGACCTTCGGACTTTTTTCAAAACTCTCTCCTGATGGACGGTATATAGTTACGACGGTTAAGGACCGCGTAATAATGAAAAACTATCCTATGACTCCCCCTGAGAACATTATATACTCGCAGCTTTTTTTCCCTGTGAACGGACACCTGGCAATATTTGACAGGCTCACAAGCAATTACCAGGAGCTTCCCGGTGCAAATCTTGATGAATATGTTCAGTCAAATGCTATCTGGACACCTGACGGGAAAAACATAATTTTTACAAGGGCAGAGGCTCTTCCAATGGGAAAAGACATTTATGAGATCGATGTTAAGGATGAAGAGATTGTCAACCTGTATGCTGAAAGAAAAAAAGGTTTTAAGTACGATTTATATATAATTCCTTTTAACGAAGGGAAAGGAGGAAAAGCTTTACCAATAAAGGGCGCTTCCAATAATGGAAAAAGCAATTATTTTCCTGCCGTATCTCCTGACGGCAAATGGCTGATTTATTGCCAGGCTGAAAATTTCATGCTTTTAATGCCCGACAGCCGCATGTACATAATTCCTCTCGAAGGAGGAGAAGCAAGGCTGCTGAAAAGCAATTTCAAATCCATGAATTCATGGCATTCATGGTCGCCAAACAGCAAGTGGATGGTCTTTGTATCGAAGGTCCTGAGTCCATATACCGACATGTTCCTGACACATATTGACGAAGATGGCAATGCTTCTGTCCCGGTTCTGGTTGAAAAAGCCAGAGTTCCATACAGGGTGGTCAACTATCCCGAATTTGTTAACCGGGCACCTGATAATACCTTTATAATGACCTATGACTTTGTTGAACTTGCACATATAAACAAGGCTATTAAAAGCGGAGAATTCGAAAAAGCCAAAGAACTTTTCTTCAAGTTTGAAAAGCAAAATTTGTTTTTCTTCAGGCAGGATTGTGAGGATCTGAGTTTCATGCTTAACATACTGGGATTAAAGGAAGAAGCAAAAAAGTATGATCAACTGGCCAAACATACAATAGATTCGGAATTATTCCGGCGTTAGAAGAAGGCTATAGACGCTATAGAGGCTTTAGAAACTATAGAGGCTTTAGAAGGTACTGAAGCTTTTTAACGTCTATAGCCTTTATAGCATCTAAACCTTCTACAGCTTCTACAAAGGCTGGCATCCTTTTTGTTCAATATATTTTGTAAAACCTCTTTTATACAAAGTTAAAATCTCATGATTGCTTGCGGATTATTAACAATTAAAAACTACTACAATGAAGAGGAACCAGGAATTGACTCCGGAATTCGATGAGATCATTTTCGGGAATCGCAACAAGAGTTATGGAGCATATGATCTCCGTAAACGCTACAAATCAGCCTTAAGCCTTTCGATCCTTTGCGGGATCACTTTCAGTGCAGTTCTGATGGTTGCACTAACCTTTAAACCTGAAAAAGGTATTGCATCAACAACTCCTGTGTCAGTAACCATTTTAATATCAGACCCTATCGAGGCTGTTGAAGTCCCTCCTGTAGCGATGAATCCGCCATCCGAACCTGTGTCGCTGAAGTACCTGGAACCTGTTGTAACAGAAATCGCTTCTGAAGTCACTTCATACATTCCTTCAGTTGAAGAGATTAGCAGCGTTATAACTAACGAGGGGGTAACTGATACTTCTGTTATCTGGGTGGAACCAACTGACCCTGTCTTGCTTCCTGATCCTGAACCCAGGATCTTTGTGGAAGAGATGCCTGAATTCCCCGGGGGCAATGCAGCACTTCTCAGATTCGTCAGCGAAGCCCTGAAATACCCTGAGGAAGCAATCATAAATAATATTCAGGGAAGGGTTACCATTAAATTTGCAGTAAATACCAATGGCTCTGTTGACAGGATTGAAGTTATAAGGGGAATTGATCCTTTACTTGATAATGAAGCATTGAGAATTATCAATACACTCCCCCATTTTAAACCAGGAAAACAAAATGGTATTCCAGTGCCGGTTTGGTTCACCATCCCTGTGGTATTTAAGATAAAAAATAATTGATATTTGAATCCAGTCAGTTGAGAATTACTCTGATGGTTGATGTCAAAATTCTGTATATATCTGATATACTGAGTTTTGATTTTGTGATACTATAAATCTTCAGAAAGAAAAAAATCCGGAAAACCTTCAGATAACGAATACAACGAGAGGTCTTCTGACAATGAATAAGAAGATCTTCTATAAGGACATGATTGATAAAAAACCCTGCAGCTTCTCAACGCTGCAGGTTTTTTTTACCCTCAAAAAATTATCTGAAATTATGCAGACATCATTGCAACTTAAAAAGAATTAATCCTGAGTAATGGTCAGAAGGGAAAATCAGTGAGGAATATTCAGCCAAATGCAGGCGCAGTAGTAGGCTACTTTACTTATCATGCAGATAGTGTGCCGGGTCTCAGTGAAATAGATTTTGAGTGGCTTATTGCCGATCCCGAGATAATCTATATCGGAACCTGGACAGGACTCCACGGAGATCTCAGAAGAATTGGAAGAACTATAAATATGGTTAAGGGAATTATATACAATACAGGATACAAGGAGAGGTTGAGCGGAGTAAATACGCCTCTTACCGGTGACCAGAATCAGCCTGAAACCGTTCCTGCAATTGAAGGATATGATGCCTCATCAAAATTTTATACATACGGTTTTGACTGGTATCCTGAACGGATCCGTTGGTGGATGATCCATCCTGTTACTGCTGATACAGTTGTATTATGGGATTACCGGGGCTCGCAGGTTGGGATACCGCAGAACCGCAGCCGTTACAGGTTGAATTTCTGGCATACCGACAGCTGGCCTGTTCATACCAATCCCAATTCGATTGAAAAAGCGCTGCAGCCATATGAAACTGAGATAGACTGGATGTCTTACGATCCTATTATGAAGCAGTAGTTTTGTATATTTCAAAATATATTCATTTAATTATGAGTTTATTATATGATAAAAAGAAAGTTTAGGCAGAAAAAACACCAGCTAAGAAACCAAATAATAATATTTAAGCAAAATTTATTACTTTTGCAATCCAATTTGGTCGGTTAACCATCCCGATAGCTATCGGGAGGCCAGGTAGCGGTCTGCAAAACCGTTTTCCACCTTCGCTACGCTTCGGCGGACGAAGACGGCGGTTCGAACCGACTGAACGAAGTGAAGGAGCTCACGAAGCACGCGTAAGCGTGGTGAGTAATCCGCCACCGACAATGTTTTTTGATTAGTTTTGTTCTTTACATATAATATTTGGTCGGTTAACCGAGTGGCTAGGTAGCGGTCTGCAAAACCGTTTACGGCGGTTCGAATCCGCCACCGACCTCAATTTAACAGCCTATCAGAATGGTATCCCCAAAAATAAAAACGCATACCATGAAAGTGAACTACGCCAAATCAGCAATCGGGAGAGAAAGCCTTTTAAACCCTGAACTCCGGTTTTATAAATTATTATCGCAAAAGCAGATATTGCAGGGGCATAAACTGCCAGGAATAAGAGCGGATGCTGGCCGGTAAGTTTTCCAAAAATACCTGTCATCTGTCCAGACAGGAAAATAAACAGGGCCAGTATCCCCCAGGCCAGACCGAATGAAATGAGCAGAAATGGTATGAGTGAGCAGAAAGGAATCAGATATTTGCTGGTTCCTGAATCATCTGTTAAACCGGATTCATTCTGCTTATTATTTACTTTAATTAGTGACTGTTTTGTCATCAGGATAATTTTAAATTATTTGTTGTTTTAATCAAAGTAGCTTATGCTGAAATCTTTCGCCATCTCAGCCTGTAATGTAAATTATTTACAAAGCTTCTCTGTATCACGACTTACCGAATAACAGACCTGCATAAAAGGAAAAGCCCCTCATGTTCAATACATTTATGTCAGCCATATCAGAACCGCTTACATACCGATAGCTGATACCGGAGTGAAACCTCATGAAACGGTTCAACACAATTTCCCCGTAAAATGAGGGTTCCACCACCTCTAAAATCCTGAAATCATTCCCGGATAATTTCGCACCATTGTTTTTGGGTTTGCTTTGGCAAAATGCTGCACCTGCAGCCACAAGAAATGTGGCTCCTATATTCACTTTCCTTCCTGAAAAAAAGATGTACCCGAATTCAGGACCACCGTAACCCATTTTAAAGTAACTGGTGGTGTCAATGGACTGACCTGCTATTCTAATGGAGTTTGCTATCCCATACCCGCCACCGCCGATGGTATACCTTTTATTTATTGTAAATGCGCCCCTCCCTCCTGTCATGAATGCAAATTGATTGTTGAAACGCGTGAACTTTATGGCAGGTCCCCCATATCCAAAGTTTGTAATGGTTCCGCCAAACAATTTCCGGGTTGCAGCTGATGCTGCCGGCTCCGAAAGTACAGAATAAGAAGAAGTTATATCCTGTGCAAGGATTTGAGCATCATGAAATAACATAAAAACCAGAAAATATGACGCCCAGAATGAAATATGTTTCCGGTAATAAGTCAAATTACACTTTCCCTTTCTTTTTTCAAAATTCCGGCGTTTAAGATGTTTCGTATTCATTTTAAATATTGCAGTTATTCCAATGGTTTTTATAATCCTTAATCATGGAAGCAAAAATAGTCTCATCATACCAGCAATAATATTAAAAGGGGATGAAAGCGTTTAATTTGGAACTGAAGACGGAAAATTAGAGGTTAACTCTGGAATTGATCTTGCATTTTGGCGTATTTATCAAGATCTTTCTGCAAGAGCTCATGCATGATTTTACACCGTGTCAGGGCAAAATATCTCGGGAGTTTATTTGGCTGGAATGTCTTTTAACGAGTATGGAATCCCGCTTCAAAATATTGGTCCAAAGCTATTTCGGATCAGGATGATGATGAATTTGAGTTCGGATAACAAGGAGGTTGGATAGTACTAACCACCTTCACAATTTCATTCTGATATTTTAATCTACATCAAAGAAATTTGCATCGCCCTACCCTTCTGCCGCAAAATTCTGAAGAAAAATCTCAGCTTCCTTTAAAGCATTTTCCTTTTCAGGGACGGTGCATTTATCATCAAAATCAATTTCCTTAATTATGGGAATCTTTTTATCTATATATACAAAAGCCTTCAGATGAGGATAGGTGAGCTTCCTTAAAAAATAATAATCACCCTTTTTGACCAAGCTGAAATTACTTTCCATTTTTAGTAAGTATGAGATTAAAGAACCTTTCAACTTGCAAAGCTGAAATCATAGTAGGAACACTAATGGAACATTTTTGTTCTGATAAAAATCCTGACTTTCTGTAAGGTTCTTAATTAATCTGGTGAAACATCTCTGTCATTCAGGTTCAACGGGTTGCTATAAAGATAACCCATTCAGATCAGACCCTTAAAAAATCTTAGTTTAATATTAATGTAGATTTAATCTGCAACTCGGGGAGATGAGGTATAATTGCCAGTATCAACTACCAAATTTCATACTATGGAACAGATAAGAGATACATTCAAATACCTCGAAATGAATTTGAGTTCGTTAACTCCAGGCCAGGTTGATTTTGTCAAATCATTAAAGAAATATTTCAAATCTCACGGCAGTCTGACCATCTATCAGGTTGAATGTCTGAAAGATATTGCAAAATATATGAAAGTTGAAGTTTAGCTGATGGTATGCCCCGGAAGGAATATTTATGACAGGTATAAAGAAATCAGACTACTAACGTACAACAAGCTTCTGGGCATATTTAACAATTGAACCCATTACTATCTGGACAATGTACATTCCTGATTTAAGATTAATGGGGATTCTGTCGGTATTATACACTTCTGACTCGAAACAAAGTTTTCCTGCAGTATCAAATACTCTGATCAGGCTCAACTCTGCTGCTGGTTCAAGGCTTGGTATACTTATAAACTCTGTTGCAGGGTTAGGGTAAATCCTGATCATATCAGTACCATTGATATGATTGATTACAGTCTTATCTGAAAAAGTTAAGACATTGCCCCCGGCAGCTGCCTGTAAAGGGTTCAATGCCGGACTTACATACGCAATAGTCACAGCATCACCCTGCTGAACATCATTTTGTAAAATAAGGGAGACCTTATTTCCACTGATCAGTACTTCGCTCACCGACTGACTTTTTCCATTTATCCTGGCAATAAAGGCGCTTTTTTGAGGCACAGTGTTTGCAAGATCTGCAGTATACGTAATCTCCAGTATGTTTGGTGTGCCGTTTTCGATAACAGCTCCAAAAAATTCGGGTACAACAGCCTGCAAAATATTTACCACAGCTATATCATCCAGTCCGGCAGCTTGCCCCTCACCAATGCCTTGGATAGGACTTGCCTGTGGTACTGTATAATCAAGAATTACCTCATCGCCAAAACCAACCGGATTTTCGAGTGTAAGAAAAACACTGGATCCCGAAACTGATACTGAATTAACACTTACTGGAACAGAATCAACCGTGACAAGAAAACTCGCTGGAGAAGGAACGATTTGAGAAAGCTGCAGATTATATGTTATCTGAACCATGGTAGGACTTTGTACAACTGCACTAAGATAGGTTGGTCCGGTCAGAACTGGAACAGGTTGGTTCTCAATAGAGTTGGTTACCGGCTTTTCAGTTAAATCAGGAGCAAAGCTGCCTCCTGTACTTTGTAAAAAATTTGATGCCGGCTTTTTGTATGATATTGTAACTTTGTCTCCAAAAGCAACCGGATTAGCCAGATTAAGTAAGATTTTAGTTCCGGAAATTGAAAGTGAGGTCACGGTTCTGGCAACTGAATTAACATTTACACTAAAACCGGATGCAGCAGGCAAAATTTCAGCCAATGCTGAACTATATAGAATATTAATTATTGAAGGAGCGGCATTTTCAATAACAGAATTCACATATAATAAAGAATCTTTTACAGTGGTTGTTGATGTTCCTTTTACTTCAAATGGTCCCATATCCGGAGATTTTCCGGAATATGGTTTGCCTACGTCAACTCCTTTATCTATCAAATCTGATCCTGGGGCAAGAGCCAGGAAGGTAATATCAGGTAAACATCCATTTGCCTTTCTTGGAGCCCCTAACTGGGTAGCATCAAGACTCACGAAATCCTCATCCGTAACTGTTACCCCGTTATCCCAGCTGTTATGATCGTGTGTTTGTTTTGATTGAAAGGAACCATTAGCCGAATTGCGATAACTTATATTGTTTCTCAGTATGTCAGGCCTGTTATGAGCAACAAAAGCGAATCCCTGAAGTTTATTTTTATAAGCAATATTATTGTATAAGATCATATTTACATTGGCATTTTCCTGTGAAAAACCCCGTTGCCTGTTATCATAGGCGATACAATTGGTGACAGTTCTCTGGGAATAATTTTCAGGTTTTCCCTCTGACTTCCCAAGTTTAAATCCGTTTCCGTCACCTGTAGGAGTATTCCCGCCATAATTATAACCGTTATGCCAGACCCAGCAGCTGTCAATAATAAGTACGCCATCTACCCGGTAATGATCAAATCCGTCATCGGCATTATTCCAGCATCTCACACCCCTGAGGGTATTTACACGCTCATTACCCGGACGTTCTGTAATATCCGCCAGGTCTATTCCATCAGCATGTTCTCCGGCATTTGGGGTACCGTCTTCATTCTTGGTATACTGATCAAAGCAATCATGTACATCACAGTTATAGATATAATTCTTTTCAGCAGCGTAAAGTACGGCGAGGCCTGAACCACCAATAAAGGAGATCTCGATTTGTTCAAACCTGTTGTAATTACCTGATCTCAGGTATAATCCATGTGCACCATATCCGGGTGTTTGAATACAGTTTTTAATTTTGAGGCCTTTTAAATACCAGTAACTGCACTCCTTAAGATAAACTCCCATATGGGAAGATGCCTGAGTCATATTTTTGCAATCGAGTATTGGCTCTTCCCCAGGATAAGCCCAAACATTGATCATTTTACCGGAACTGCCGTTTTTGCTGTTTATATAAACTCCATTATATTTGCCATCGCCTGCTACGCCTTTAGGATAATATGTTCCGCCTCTTACATATACAATATCTCCCGGCTGGGCTACCGTAAAACCTTTTTGCCACGTCGCGAATGGTGCATTGATTGTACCCGGATTGCTGTCAGATCCATTTGTTGCAATATAATAAGTGGCCGCATTGGAGATTAAACTGAAAACCAGGAATATTAAAAGGAGTATACTTCTCATTAAAACTAATTTTGACGAATACTAATATTTAATTGACAAATATAGATATTATATTGACCAAAACTAATTTTAGATGATATTATTGCATTTTCCTTTGACTAATCTATTTTGCTATATAACTGGGTCCCCGGAAGAACACTGGCAGATATATTCGAATCAGCAGGAACTTTCATTATTCGCTCATTAGCATAATTATTGCCTGTAATTTTCTGACAATAGTGGTCATGGGCAATCCATATAGCTATAGGTGCATTGTCAAAGACAGCCTTAAGTTCAAGCCTTCTGAGTTCAGCTACAGATAAAGAACTTATCATTTGCGGCTCATACAAATCAGAATTTGAGGGGCGTCCGAATAAGCACTGTTCAAATTTATACACAGTCTGGAATGAAATGCACTATAACCGTTACAAAATTCATGCAATAGTTTTACATATAACTGTCATATAAAATCAATCACAACATAGATCTGTATTGAAACTTTCCGGGCTTAAAATTGTTTTACAATTCACAGAGATGGAGTAATTTCCTTATTAGCTGACAATGATTATGTTAGGTTTCTTAAGGCAAGTGACAGGGATTGATAATTTTTTTAATTTAAACTAAAAGCAAATAAACATGAGTAAACATTATGCAAATGCAAGCTGGGACGGAACCCTGGTCAAAGGAAACGGAAAATACACGCTGAAAACGAGCGGATATCAAGGCAGTCTGAATTATTCGTCACGTTTTGAGGATGATAAGACAGCATCCAGCCCTGAAGAACTTATCGGAGCAGCTCTTTCAAGTTGTTTTTCTATGGCACTGGCCAATGATCTGGATAAGGCAGGCAGTCCATCGGAAAAAATTGAAACAACGGCCGAAGTCTCATTGACAAAAGGAACAGAAGGATTTTCCATAACCGAGATACTGCTCAAAACAAAAGGAACTGTCAAAGGAGTGGAAAAGAGCAAGTTTCTTGAAATAGCCGAGAAAACAAAGCAAAATTGTCCTGTCGCAAGAGCCCTGAAAACTAATATAAGACTGGAAGCTGAACTGGCATAGACCTTCAAAACATCATTTACTTTTTTTCCTTTTTTGTAACCATCGGTCAACAGGAATTAATAAGTAATTGATTCCCATTATTGTAGCTACAGCTATTAATGTTTCAATGAAATAACCTGCACCGGCAAAGCATCCAACGGCAGCACTGCACCATACAGTAGCAGCCGTGGTTAATCCATATACATCAAAGCCTTCCTTGAAGATTATACCGGCACCAAGGAAGCCGATTCCGGTAACAATCTGTGCTATTATTCTGGTAACATCGCCATTTTCAGGTGTAATGTTGATCGACAGCAGTACAAAAAGCGCTGATCCGGTTGAAACCAGGGCATTGGTACGCAATCCCGCAGGCTTGTTCTGCCATTCCCGCTCAAATCCGATAAGCAAGCCTCCGGTCAGTGCTGCCAGCAGGCGCAAAGTAAAATCAACATCAGCCATGTCAATAACCCTTATTTAATCATATCACCATAGATCACAGGCATTCTACCGCATTCAATGTTTCAGCAAATCTTCTGCCTTTTGCCTTAGTATATCAGGTCCGGAATTTTCTTCTGACTCCTTAATCACTAATTTCATCCCTTTTATTTTATTAATCAACCTTTTCCTTTCTCAAAGCCTCATTTGCTATCTTTAATTCAAATTCAAGTTTTTTGGCTGTTGTTACATCAGTAAATGTAATTACAAGCCCGTCTATCCTGTCGTCAAAGGTTCTGTATGGCATGATTCTTACATTGAACCAGATACCTGTGTTTGTCTGTATTGTTGTTTCAATTGGAGTGAGATTATTAAGAACTTTTTGTGTATGTTCCTCAATATCTGCATATTGCATGTTACTCACGATTTCTGTGAATGGTCTTCCCTCATCTGTAGTCCGGAGTTTGAATAACTTTTTAACAGGATCGGTAAACCTGCGGATATTTAATTGCTTGTCAAGGAAAAGGGTAGCTATCTCGGTACTATTGAGGAGGTTTTTCATATCGTTATTGACCTGGGTCAAATCACCGACTTTACTTTGTAATTCACTGTTAAGGGTTTGAAGTTCTTCGTTCATACTCTGCATTTCTTCCTTTGAAGTCGTCAACTCTTCATTAGTTGATTGCAATTCTTCATTGGTTGATTGTAGTTCCTCATTAGTAGATTTCAGTTCCTCCTGTGATGTTTGCATCTCCTCACGCGTGCTGTTCAGATTTTCAATGGTATGCTGAAGTTCCATCTCGAGTTCCTTGTTCCCTGAGCTTGCTCCTCTCCTGCCAGATTTTTGATTTATCGCTTCAATTGAAACCGGTGCAGGTATGTCTCTGAAAATCACGATCAGCATATTCTGAAGTGGACCGGGATTCTTAATACGTTGTATTGTAACATCCACAAACTTGTTGTCACTATTGTTACCAAGCCCGCTATTTATATTAACCGGACCTGAACTCTGCATTGCCTTACGGAATGCGCTTGGAAGTTCATCGCGCAGACCTTCCCTGGCCATGGCATGAATATTCCAGTTTGCTTTGCCGGCAACAGGTTCAAGATATTTACCCGTATGTCCTGTTATGTAAACTATATCACCTTTTTCATTAACCAGTACAGTCGGCGGAGCGTAATTCTGCAGTACAATCTGATCAGCAATTGTCTGTATGTTTTCAGGGGATTCCGGGGGTATTTTTTTTTCAGTCTGCATTTTTTTATGATGATAAAAAGGAACATTTATTATTTCAGCCGGAATATTTAATTCAGAACGTTTGTAAATTTTCATCCTTGAACCAAGTTCAATAAATCCTTCTGTCTGATATCCAAGACTTTCGGCGGTGCCAAGCAATAAAATTCCATTCGGATTAAGACTGTAATAGAAGAGGGAGATCAGCTTTCGTTGCAGTTCATGCTCCATGTATATAAGCATATTCCGGCACGATAAGATGTCAAGCTTTGTAAAAGGAGGATCACGTGTGACATTTTGTTCAGCAAATATGATCATCTCACGTATCGACTGTTTAATCCTGTAGCCTTCCCCTTCAGCAGTAAAAAACCTGTTAATCCGCTCTTTTGATATATCAGCACTTCTATCGGCAGAAAAAATACCTTTGCGGGCTTTTTCAATTGCATCATGATCGAGATCAGTTGCAAATATCTGTAATGAAATTGATTTTTGCTTATTAACTTTTTCCAGAGCTTCTATGAATATGATGGCAAGAGAATACGCCTCTTCACCAGTAGAACATCCGGGTACCCAGGCCCGGATCAGATACCTGTCGGGTAAATTATCAATCAAACCGGCAAGAACATGTTTGCTGAGTTTTTCCCATACATTGCTGTCTCTGAAAAAGCTAGTCACTCCGATCAAAAGCTCTTTGAAAAGAATATCAATTTCCAATGGATTGCCTTTCAGAAACCTGACATAATCATGCACATCTTCTATCTGGTGAATTCCTTTGCGTCGCTCAACCCGTCGTAACAAGGTTGTCTTCTTGTAATTCGAAAAATCATGTCCTGTTTGCTGGCGGATCATCGTTATAACATCATTGAGATCAAACTTTCTGTTTTTTACTTCTGGAGGATCTATTCTGATATCTGTAGGAATTTTAAGCAAGGCTATCAGCTTCTCCGGTAGTTCATTGGCAGGTGCAACAATGTCAGGGATAACAGATTCAATAGCGCTGCGTGGCATCCCATCGAATTTTGCAGACTGAGGATCCTGCACCAGAGCCTTCCCATTTTTTTCCTTAATTGCTTTCAATCCCAGGCTTCCGTCTGATCCCATGCCTGAAAGGATTATGCCAATGCTATTATCCTGCCTGGCAGTTGCAAGAGATTTGAAAAAAATATCAACGGGCAAACGAAGTCCGCGTGGTTCTGCCGGATCTGACAAGTGCAGCTGATTATCAACCAATGATAAACTTTTATTTGGAGGGATAACATAAATATGATCAGGCATTACACTGATACGATCGCTTGCCTGCAATACTTTCATGGGAGTAATTCTCTGAAGCAGCTCAGGCAAAATGCCTGTATGAGTTGGATCGAGATGCTGTATAACTACAAAAGCAATCCCGTTGCTGCAAGGCATGTTTTTGAAGAATTGCTCCAAAGCTTCCAGTCCGCCAGCAGAAGCTCCGATTCCGGCAACCAGAGTATGATTATCTGATATGGAGTTCACTATTAGCTTAATAAAATTCCATAAATAAAAAAGAAACGGAGAAGAATATATTAACTAACGATCAAGATCTATCGACTTGTTCGATTTGCTTAATCATGATCCCTCAACCTGATTCAATTAAATACAAAATTAAAGAAATTCTTAAAACATAAAAATCCTTTAACCGGGAAAAAGGATTTAATGTTCATTGCTTTTCAGGATCTTTATGAACCTGACACTTTTTCTGTCTTCACTTTAACGATAACAAAAACAATATCAGGTTAATAAAGACTGCTAAAATCATTTTAAAAATTTAACAAATCAGATTTTCTGATGTTATATACATACAAACCTCTCTTTGTATGTTGAGAGGGGAACTGTGGATCTTAAAGTCTGGTATGCTTTCAGAACCAGGGAAGTCACCTTACCTGAGATCTGGAATCTGGGAATAGGATTAATAATCCATATTAATTAAAACTTATATATATGAAGAAACTCTTTGCACTTTTAGGACTGTGCCTTATATCATTTACAGGAATAAATGCACAGGAACCAATCGAAGTATCTGAGGATTCGCTTCAGATTGGGAGTAGCTCAATACCGGCATTGTCAGTGAGGATTCCGGAAGTTGAATATGAAAAGACTCTGAAAAGCTGGATTAAGACACTGGAGTCTGGTACAAGATCAAAAGTTGTGACTGAAAATAAACAAATGTCAATCTTCGGGGCTAAGGTCAAACCCATAAGCGACAATTCTGTCAATGTGTACAGCGCACTGTTAAACGAGGATGATGGTGTAAACCTGAAAGTTGCATTTGAGGAGAAAAAAGATGAGTATGTTCAAATGAGCAGCGGTGAATACCCAAAAGCCAGGGATTATGTATTTAATTTCGCTAAAGATCAGTATGTTGAGGTTGTTTCCGGTCAGGTCAGAACTGAAGAAAATAAACTCAGAGATCTTGAAAGGGACCTTGCATCACTGGAAAGAGAGCAGGAAAAACTTGAAAGATCTACCCGTTCAAATAAGGAAACAATAAGTACAGAAAGGGACAGGCTGGCCGTTCTGAATAATGAACTGGAATCAATTTCAGGTACTATCATCGATGACAGCAGCCAGCCGGCAGGAATGGGAGCCACTGAACCTAAAGAAGATTACGTTAAAGACCTGGAAAAGAAGAGAAAGAAAACACTGAGGGAAATCGAAACAGCTGAAAAGAAAGTAAGCAAGGCCGAGAAGGAAATTGCAGATGCCGGGCGTGAAATTCCAAAGACAGTTGAAGACCAGGAAAATCTACGCAGCAAGGTATCAGAGCAGGAAGCTGTTGTACAAAAATTTGTCGCAAAACTAAATTCCATAAAAGAATATAAATAAACAGTTCTTTTAAGGATGATTGTTCGGAAATAAAGTTCATATAAAGAAGATAAATTTGAAATAACTCTACTCCGCTTCCTCGTTTACTTCAATTCTTGGATCATCTGTTTTCCGGATGATGGAATGGACTCCTGCCAGTGGCATTATTAATGATGAACAGGAGATAAAAGAAGCAGATTTCCCCGAAATAAGACTGATCACAGTTTTTCATAGTTCTTCGCACCATCCCCGGCTGTAATCAAAAACGATAAGGTAATTGTAAACTCAAAAAAGGTCAGGTCGCCAGTCAGGGTCAGGTTTGCCTGGGGAAATACGGCTATCCCGAACCTGTTCAATGAATCGGGATTACCGGCATCATGTTTTATTACTGATTGAATTTGATTGATGGATCTTTTCTTAATTTCATGGATGGGCAGAGCTGAATTGAGATGATCTGATCAGATATCTTTATTCCTCATATAGCATCTTACGTGTCATTCCGCCATCAATAATAATATTTGCACCGGTTACAAAATCGTTCTCTTCATCTGTCAGATAAAGGCATGCTTTTGCTATATCTTCAGGCTTGCCAACCCTCCCTGAAAGATGCTGTGAATGATCTTTTTCCCTGAGTTTACTGTAATCGCCTGTCTCTATCCAGCCGGGACTTATACAATTAACCCTGATATGATCGGGAGAAAAAGATGCTGCCATGGCATGAGTCAATGCAATAATACCACCCTTGGAGGCTGCATAAGCTTCTGAATCAGGCTCAGACATAAATGCCCTTGTCGATGAGATGTTTACAATTGACCCGCCACCGCGTTGTTTCATTATTCTGGCTACATCTCTCGAGCAAAGAAAATATCCGCGAAGGTTGGTGTTGATTATCACATCCCATTCCTCGACAGTGATGATATACGGGGATTTCGTTTCAGAAATACCGGCATTGTTAATTAAAATATCGATTGTAACAAAGAGTTCTACTGTAGTTCTCACCAGTTCCGATATATCTTCCGGATGTGAAATATCGGTTTGCACAAAGAATGCAGATCTGCCTGCAGACACGATAGATTTTTCAGCTTCCCGTCCAAGGTCAGGATCTTTTTCAGCTATTATAACTTTAGCTCCAAGCGAGGCATAAACATCTGCAATGCAGCGGCCGATTCCTTGGCCTGCTCCTGTTACAATCACCACTTTTCCCTCTGGATTCATTGTTTTATAGTTTGATTTATCCTTATTACCTCTCCACGATCACGCTCACTGAACCAATCTTCCCTCCCATTGGGGGATTCATTTTGGAAATCTTTACAGTTGCTTTTGTGATTCCTTTCAGTTCACTATAGATTGCATCAAGAATCCGGCCTGCAATATGCTCCAGAAGATGTGATTTCATTTCCATCTGCTGTTTGACAATTTCATACACCCTCTGGTAATTCACAGCATCCTTAAGATTATCGCTTTCCGCAGGAGTTTTCATATCAGTTTCTATTGTAAGGTTCACCAGGAATTTATTGCCAACAATCCTTTCCTCCTTAAAATGACCATGAAATGAATAGAACTCCATGTTTTCGATCTGAATCAGGCCCATACTATCTTCTTTTTCAGCAGAATATTAACAATAAGGTAATCGGGTATTAATCTATAAAATTAATCAATATTATGGAAACCGGAAAAGATGATACAATCAGATACAGTCAAATTAAGCTTAGTCTTTCCGTCACAACACAGTTTCACATAAAAACAAAGGCTGAAAAATAGATAATATCAGTGAACTCCGTGAAATTCTATGGTTTTCCTGATTCCCTTGTGTAAGTTTTTTAGAACCACGGACTTGAAATCTGAATTTTCCCGAAAATATTTGAAACATAAATACTCTCACTGTCAAATTCATCCTATTTTTGTAATCTTAAAATTTCACAAAGGATGACAGAAGAGAAAAACGACGACATAAAGACATCACTTAGTTTTATTGAACAGTTTGTTGCAGAAGATCTGAAAGAGGGGAAGAATAGTGGCAGGGTACATACCCGTTTTCCGCCGGAGCCAAACGGTTATCTTCATATAGGCCATGCCAAAGCCATGTGTCTCGATTTTGGACTTGCACAGAAATATGGAGGAAAATGCAACTTGCGGTTTGACGATACCAATCCTGTCAAGGAAGATGTTGAGTATGTCTATTCAATAAAGGAAGATATTCACTGGCTTGGATTTGACTGGGAAGACCGGGAATTTTACGCTTCAGATTATTTCGGTAAATTATATGATTTTGCTCTTGATCTGATAAGGCGCAATCTTGCTTATGTTGATGACCAGACTGCCGAGGTAATTTCAACACAGAAAGGAACTCCTTCACAACCCGGTATTGAAAGTCCTTACCGCCAGAGGCAGGTTGATGAGAATCTGGATCTTTTTGAAAGAATGAATAAAGGGGAGTTTGAAGAGGGTAGCCGTATATTACGTGCCCGCATCGACATGACCTCTCCCAATATGCATATGCGTGATCCTATTCTGTACAGGATCATCAAAACAGCACACCATCGTACAGGAAATACATGGATGGTATATCCAATGTACGATTTTGCCCATGGGCAGAGCGATTATTTTGAGGGGATCACTCATTCATTATGTACCCTGGAGTTTGAAGTACACAGGCCATTGTATGACTGGTTCATTGACAAACTTGCAACATACGATTACCGCCCGCGACAGATAGAGTTCAACAGGCTTAACCTCACCTACACAATGATGAGCAAGAGAAAGCTGCGTGAGCTTGTTGAGGAAGGCAGGGTAAATGGCTGGGATGATCCCCGGATGCCTACACTCTGTGGTCTCAGAAGAAGAGGTTACACACCAGAATCAATAAGAAGGTTTGTTGATCTGATAGGTTATACCAAAGTGGAAGCCATTAATGACGTTTCTCTGCTGGAACATGCTGTAAGAGAGGACCTTAATCTAAAGACACCACGTGTGTTCGGAGTTCTTGATCCTCTAAAAGTAGTAATTACCAATTATCCTGAGGGAAAGGTTGAGGATGTTGAATTAATAAATAATCCTGAAGATGAATCAATGGGTAAAAGAATGGTTCCGTTCAGCAGGGAGTTATATATCGAAAAAGATGATTTCATGGAGGTGCCACCTCACAAATTTTTCCGTCTTGCGCCAGGTACTGAAGTTCGTTTGAAAGGAGCTTATATAATCAAATGTACCGGTCTGAAAAAGAACGAATTAACAGGAGCTATTGAAGAGATCTATTGTACATATGATGCTGACACCAGGAGTGGAGGCAATTTATCCGATAAAAAGGTAAAAGGAACGCTTCACTGGGTATCAGCTCAGCATGCAGCTGATGCTGAAGTGCGGCTGTACGACAGGCTTTTCAGTCATGAAGATCCTGCGGGTCAGAAAGATACTGACTATCGTACATTTATAAATCCCGATTCACTTAAAGTGCTTACCGGATGCAAGGTTGAGCCATCTCTTAAATCAGCCGGGCCACTTGATAAGTTTCAGTTCCAGAGGCTGGGTTATTTCTGTGTTGATTACGATTCAACTGAATCAAAGCTTGTCTTTAACAGGACCGTTCAGCTGAAGGATACGTGGGCGAAAGTGAATAAATAGGTGTGAGGTGTGAGGTGTGAGGTGTGAGGTGTGAGGTGTGAGGTGTGAGGTGTGAGGTGTGAGGTGTGAGGTGTGAGGTGTGAGGTGTGAGGTGTGAGGTGTGAGGTGTGAGGATGGATATTT
>JBBQJD010000024.1:0-39940 GCA_038325595.1 Bacteroidales bacterium | reverse complement strand
ATCTATACCTGTTAAACTTCCTGTACCATTTGAAATATCATAAAAATCAGGAATACTTAAGTTATTAGCTCTGATTCCGCTGAATTTATATTTATGGGTAAGGTTGGTAGCGCCGAGGATAGCTTTTAATGTGAATGCTTCATGAATTTTAAAATTTGATGACAAAAGAACATCAGAAACATATTCCGACTGCTGGAACTCATCATCTTCAACGAATGAAGAAACCGCTCCTGCTGATGGCTGCAGATCATGATCATATTCCTGTGCAGCTCTCCAGTTTTTACCATTTCCCCAGACATTATTTGCAGCTACACGTGCTGTCAAATTCAACCAGTCAAGTATATCATATGATACCTGGAAGTTGGCATTCAACCTGCTTGTAGCTCTGTCATCCCTGTTTGTGTCGATAGCCCACCAAGGGTTCTGGTAATATGCATTGTAATATCCATCCGGAGATGCATATTTATCGGTTTTCCAGTTTTTGTAGCTTGAAAGAGGAATATTGGCTGATGTGTTCAGAAGGAACCAGTATAAAGGTCTGTCCTGATCTCCGATTGTTTCACCAACCTCGCTTGTCTCGTCCGTAAAAAAGCTGGAGTTCATTGAAAGCTCAACCTTTCCGATCCTGTGACTTGCATTAACCCTTACGGTATTCCTTTTATATGTATCCCTTAGTATAATACCATTAGCTCTCTGGTCACCTGCAGACAGATAGAATTTACTATCGGCATTACCACCGCTTATATATACTGTATTATTGAAGTTATTACCAGTCTGAAAGAAGTCAAGAAGGTTATTTTTTACAGGAGCATAGGGTACTTCCTGGAATGTTCCATCCGGCCATGTTGGCCCGATCTGACGAAGAGTGCCATCAAAGCGAGGACCCCAGTTTGTATTCTCGACTGCATCATAAGCACCTTCCCAGCCTGTTCCGTATTCGCTCTGGAATTTAGGCATGTAGGCAACTTTTTCAGCGGTATATGCAGAAATAAGCCCAACGGTGAATTTATTGCCGGCACTACCTCTTTTTGTTGTAACGATAATAGCACCATTACCTGCTCTTGAACCGTATAATGCTGCGGCAGTAGCACCTTTAAGAATGCTGACGTCTGCAATATCGTTTGGGTTAAGGTCATCAAATGCTGCCAATGAGGAAATACCTCCATCAATAACAACAAGTGCCTGGTTTGAAGAAGAAATAGATCTGAAACCTCTGAGTGTGATCTGGGTTGTAGGGTTAACGCTGTTATCCTGAACGTTAATCTGCAGACCAGCTACTTTACCAGTTAAACCTTCTGCTGCTCTTGTAGGCTGTGCTGCTGCAAGCTCTTCAAAACCAACTTTCTGAGTCTGGTAGGTTACTTCTCTCTTCTCTCTCTTGATGCCCAATGCAGTTACAATAACTTCATTCAATCCGACAACATCGGATTCAAGAGCAACATCAACAACAGTACGTCCCGCAATTTCCACATCTTGTGATTTCATCCCTATGTAGGTGAAAACCAAAGTGGTGGCTGTTGTTGGGGCTGTAATAGAATATTCACCGTTAACATCTGTTATTGCACCAATGGTAGTACCTTTAACAACAACAGTGACTCCGGGAATCGGACCCTCCCCCTCTACAGCAGAGGTGACCGTACCTGTAATGACTATTGTCTGCGCAAGTAAAGTGTAGCCACTTACAAACACAAACAACACAATCAGCAGAAATAATTTCTTCATACGAATTAGTTTTAGGTTTTATTTTAACGGCATGAATATAGGTAATTTAAATTGGAAACAAATAATATTCGTATCAAAATTATATTTTAACACTTGAAAAGGCTAATAATATTAAGTTGGAAAACCAATATTCAGAGGTCCATCAGGTGGCATTTTAAGCTACAATGGCATATGGAAATAAAAAAAATGTAACAGGAATTATTGAATATTCGGCTTTTATGTATCTCTAAAAAAAAAACTTTAGGAACAATCCTCTAAATATTTTTTATTGGTAAACAGATTTAAAAAAGAATATACTCACTAATTTGGAATAAAAACAAAACAGGTTGCCCTATTCAGAACAATCTGTTTTAAATTACTTACACTACATATAGTAGGTGTGAATTTCTAAAATTTATCCCGGAATATTCAGAGAAATATTAGATTTCGTGGTTTTAGGTTCTGATGGTTTTATTCCTCCTTAATTCGTCTGCAGCAACACATAGCTCATTGTAGAGATCTGCTCCAAGAATCCTGATCAATGGTTCTTTCAGAAATTTATAAACGTATATTCCTTCTCTGGTTCCGGTTTTGCGGGCATTGGAACATATCGATAGTTCCTGGTAATTCACAGCCCTGAAATCAGAATAATACTTTATACGCACCGGAAAAAGATGGCATGAGAGGGGCTTTATAAATGAAATTTTACCATCAGTATATGCCTTTTCGATTCCACACATGTAAATATCATCCTTTAGTATGGCATAGGCACATTCCTCATTGTCGATAAGAGGTGTAACATTATCATTTTCAAAATCCAGAACACTTGTACCTTTTTCTTCTATAACCGCAATTCCTTCAGGTCTCAGATAGTCTTTCACATCAGGCCAGATCTCCTGAAGAATATTAACTTCAGATGCACTTAACGGTGCCCCTGAATCTCCGTAACGGCAGCAGCTTCCCTTGCATTGCTGAAGGTTGCATTTGAATTTCTGATCAAGAATATCGAAGCTGAATATTGTATCGTCGATTCGAAGCATTGAAGATTTCTGGTTATCGATTTTTAAGAATTCAGAGTCAAAAAACAAAATTCATTAACCACAGAGATGACCTCCTAACCCTCGCCTTCGCGTAGCCACCATATAGTTTTTTGGTGCAGATGTTTGTTGCTTCGGCGGAGCAAGGCACGGGGGAAGGAGTTCTTGTCCATCGTACTTTCAGAAATGCTCTTAGCTTGCCCCCCTGGGGGAAACGGGAAAGGGGGATAAAAAGATACAAGTTCATTAAAGAGTTATATAAGAACACGCAAAGAAATATTTAAAATTATACCAGAACCTTTCCGGTCATTTCTTTTGGTATATCAACCCCCATTATAGTTAATAATGTTGGAGCAACATCGGCAAGTATTCCTTCGCGGATTGTCTTATAATCATCAGTTACAAGTATAACGGGAACCGGATTCAATGAATGAGCTGTATTAGGCGAACCATCAGGATTTACAGCCATGTCAGCATTTCCGTGATCGGCAATTATCATAATATCGTATCCAGCATTCCTTGCAGCCCTTATGACTTCTCCTGCACATTCGTCAACTGTCTGTACAGCCTTTTCTATTGCTTCATATACACCTGTGTGGCCAACCATATCGCAATTTGCATAATTCAGGCAGATAAAATCGGGACTGTTTTTTGCGATTGCGGCGATTACTGCATCCCTAACGCCATATGCACTCATTTCAGGCTGCAGGTCATAAGTTGCAACCTTTGGAGACGAGATCATTATCCTTTCCTCATTTTTGAATTTTTCCTCTCTTCCGCCTGAAAAGAAGAAAGTTACATGAGCGTATTTTTCAGTTTCAGCAATCCTTAGCTGGCTCCTGCCATTTACTGAAAGAATCTCACCAATTGTTTTTTCCGCATTTTCCTTAGGATATATTACATGCAATCCCCTGAATGTTGCATCATAGGGTGTCATTGTACAATAATATAATGGTATGGTTTTCATGCCACATTCAGGCATGTCTTTCTGTGTCAGTACTATTGTGAGCTCCTTAGCTCTGTCGTTCCTGTAATTGAAAAATACAACCACATCACCTTCTTTTATTTTTCCGATGGCTTCACCCTGATTATCAGTAATTACTATCGGTTTCATGAATTCATCAGTGACTCCTTTCAGGTATGAATCCTGCATTGCATCAATAATATTTTCGGCAGGTGTGCCAATGCCGTTCACAATAAGATCATATGCTTCCTTAATCCTCTCCCATCTTTTATCACGGTCCATCGCATAGTATCTTCCAATGAATGATGCGACTCTTCCATTTGATTTTTTTAAATGATCGAGAAGATTAATCATATAAACTGCACCGCTCCGCGGATCAGTATCACGTCCGTCTCCGAATCCATGAATAAAGACCTCATTCAACCCATAATCCTTAGTCATATCACACAGGTAATACAAATGTTTGTCAAGGGAATGAACACCGCCATCAGACAATAAGCCCATAAAATGGACTTGCTTTTTATTATCCCGGGCATATGAAAAAGCTTCCTTCAAAACCATGTTGTTCCTGATTTCACCTGTTTTGCATTCCTTATTGATTTTAACCAGATCCTGGTAAATAATCCTTCCTGCACCTATATTCAGATGCCCTACTTCTGAATTTCCCATCTGACCTTCAGGAAGACCAACATCTTCTCCGGATGCATGCAGCCTTGAGTTCGGAAAATTATCCTTATAGTATGTAATGTCAGGTGTGGGTACCTGGCTTATTACATCTGCTTTTGATCCGTCGCCGATTCCCCATCCGTCGAGTATCATCAACAGGGCTTTTTTATTCTTCATTCAATGTATAATAAATAAGATGATCCATATTAAAACGCATAACAATCTTTCTTGTTCATGGTTAAAACGCGGGTGCAAAGTTAGTAAATTCAGGGAAACAACTTTAAACGAAATCAATTAAGCGCAAAAGGATCTTCTCTTGCCCAGGTTTGTTTCAGAATCAAAATAACCATCCGAAGGTATTAATATTGGCAATCTTAAGCTTTTCGGCACAACTTCCTTTCTCCTGGCCGATAACTGTTGAAGATACAAAAAAAAGCAACAAAATAATTACAAGGTGCAGTCGTGTAACAGACCTGCATTTCATTTCCATAAATCTACTGTTTAATTGCATCAACTTTAATGTTATAACTCCGATCCTTACATGTATTCTCAAATGGAATGTCTCTTCCGATATATATATTCCATTCATCCTGACTCATGTTCCTTGAAACCATCCCGCATATTTCCCTTGTCAGGTAATCAACATGAGATGGCCGGCAGACAAGATTCTGACTTCCCTCATAAGCACCCGAAATTATTAGCTGCCCGTCGGGACTAAACTGAGCCACCAGTACAAATCCATCATTATCTGCAAAAGTTATGGGTGGCTCTGTTAGATCTGCGGGATCTTTAATATTGAAGATCTTCAATGTCTTGTCATTGCTCGCTGTGGCCATCTGCTTAAGAGTTGGATTGAACCGGATATCATTTATCTGAGCACTGTGTGCTTTCACTTCTGAGATTTTCTTCTTCAATTCAATATCCCATAATTCAAGATTGCCGTTAATATCCCCAACAGCAAGAAAATTATTTTCCGGATTAAATCTTAAAGATTTGATCTTCCTTCCGCCCGTTTCGAGCCTGAAGTTACCCGACTTGCTCAGTGGATTCCATACAATTACATTCCCGTCCTTTGTCAATCCGGCAAGATAATTACCGGATGAAGATATGTCAATCGATACAATCTGCTTGGATCCGTCTGAAATGTCTGTGCTTGTCCGTGTTTCGATATTCCATTTAAGAACTTTCTTGTCAAGTGAGGCAGAATACAGATACTTGCCGTCATATGAAAAGATCAGGGATTTGATATTTTCGGAATGTCCTTTCATTTCATAAGCCGGGTTACTCCCTTTCAGCGGGATCATTCTTATTGATGCATTTGCACCACCGCAGGCAAGCCATGAGGCATCCGGACTTACAGCCAGTACCTCTATGATTTCGGTCCCCGAATAGATGACCTGTATTGTCTGATCCTTTCCATCAAGTGCCCATTTGAGGATTTGTCCATCATTACCTGCTGAATAGAATTCGTTTTTTCCCGGGACGAAGGCTATACTTTTTATTTCCCCATTATGGCCTTTAAAGGATTTAACATTGCTGCCTCCATACTGACGTGCAACATTATATAAACCTGCATAAATATCCGCATCATTCTCATTGCCATTATTGTTCTTGTTGAAAAGATATGCCTGATATGCAAGAAGAGTCTGGAGATCCTTCTGACCATCGGCTTGCAACGATTTGACGGCCATAGCCTTACCAATAGACAACATCCTGAGCCTCAATGCATTTTCTCTCTCAGTGTTTGCTATTTTTTCATTTTTAAGAGCCCGTTCCTTAGCCCTGGTGGCAGAATCAGTCTGTTCTAATGCCAGTTTTTCATTCTTCCGTGCAAGCACAGCATTAAATTCTGCAATCTGCTTTTGTCTTTCTGCATTTTCCTTTTCAATCCTTGCCTCTTCCGCTCGTTGCTCTGCGATTGTAGCATTGGTGACGGCAAGCGAACGTTGTTCAGTGGCAACTATAGCAGTGGAATCAGCTATAGTCCGCTGCTGCTCAGCTTCTGTCTTTCTTTGTTCAGCTGCTATCTTCTGCACAAATGCGAAAAGCATAAATCCCATTGATATTATAGCAGCAACGCCCAGTATCATCGCTACGATCCTGGTTCTCTTCATCTGCCTTTTCTGAAGCCGGATCTTATTTTCTTCCTCATCGAGATATTCCTTTTCGCTGGTGCGAAGATAAACCATGGCTCGCTCAAAGGCAGGATTGTATCGCTCAGCCCAGGTTAAAGCAGGTTTATGCTGATCGCGCCAATTTATAGCCAGTTGAAGATCAGGAGGCCTCCACAGGCTGGTCTTGCCTTGCTGGTACATAGCTGAAGCTTCTGACAGCCTTTGATACATCTGCACTGAGGAAGCCTCATCATCAACCCATTCCCTGAGCCTGTCCCATAGTCTCATAAGACTCTCATGCGAGAGATCGATCACCGAGTCTTCGGTCAAAGGGACATTTTGTCTCGGAGTTATGAATGATCTTGATGGCACCCTGAATTTTTCAACTACTTCGAACAACTCATTGGTTGTGCAGCCTGCGATTAATGTAATGGTCTTAACCCCCGAAGGATGCCTCAACCCCTTATTGTCCGATCCTTTTTCCGTTATGGTTTTGAACATTTTTTCGCATATATCCCTGCCTTTCAGACTTAGCTCCTCATAGGCTTCATTGGCATGCATCGACATGGCATTGCTCATTGAGCCGACCGAGTCATAGTCGGATTTGCTTAAGGGCCTTGTGGGTTCATCGAGTTCCTGCCAGTAGGTCCATGTTCTCATCATTGCATGCTGAAGCACGGGGAGCTGATCAGTCCTTTCGCCGATATCAGCCAATAATGTTTCAACAAGTAAGGGATCAATGCTTGCCCCTGCATACTTCACAGGTCCTTCTATTGCCTCTCTGTAATTATTGCTTCCCATGTGGGGCACGAGATAATTACTATTATTAATTAACTGTGTAAAACTCTGATAATGTGCGCATTCACCAATATAATCGGAGCGCATCGTTATTATTGTGAAAATATTAACAGTAGTTTCTCCGGCAGCACGTACAAGGGAGTCAACGAAGCATTTCGTTTGCGATTTCTTTTCATTAAGTGAACTGTACCTGAAAAGTTCTTCAAACTGATCGATAACAAGCAAAACTTTCTCATCCTTGTCAGACATTGTATCCCTTATCATTTCAGATATTCCGGCATCGGGTCTCTGTTCAGTTCTGCCCTTGGCACCTGTGCTATTTGATGATTCGGTCAATGCGTCAGCCAGGTTCCCGAAAGGATCATTACCAGGGCGGAAAGATATGATCCTCCATCCGGAAGATTTTTCTTTCAAATTATTCACCCGTCGTAAAACTCCGCAATAGATCAGTGAGGATTTACCTGTTCCTGAAGCTCCCATAACAGTTACAAACCTGTTGTCCAGCAGCTTCTTTAAAACTTCCATGCTCTCTCCTTCCCGTCCAAAGAACAAATCACTTTCTTCAGGAGCGAATGGCCTGAGCCCGGGAAAAGGATTAAAATTTTTGTTGTCTCTCTTTGGTCCCATAGCCATCGGATCAGGTTAAACTTCGTATTTATCTATATAATTTAAAATTTCAAATGAGTTTTCAGGATACTGATACTGATGTTCTTCTATTGCTTTAAAAGGAAGAATGTAACAGGAATCACCACTGTCTGTCACAGTGCTGCCAGATACTCCGGAATAATGCATTTCAGGTTCCGGAACTTCTTTATCATTCCTTAATCTCCATAAAATGCAACCTTCGGAGAAGAATCTGCCGGCTTCTTTATGGCTCCTTACATGAACCAGCTTTTCAGCAAGCTGTATAAGTTCATCCTCACCCGTGGATTTAAAGCAACACGCCAGGAATTCCACCTTCCCTGACAACAAATCCTCTTCATGGTAATCACCTTGTGCAATTATATCGAGATGTTTTCGTGAAGCCGCCGGTATTCGCTTTGAGATTGTTTTATAAAGTTCATGACTTGTCCGGGATACAAGTCTTGCGGATTCTTCCTGCAAAATCTTTTCCGGACTGAATAGAAGTGCAATTACAGTCTCTGTCAGATCATCACCTTCCAGTTCATTTATATTTCTGAGAACACATGCTTTGGTCCATATGCTTATAAGATTATAATCACGGTTTATAATATCATCCGGAAGCTTAGTGTAATCGGGGACCTCGCCGGGATAGTAATGGAACAGGTTCCTGAGTTTTTCATCATCAGGAACGGCATCGAGAAGCGAAATAAGCTTCGGTTTTATGGTATCATCAATAACAATATCCATCATCTCGAGAGCGTAGTTTACGCTTTCCACCGTGTTGCCCGAAAGATTTTCACGAATCTTGGAAATGGATCCTGCATCATAGGTTATTGAAAGAACATTAAACAGAAAGATGTTCCACCTGATTATTTCCTTTTTTATTGCTCCTCCAAGAATATCATCATTGTTTTTTTCAAGACAACTTTTTGCAGCAAGATTCCATGTCATTATTCCAACCAGATCAGAAATAAGCTGATGAAGCCGGTCCTTTTCCTCAGGAGATGGCCTGAATTCATTTTCAATAAGACATTTCAGAACTATCTCTTTTACCTGTCTTGAATTTGACCATAACCTGGAAAAAATAAATCCCATGCTTTCACTGGTACCCGATTTCCCCAGAAGGCGTAAGATTGTCCGGCCTGTGCTGGCATTTCCGGAAGAGACAAGGTAAAATCTTTCAAGCTCATTCCCTGCATCGCTGTCAAAATTCCTCAGAACAGCAAGAGCATCATTTTCAAGTCCGGGTATGTTCAGACATTCGAATACTTCAGGCAGCATATCCGCCAGCTTGAATTTTCCAATCAGAAAAATTCCCATACGCTTGGATTCCAAGATATTATCTCTAAGCAGACGAAGTATTTCGGTTGTCTGAGGCAGCCTTGTACCCAGAAGATTTTTTCTTGCAGATATGAGCTTATCAGCATCATTCTTTTGCTTCAAATGCATTTTTTCAAGCTCCGGCAGTAAATCAGATGAACGCTTGCGTATTTCCCCGTCGATAGCCTGAATAGAACTTAATTTCTTAAGAACAGGAATGAGGTTGATATCTGATTTGTCTTCTGAGACTTCAATTATCTTCTTATAAAACCAGTTGTTGTGGTTATTTTCCAGAGCAGAGTAATCGCCTGATACGAGACTGAAATAATTTTTCCTGAAATCGCTTTCAGCCGAAAACCTGCTTTTAAATGTTATCTGATCATTCCCTGTTAAAGATTTCTCAGTCAGAACCGGTTCGAGTGCTTTTCTTATTGATTTTCTATACTCCCTGTAGAGTCTGAATGCCACAAAAAGCCAGATGATGATTATTACAAACAGAACCCAGGAGAAATGAATAAGCTTTATAAAGCTCAAAGTTCCAAGACCGGCAAGCAAAAGGCCTGATGATAATGCTGCTATTTCGTTCACGGTACCATCCATACCAGACTGAATCTTGTATCGTATCTTTTCGTTTATAGTCTGATAAATAACTTTAAATGAGGGAGATTCAATTGAATCTTTAAGAGCCTTGGAGAACAACCTGCTTATGGCAAGCAATAAAAAGAATATCAGAAATCCGCCCGTTGATTCAGGTGTAAAACCCATCAGCATGCCAATAGTAATTGCTATTGCCGTAAAGATAGCTACCAGGAAGGGAGAGATTGCAAGGCAGGTACGAAGACCGTAGTTTCTGATAAGGTATGAAAATACAAGCAGCTTAACCAGAAGGGTGAAGATCATCATGCTTCCTGTGAAGATTCCGAGGAATCTTGCCATATCTTCAGCAGCAGGATATTTTTCCCTTGTAACTGCCATAAATGAATACTGCACAAAAAAAGCAGTTACTACTGACAGTGCTATGAAAATAGCTATTACCCTCGTATACGGATCATCCCTGAAAACTGAAAAAACAGACGTTTTGTCTTCTTCTGAAACAGGTTTCAATTCTTGTTTTATAGCTGTCACAGGAAAACGATTCCTTATCAAAAATTGAAAGAAAGTTGCAATTAGAACTGATAAAGCGCTG
The DNA here is from genome assembly GCA_038325595.1 of Bacteroidales bacterium. GTDB lineage: Bacteria > Bacteroidota > Bacteroidia > Bacteroidales > VadinHA17 > LD21. The sequence goes on along the minus strand of JBBQJD010000024.1, from coordinate 29,530 downwards.
ATCAATATAATATTATAGGAATCAAGACCTAATGACAGGAAAACAGGTATTGCATAACAACTGATAATGATCCCTATGATCAACCCTGCATCAACAAGGCCGAATAACCGTTTGCCCTGACGTAAGGTAAACAAGCGTCCTGCTGTTCCCCGGAATCCGAGCATGGCAAGAATGTTAAGCGGGCCAAGCATTATGAATGCAACAAAAATCACCCATTTCCCGGGAGAAAGAACCAGTGCCACCCATAGAACAAGTGTAAGGCATGTAACAGCAATGAGGTTTAGAATGGCAAAATGCCTGAATTGCATCCTTGTTTGAAGCCAGGTATACAAAGATATCAGAAATATACCGGCAATCCCTGACACAACATAGGCTTTCGCCATCATCTTTTCGTCGAATATTGACAGAAAAAGAGAATGGGCACTGATGTCGAATGCCCCAAAGAAAATACCCAGGAATATCGATTGCATCAGTAGCTCCGATACCATAGATTCCTCTCCTGACTCGATCCCAAGGAGAGAAAAAAAGCGATCTCTCATACGTTGCCGCTATAAATAAACTACACTAAATTAATATTTTAATCTTATTTCCAAAATCAAATAAAGATTATGAGTATCGGAAATCAATATTAACAATAAACTCCTCCACTTCGTGTCGTCGGTTTCTTCGCACCCTTTAGGGTCAGGGGCAGACGAAGAACCGGAGCGAAAAGGAGCTCGACGAAGTCAAAATCAATAAAAGCATATTATTAATTCCAGACACTCATTTTAAAGATTTTAGCGGATTTGTACTGATTGGAGTATTAAGTCGTAAAAATATACGATTGAAATACTAAGTTGAAAAAGTTGATTTTATAGCTCTGTATAACGAATTGATATTCAGATTTTTACTTTCTACAATTATCTCAGCTCGATTGTACCATGGCTCGCGGCTTGCAAGCTTTTCCCTGATAAAGCTCAAAAGTTCATCTTCGCTTAAACCCTTTATCAATGGTCTGTCACCTTCGGAATCTGAAAGACGTTTTTTTAATTGCAGCGGGCTCATCTTCAGATAGACCGTCAAACCTGTTTTAAGCATATAGTCCATGTTGTCGGAATAACATGGACTTCCGCCGCCGGTAGAGACCACAGTATTTTCCCCTGAAACGATTCTTTTGAGCAATTCAGATTCAACAAGCCTGAAATATTCTTCTCCGTGCTGCGCAAAAATCTCAGGAATAGATTTTCCGGTATGGTCTTCTATTCTTTTGTCGAGATCGATATAGGACCATTTAAAAAGGGAAGCAAGCTTTTTTCCGGCAGTGGATTTTCCGCTACCCATGAAACCAATAATATAAACTATGTGGTTTCTGGACATTATAGCTCCAGCTTCATCTGTGCAGGATCATTATCATGACTGGCCGGAGGAAGTATGTCTTCATCAGTTTCTGAAGTTTCATGAGATATTGGAGAGCTCTCCTTTTTGATGACAGGCTCAATTTCCTGGATGTTCTCCACCATGTAGCTGGTCATTCTCTTTCCCTTTGCCTTATAGCTCTTTACTCCAATAAACTCAACAACTTCAATTATTTCATTATCACGGTCCTTATGCTTGCCTCCAAAGTGAATTTCGAAACGAGGATATTCGACCTCCGTAAGGCTGAGGAGCTTTGATTCGGGATCTTCATTAATAAAGCACAGCGGTCTTTCGGATTCTTCAATAATGAATCTTTTAAGATAATAGAATTTTTGTTCGGCATCCCAGTAAATTGCAGAGTATACTTTTCCCTGATGGTATTTTTCAATGCTGAGCAGATTATCTTCAAAATGGTTGGAAAGGTCAAAACCGGGTACCCTGAAATAACCGTTTTTGGTTATCACCTGTATTTTGTCGTCAGCGCTGAATTCACCAAGGTACATACCACGTCCATCGACATTCAGCCTGAGAACTGCATCATCAAACCAGATCTTTCTTCCCCCAAGTGTCGAAAGACCTTTCTCTTTAAGGCTTATTTTGTGTACGGCATTCTTCGTAAGAATATTCCCCATTGAAGATTTGCCTTTAATAGCCATTTGCCCGAAGTCGAATTCAAAAACAAGCTTTTTTAAACGTGCTTTTGGTTTATGATGTACTTTAATTACTTCAGCTTCCCCATTGGGATTTGCACTGAAATAAACAATTTTGGATCCGGAAGTGCCACGTGTCAAAGTATATTCCTTATCACGGGTAAGTCCCGAAATGGAGCATCTCTTTGCCAGCAGTGGGCCATCCTTACCATCCTGATAAACAATATTATATATGGTCCGCTCATCATTTTTAAGAAAGATCTGCGCATACAGGATATCGGTGCCTACAAATACCTTGTCAGCTACTTTGGTAATAAGGTATCCTCCGTCCTTTCTGATAACAATAACGTCGTCAATATCTGAACAATCACAAATAAATTCATCCTTCTTAAGGCCGGTTCCGATAAAGCCTTCCTTATAATTAATATACAGTTTTGCATTATTAGCTACAACTTTTGTTGCTTCGATCGTATCAAAGCTCCTTAACTCGGTTTTTCTCTCCCGGCCCTTACCGTATTTTTTCTTTATCTGCCTGAAGTAATTTATTGCGAAAGGAATTATGTTCCTGAGATGATTTTTTACTTCCTCCATCTCTGTTTCAATTCCTTTTATATGATCATCAGCCTTTTTAACATCGAATTTTGAAATTCTCTTGATCTTTATTTCGGTAAGCTGAATGATGTCCTCTCTTGTAACTTTCCTGATGAGCAGCTTTTTATAAGGATCGAGTCCTTTGTCAATAGCCTCAATAACCGCTTCCCATGTTTCTGATTCTTCAATATCGCGGTAGATTCTTTTCTCTATGAATATCTTTTCGAGTGAAGACATATGCCACTCTTCTTCAAGTTCACCTTTTCTGATTTCGAGCTCTGTCTTAAGCAGTTCGACTGTCTTATCCGTGGAATGCTTTAAAATCTCGCTCACCCCCATAAACGAAGGCCTATTGTCTGTTATGACACAGGTATTGGGTGAAATTGAACATTCACAATCAGTGAATGCAAAAAGTGCATCAATTGTCTTATCCGGAGATACTCCGGGGATCAGGTGAACAACTATTTCGACATTTGCGGAAGTATTATCGTCGATTTTCCTGATCTTGATCTTACCCTTTTCATTTGCCTTGATTATGGAATCGATGAGGGTAGTAGTTGTTTTTCCGAATGGTATCTCTGTGATAATCAAAGCTTTTTTATCTGATTTTTCAATTTTGGCTCTGACCTTTATTGCACCTCCGCGCTGACCGTCATTGTATCTGGAAATATCAATCATACCGCCTGTTGGAAAATCGGGATAAAGAACGAAATCCTTTCCCATCAGGTAATCAATTGAAGCATCTATCAGTTCATTAAAATTATGGGGGAGAATTTTAGAAGCAAGACCCACAGCAATACCTTCAACTCCCAGCGCCAGAAGCAGAGGGAACTTTACGGGCAAAGTGACAGGTTCCTTGTTTCTTCCATCATATGAAAGCTTCCATTCAGTCGTCTTCTGATTAAAAACGACTTCAAGTGCGAATTTGGATAGTCTTGCCTCAATATATCTTGGTGCTGCAGCACCATCACCAGTTAACAGGTTTCCCCAGTTACCCTGTGTATCTACAAGAAGATCTTTCTGTCCAAGCTGAACAAGTGCATCTCCGATCGAAGCATCTCCATGAGGATGGAACTGCATCGTGTGTCCTATAATATTAGCTACCTTGTTAAACCGACCATCGTCCATCCTTTTCATCGAATGGAGAATTCTCCTGTGAACAGGCTTCAGTCCGTCAAGCAGGTGAGGAACAGCTCTCTCAAGAATTACATATGAAGCATAATCCAGAAACCAGTCCTGGTACATTCCCGATAATGCCGTCACTGAATGAAGCGCGGCAGGACCGGAAGAAATATTCTCCGTATTATCCTCCGTATTGCTTATTTCGAATTCAGTTTCTTCTTCCATTCTGCTTACAACTCTAAGTACTCCAAACTTTAGCTCACTTCAAACTTTCTTACGCTCACTCTGACTTCCTAGTAAACCTTGCTCTCTTCATCCACAATATCTTCCTCTATTCTGAGGTTATCAATTATAAAATCCTGTCTGTCAGGAGTATTTTTGCCCATAAAGAAATCGAGAAATCCATTAACCGAATCATTTTTCTTCATGCGGACCGGCTCCAGCCTCATGTCTTTTCCGATAAAATTGGCAAATTCACCGGGTGATATCTCTCCAAGTCCTTTAAAACGAGTTATTTCAGGATTTGGGCCAAGGGCACTGATGGCTTTTGCTTTTTCTTCAGGTGAATAGCAATAACGGGTTGTTTTCTTGTTCCTTACACGGAAAAGCGGAGTCTGCAAAATATAAACATGTCCTTTTCTTACCAGATCAGGAAAAAACTGAAGGAAGAATGTAAGCAGGAGAAGCCTGATATGCATTCCATCCACATCTGCATCCGTAGCTACAACTACATTATTATACCTGAGGTTTTCTATCCCGTCTTCAATATTAAGAGCTGCCTGTAGAAGGTTAAATTCCTCATTTTCATAAACTATCTTTTTGGTAAGCCCGAACGAGTTCAGTGGCTTGCCCCGAAGACTGAAAACAGCTTGTGTTTCAACATTCCTCGATTTTGTTATTGATCCGCTGGCAGAATCCCCCTCAGTAATGAATAAGGTGGAATCAAGCTTGTTTGCATCATTTGTATTGTAATGAGCACGGCAGTCCCTGAGCTTTTTATTATGCAGGCTAACCTTTTTTGCCCTGTCCCTGGCCAGCTTCTGGATTGATGATATGGCTTTTCTTTCCTTCTCAGAATCCTGAATCTTTTTTAAAATAGTCCTTGCTGTCTCAGGATTTTTATGTAGAAAATCATCGAGCTGTTTTTTTATAAACTCACTGATGAAATTTCTTACCGAGGGTCCCGAAGGCCCAATATCTTTTGAGCCCAGCTTTGTCTTGGTTTGAGATTCAAAAATAGGTTCCTCGACTTTTATGCTTATTGCAGCAATAATTGATGATCTGATATCGGCAGGGTCATAATCTTTTTTATAGAAGTCCCTGATAGTCTTTATAATAGCTTCTTTGAAGGCAACCAGATGCGTTCCTCCCTGAGATGTATTCTGACCATTTACGAAGCTGTAATACTCCTCCCCGTACTGTAATCCGTGCGTAAATGCAACCTCAATATCCTCGCCTTTAAGATGAATTATGGGATAAAGACCTTCCTTGCTCATATTTTCATTAAGCAGATCGACCAGGCCATTCCTTGAGAAGAACTTGTTTCCGTTAAAATTAATTATAAGGCCGGTATTGAGGTAGACATAATTTTTCAGGAGTGTGTCGACATATTCAGAGATAAAGTAATAATTACCGAACATATCCTCATCGGGTGTAAAAATTACTTCCACTCCATTTTCTTCTGTAGTAGGTTCAAGAGGATAATCCTTTATTGTTGTGCCGTGCTCGAACTCACTGACTTTAATCTGACCGTCACGAATTGACCGTATCACAAACCTGCTCGAGAGTGCATTAACAGCCTTAACACCTACTCCGTTCAAACCAACAGATTTCTTAAAGGCTTTTGAATCATATTTTGCACCTGTGTTCATCTTGGAAACTGCGTCGAGAACCTTTCCAAGGGGGATACCCCGGCCATAATCGCGAACCCTCACCTCTTTGCCTGCTATGGAAACATCTATCTTCTTTCCATACCCCATCATGTATTCGTCAACGGCATTATCCATTACTTCCTTGAGAAGAACGTAAACACCATCATCCTGGGAGGACCCGTCGCCAAGCTTCCCGATGTACATACCGGGCCTCAGACGGATGTGTTCCCTCCATTCAAGTGTTTTGATATTCTCTTCTGAATAATCTACTGACATTTTGCAGAATTTTGGCAAATATAAGTAATTACTGCAGTCAATTTTTGTCAATTTTTCAACAAAATGGTAAAATCAATTAACCGGAAAGGGCGCAAGAAATATAGCTCAGCGACGCAAAGCACTCTTAATCAGGGCCTCTGACTTTGAGATCTTTGCTATTCTCTGCGGTTAAAAAATTAGTTTGGGTGAATTAGCTTTACTCCAGAATCCCCATCTGTTTCATCAGTAAAGCTGCATTCATTTTATGGGTGATACCTTCACGCAGGATATAATCGAATTTTATTTTGTCTCCGTCAATTTCAATTTCAAAGCATTTGTTCATGATCTTACCAGGATATTCATGCTCCATCTCACCCACAGAAGTGTCATGAGTTGCAATTAATCCTGTAGCACCGAGCTCGGTAAGTCTCCTCATAAAAAGCTTCGATCCCATACTTTTGTCTGCCGAGTTGGTTCCTTTTAATATTTCATCGAGAATAAACAATATAGGTTCACAAGCTTCAATCCTGATTTTTAAGTGTTTAAGCCTCTTTAGTTCGGCATAAAAATAAGATTCATTATTTAGCAACGAATCTGTTGTCCGCATGCTGGTAAACAATTTCATAGGAATGAAGCTCATCTCAGCTGCACAAACAGGAGCACCCGCCATTCCAAGGATATAATTAACAGCTATTGTCCTGAGGAAAGTGCTTTTTCCCGCCATATTGGCACCTGAAACAATACAAATTATTCCTTTTCTTTCCAGAGAGAAATCATTGCAAACCCTCTTGTCTTCACCGATAAGCTGATGTCCCAGGTTTTTGGCAATAAGTACATTGTTTTTATCTGACAAAGAGGGATAAGCAAAACCAGAATTATTTGCAGCATAGTTCCCAAGGCTTATAAAAGCATCAGCCTCCCCTATCATTTCAAGCCATAAAGAAAAAAGATCCCTGTATTCATATTTCCATTTTTCCAGGCGGAGAACACTGTGGTAATCCCATAGCAATAACCCGTTAAGCACAAAGCTTACCAGAATGTTCAACCTTGCATCAAAAGCATGGATCAGACTCCCCAGCTTTTTAACGGAGACGGCTGCTGACACCTTGTTGCCGGAGATATTGCTTTTAATATCCTTCAATAATACCGATGTGAATGAACCTTTTTCGAATATATTGAGCAGCTCATTCATTGAAGACAGATAATTATATTTCCGCGACAGAACTGAATGAATTGTGTTGATCGTTTTTAAACCTGCGGCGACAAACAGGAGATTCAAAAGAATAAGAAGTATAAAAAACGAATAATGAATTATCCCCGCAGCCACAAGAATACCTGCCAGAATTGAAGCTGCAGGTAAAAAATAAATAAAGATTTTTTTAAACGGGGATGATTTAATAAAATCCTGTTCCTTCATCCAGTCCAGAAGACCTTCAATATTGTTCTTATCGAGTGACTTACCCATGCCAGAGGCCATGAACTCATGTCTCCATTTCTCTTTGAGTGAAAGTTCCTTCACAGCTTCCTGGCGCAGCTCAAGCTGAGATGATAACCGATAAGGATCTGATAACCAATATGCAAGCAAATCACGGCCATATCCTGTTACAGTCCTGTTGATATATTGAAAGAGAGAAGAATCGCCGAAAAGATCAACGTCATTAGAAAAATCATGTGTTGCATTTAAATAAATTGAACCACCATCAAATGCTGAAAAGTCACCTGTTACAGCTGCAGCTTCATTCCGGTTGATCGACGTGAGATTTCCGAGAAAATCCTTTTTTTTTGAATGAGAAGAGTAGAGTTTCAGCAGATAGAGAAAAATGATTGTTACTCCAAAAAATATTGAAATTCCCAGGTAAATATTTTTAGTGAAAGCAAACCATGCAATAATATAACCCCCTGTGAAGGTGACTAACCGCATTACTGAGAGAATCAGAAGAAGCTTCTCTTCACCTGCTTTAAGAAGCCCGAATGATTCTGCTGAATTGAGGTATTTTTCTCTTAATTTGTCTTTATTCATATAATCAAAGTACCAGAGCAACGACTTTCATGATGCTCGTGCTGTTATAAAAATCCGATCCTGCCTTATCAAAATCCCAAGACCATTCCTCCTTCACACCGGAAGAGGGAAGATCAGTCAACAAAGAGGTAAAAGTTGAAAAAGCACCATTATTTTTAGTTGTGACCTCTGAATAATCTGTGATCAGCACCGATGTGTGCTTCTTCAAAAAATCAATATGGCGCTTTTGAATTGCAGTCCTGAACCTGTTATATTCATCTTCACAGATAGTCGATCTTTTTCTTAAATAATCGACCAGAAGGGATTCAAGCTGAGTAAGGATATTGAGAGAAACTACCATTCCAGGATCCCATCCGGGTTCATATTCCGATATAATGATTCCATCGAGCGATTTTAATTTATTAAAGTATGTGTGATTCCTGGTTTTCTGCCAAACCTCCCTGATCAGTCCTCCGGTAATATCTGTTTCATGAAGGTTTACTCTGTTAAGACTCCTGACCTGTTCAATAACTTCGGGAGGATGAATAATATCAGCCAGGCAAACTACATTTACTTTTTCGACCATCTCTGCAAGAGGCAGTTCAAGCAACCAGCCACTGCCAAGAACGGTTATTTTTTCAGGTTTTTGTAATTCTATGGCTTTCAGAATGAAGTTCCTGCAATGCTCGAGGTGACTATCCCAGCCTCCGTACTGATTCAGGTGACGGTATATTAAACCGCTCTGGTAGTTGTAATAACCCATTTTACTGAGGATCCTTCTGTATTCAATGCTGTGTGTCACTTGAATTTTAGTTTTCGTTCCTTAAGCTATTCAGTTCCGAAGTCATTAATTTATGAAATTTAACGGCAAGTTCATCCGGTTTATCTGTACCAAACGATGATGGATAAACAGGATCGAGCACACGCATTGAGACAAGTCTGCTATTGCCCAGGATCCAACCATATTTAGGCAGAATTCCTCCTGTTCCATCAAGCACAACAGGCAGGATTGGCACATTCGCCATGAGAGCCATCTGGAATGCCCCGAGCTTAAATAAGGCAATCTGACTATCAGGAGATCTGGTTCCTTCAGGAAAAATCATAATTGACACACCGCGTTCAAGGCATCTTAATGATTTCTCAAACATTTCAGCCTTGCTTTCATCATTACCCCTGTTTATTACAATATATCCTGCCATTTTAAGATACCAGCCCAATAACGGGACCCTGCTGTTTTCAATCTTGGATATCCATTTATATTTATACCGGAGAGTATTCAGATACAGAATATCGAGCATAGACTGGTGATTGGAAATTATTATATACGAGGTCTTGTCATCGGCTTTTTCCCTACCTTCAACTGTGAATTTCCAGAAAGGCAGAAGTTCTTTTAATATCACACTCTGGTGTACGAGCAACCAATGTACCGCCAGATGTTTTCTGTCGAATGGTAAAACCAACAGCCATATGATTAAGTTCAAAGGAAAAAGGACTATCATATAGCAAACAGAGACAATCCAGAAGAGCAGTGATCTAATAATGTTCATTAATGGCAGATAAATGTCACTTAACAAATGTACCAAAAGGATGAAGATTAGCAAACCAATTTGAACACACGAACTCGACCACATCCCCCATATCTGTTATGTAAACTAATCTTTATACACAACTTATTTCTCTCTGTTTCTTCATTTGTCTTCGGCTAGATCAATGCTCCGTGGTAGGATCTTAGGTATTTTGTTTAGCCCACCACTCCCCAACCCCTCTCCCGGGGTGAGAGGGGCACTGTCCCGAGCATCGGAAGGGTCAGGGGGTGAGTTCATGAATATTTTCAGAAAAATTTGAAGATATCCTCATTCTCTAAGTAAATTCCTTCTCCTTCGAAAATCTTTATCATATCATCCGGCAAATGCCTGCAACCGGGAAGGTATCTGCCTGCATCAGCTATCTTGAATGAACCTTCTATATCACATTCTCTGATAATCCCTTCTTTAACAAAAAGCCTGCACGTAACTGGTTCATTTTGAATAGCAAAGCTACTATTAAATTGATATTCAGGCCCGTATGCCCAATTCCACTCCCATGTCGTATATCTGGATTCAGCAAGCAATTCTGCATCATTGATCTCATTCTGAGACAATGCATAGTCTTCTGCTCCTGGAATATTATCCATAAAGAATTTCACCAATCCTGATCTGAATTCAGAAATATCCCTGAAGTTTTTCAACAATTCTTTGAGGTTAGTCACTGATGACCTTATCGATTCTACTCCCCTTGAAGAATAGCACGTTGGGTCCTTCCTTAAACAATTTCTAAGTATATCCAGGGAAGTGCTGAAAAGCAACGTTCCATGATGTAGCACCCTGTTCCTGTGCACATGCTCGGCATTCCCCGAAATCTTCAATCCTCCAACCCTCAGATCGTTTTTTCCTTCAAATCTGGCGTCCACTTCCTGTGATAATAAAAAGTTTATTGCTGTTTGAGTGTTTTTGCGGAAATCAATCTGTTTTCCTTCTTCTGCATTCCTGATAAAAGTGAAATTAAGATTTCCCTCATCATGAAATACAGTACCTCCTCCCGAGATCCTTCTGACAACAGGGATGTGGTTCATTGTTAAATATTTAACATTAGCTTCTCTCGGCAATACCTGATGCTTGCCGATAATCACCGAAGGCTTATTTATGTATGTGATAAGAAATTCCTCCCGGCTTTTTTTGAGAAGGATTTCTTCAACAGCAAGATTAAAGTAAGGACTATCGGAATCAAGATTAATACAGTACATGACTCAGGTTATACTAATGTCAGGCTTTGAAAAATATTCATTGTGCTGAAGAATTTTCTGATCCGTTAGCACATAACATCTGTATATACTCCATCCTATAATTATTCCAAGCAGAGAGCCGAAGAGTACATCTCCCGGATAATGAACCCCGAGATAAATCCTGGTATAACTTACTATCAATGCCCAAAGGATTATAAATATGGTGTACCAGCGTTTACTGATAAAAAGCAAGCTTAACACTGCCACATCGAATGAGTTAGAGGCATGTGATGATACAAACCCATACATTCCTCCGCATTGCTTGTTAAACATATGCACAAGGCCTTCGAGTACAGGTTCATGGCATGGCCGCGGTCTCTGAACAAGATTCTTGATAAAGACAGATGACTGATCGGCGAGTATTGCAGCCAGGATGATAAAAATAACAATTATATAAAATTTCCTTTTGTACTTCATCGCCATAAAGAAAAGAATGGCAATATATAAAGGTACCCAAATGAGTTTGCCGGTGAGTGCATTCATGATCGGATCCCAGAAAGGAGAGTTGATTGAGTTTAAAAATAAAAAAAGCTGTTGATCAAGCTTTTCAAGTTGTTCAACCATCTATAAATCATTCGTAATTAAGTACTTTCCAGATCATGTCTTTTAGGGTTATCAGACCCTGCCCTGTGATGGAGGAAAAGAAAACCCTTGGAATATCAGGCAAATCCTTCCTTATTTCATCTATCAGCTCTTCATCGAGCAAGTCGGATTTTGAGATTGACAATATCCGCTTCTTGTCGAGAAGCTCGGGATTATACATCTTAAGTTCATTTACCAGTATCTCATATTCTGCTTTAATATCCTTACTGTCAGCAGGAACCATGAAAAGAAGCATAGAATTCCTTTCAATATGTCTTAAAAATCTGATACCCAACCCTTTCCCTTCATGAGCACCCTCAATAATACCCGGGATATCAGCCATTACGAATGATTTCTCGTCCCTGTAACTAACAATTCCCAGATTTGGAACCAGGGTAGTAAAAGCATAATCAGCTATTTTCGGTTTTGCTGCAGAAACCACCGAAAGCAATGTTGATTTTCCTGCGTTTGGAAAACCTACAAGTCCGACATCTGCAAGGATCTTGAGCTCGAGAATAAATTCATCTTCTATTCCGGGTTCGCCGGGCTGTGCATATCGCGGTGCCTGGTTGGTTGAAGATTTAAAATGGGTATTTCCCTGTCCGCCTCTCCCTCCTTTGACGAGTATCTTCTCATCACCGTCATTGGTGATCTCAAAAAGAACCTCCCCTGTGCCTGCATTTTTTGCAATTGTGCCAAGCGGCACCTGAACTGTCACATCCTTTCCGTCAGCACCTGTTGATGTCTGCTTGCTCCCTCCCACACCGTTTCCTGCAAATATATGCCGCTGGTATTTCAGATGAAGAAGAGTCCACATCTGATTGTTGCCTCTCAGAATAATATGGCCTCCTCTGCCTCCATCGCCGCCATCAGGCCCGCCCTTTGGTTCAAACTTCTCTCTGCGGAAGTGAGCCGATCCTGCACCACCGCTTCCTGAGCGACAGTAAATTTTTATATAGTCAACAAAGTTTGATCCGGACATTTATTATTATTAGTACAATATTTCAACAAACAAAACTGTTCCAGGTTCAATATTCAAGATTCCAGGTTCGAGGTTCAAAGTTTAAAGTAAAGCAACTATTTCTCTGTGAAACTCTGTGACTTCTCTGTGAAACTCTGTGAAACATTTTATTGCCAAAAAAACTTACACAGAGGAAATCAGGAGAACCACAGAGTTACTCAGAGATCAAAACCGAAACCTTCAATGAAACTAAACGAATTTCTCCATCTTTTCCGAAAGTCCCGCGAAGATGTCATCAATAGTTCCCATCCCCTTCACAGGCTGATAGATTCCCTTTTTTCTGCAATATTCAATTATTGGTTCAGTTTTCTCCTTATAAACATCAATCCTGTTCTCAATAACAGCAGGATCTTTGTCATCGGGCCTTCCTGATAATTCAGCCCTAGCAATAAGCCTTTTTACGAGTTCGTCATGATCTACATCAAGTACGAGCATCTGGTCTATCCTCATCCCTCTCTCATTAAGCATCTTCTCCAGCGAAACAGTCTGTGCAACAGTACGCGGGAATCCGTCAAAGAGGAATCCTGCCGTCCCCTTGCTTGTATCAATCTTATGTGCAATCATCTCAATAACAACATCATCGGGCACAAGCTCACCTTTTGACATTATCTGACTCATCTTCTTACCAAGCTCTGTCCCTGCCGTAATTTCAGCCCGAAGCATGTCACCTGTTGAAAGGTGCAGCAGATTGAATTTTTCCGCCAGCCGTACTGACTGAGTTCCCTTACCTGACCCCGGAGGTCCGAAAATCAAAAAATTAACCATAGAAAAAGTATTTTGTTTTTTAGTTATATTATTTTGTTTAAATAATTTAATCCACCAACGAATAAACTGATGACAGGTTACGTCCGTATCCATCATAATCGAGTCCGTAACCAACCACAAAATTATCGGGTATTTCAAACCCGACATAATCAAGCGGGATCTCTTTGGTATATGCTGTTGGCTTGAAAAGCAGAGTGGCAATTCTCACCTCACTGACTTTTCTGATAACAAGCTCATCAACAATACGTTCAAGTGTATTTCCGGTATCAACAATATCCTCAATTATGACAATCGTCTTGCGCCTTATATCTTCATTCCAGCCAATCAGTTCCTTAATGCTCCCTGAAGATTTGGTTCCTTCATATGAGGCAAGTTTTACAAAAGAAATTTTTGCCTGGAGGCTGATGCACCTGAAAAGATCTGCTGCAAAAAGAAATGCTCCGTTAAGTATTCCCAGGAAGACAACATCTTTTCCTTCCAGGTCGGCACTTATATCTGCACCAAGCTTTTGAATCCTTTCCTTTATGTCATTTTCGGAGATCAGCTCCCTGAATTTTTTATCGTATAAAGTGACTTCTTTCATAAAGAAATACGTGATTATTTGCCGGTGCGAAAATATGAAAATTATAGCTATTTTTGTACTCATCAGCAAGTTAAATTAAATTATTTTAAATGGAACCAATCGTAAGTGTCATAATGGGAAGCACATCTGACCTGCCGGTTATGGAGAAAGCGGCAGAGATTCTCAATGAATTCAGGATACCTTTTGAAATGAATGCATTGTCTGCCCACAGAACACCTGAGGAGGTTGAAAAATTCTCAAAAAATGCCGAAGCAAGGGGAATAAAAGTGATTATAGCAGCAGCAGGAATGGCAGCGCACCTCCCCGGTGTAATAGCATCAATGACACCGCTTCCTGTTATCGGAGTTCCTATTAAAGCTTCTCTCGAAGGACTTGATTCCATTCTTTCAATTGTGCAGATGCCTCCGGGAATACCTGTTGCCACAGTCGGAATTAATGCATCACAGAATGCTGCGATCCTTGCTGCACAGATAATTGCAACAGGTGATAAGGAGGTTATGAAGGAAGTCGTAAAATATAAAGAATTTCTGAAGAAGAAGATCGTTCAGGCGAACGAAGAGCTTAAAGCAGTAAAATATCCGTACAAAACAAATTAGATCTCCCGGAATACTTAAGCTATCACATGTCGCACAGAGCAGCACTGATTTCCACGAGTTTAAAGGCTCTTTCTCTGTGAATCTCCGTGTCTTCTCTGTGTGCTCGTGTAACTAAAAAAAGCTCTTTAATTTTTTTTTGATTTATTTTTTTTATATCTTTCTTTTCTTATTTGAAACAGTTTGAGCTCGCTGCTGAAAATATCTGTTTCGCTTATTTTAATTTTTCTTTCTCTTACCGCCTTCTGTGGCGATCCGTATCGTCCTTCAGCCGGGGCTGGTGAAGCAGGAATGGGATATGTATGTGTAATGAGGGAAGGTTTCTGGAGGTCATTCCACAACCAGGCATTGCTTCCATTAAATAAATCATATTCAGCTGGTTTCAACTATGAGAACCGGTTCGCACTCAATGAACTGGCAACCCGCACAGCAGGTATTATCATCCCTGCCGGTAAAGCTTCAATAGGTGCCATCTATTCACATTTCGGATATCATGACTTCAGAAGGGAAATGACCGGACTTGCTTGTGGTATAAAGCTTTCCGAGCGGTTGTCCGCAGGAGTTCAGGCAGATTATTTTTTGGAAAAGACTTTCGGGGAATATGAGAATAACCAGGCTTTTACCTGTGAAGCAGGATTACTGGCAGCTGTTACAGAAAATGTGAATATCGGTATTCATATATTCAATCCGGTACCCGGATCATTAAGAGAGCATTTCATGCCATCAATACTCAGACTGGGAATTGGAACGGAGCTTAATAAATCGCTTTTTGCCGGTGCTGAAGCCGAAATGAGTTCAGGAAAGAAATTGATTTTCAGAAGCGGTTTTGAATATGAAGCAATGAAGAGATTCTGGCTGCGGGGAGGATTCAGTACTGATAACAGCTCGTTCAGTTTCGGATTGGGATATCTGGCGAAGGTGGTGCTGATTGATCTCGGATTTGCGACGCATGAAAGGCTGGGAATGACTTCTTCGGCTTCGATGATCTTTAAAATACATTAAACAATATAAAAACTGACACAGAGTTCCACAGAGATCCACAGAGGTTCACAAAGAAGAAAGAAATCGACCTAATAATTATAAGAATATATAAACTGACACAGAGTCCACAGAGATCCACAAAGAAGAAAGAAATCTACCTAATAAATATAAGAATATAAAAACTGACACAGAGTCCACAGAGATCCACAGAGGTTCACAAAGAAGAAAGAAATTTACCTAATAAATAAATAATGGAACTTAATCAAATTACCAAAAAAATCATCGGGTGTGCAATTGAAGTTCACAGAGATCTTGGTCCCGGATTACTTGAATCTGCTTATGAGGAATGTCTTTCCTATGAATTGATCTCTAATGGCCTGTATATAAAAAGACAACAACCCACACCTGTGATCTATAAAGATATAAAACTGGATTGTGGATACAGAATTGATATTCTGGTTGAGAATTCAGTGGTTGTTGAACTCAAGGTTGTTGATGTATTAAATCCTGTTCACGAAGCACAGGTTCTGACTTATATGAAGTTTGCAAATAAACCACTTGGTTTACTTATTAATTTCAATGTCAGCCTTTTAAAGGATGGTATAAGAAGATATATAAGATGATCGCTAATTAACCTCTGTGAAACTCTGTGGTTCTCTGTGAAACTCTGTGTAACAAAATAATTATAATTTGAATCTGAAATATTCCATATTGGCTATTTTTCTAATCATACCTCAATTGGTTCATTCCCAGGAAACCAGGACATCTGATGCAATAATATCAATTGCTGAGGAGCTTGCTTCAGATGACTCAGGTTCAGAATCAGAAGCTTATATTGAGAAACTCTATGAACTATCTGAAGATCCTGTCCTTCTGAATTCAGCCTCTGAAAAGGAAATTTCCCGATTATTCTTCCTGTCTGATTTCCAGGTAAAAGCCCTGGCAGATTATGTACATTCATCCGGCAGGATCGTTTCTGTTTATGAATTAATGAATATACCCGGTTTTGATAAGGAAACCACGGAGATGATAATCCCTTTTTTATCACTTGAGGTTTACAGGGGAACGAAGCCTGATACTACAAATTCTACAAGGCTGAGAAGCACCTCTCTGACCAACTTCTCATTTAAATCACCTTCCGACACCACAAAATTCCTTGGTTCTCAGTGGAAGATACTCTCAAAATACAAGTTTACGGCAGGCAATATTTCAGGTGGCGTTACTGTTGAAAAAGATCCCGGGGAGGCATTCATCTCCGGGTATCCCCCTCAGCCTGATTTTGTATCAGCAAATCTTGCCTACAAGGGACACGGGATTGTCCGCAGGCTTGTGGTGGGTGATTTCTCTGCCCGATTCGGACAGGGAACCAATATCAATACCGGCATCCGAACTGGCCTGTCTCTGACATCACCTGGTTATATGTCCGCATCTGATGAGATAAAACCTTACACTTCAACAGATGAAAATAATTTCTTCAGGGGAGTTGCCGGAGATTTATCATTAAAGAACCTTGAACTGTTCATGTACTATTCAAACCATAATTCAGATGCCTCATTAGGCTCATTATCAGACAGTAATAAGGAAATAATTGAAAGTTTTTATAGTACAGGGTTACATAATACCTCCTCATCACTACAAAAAAAAGATGCTTATTCAGAAATTGTATACGGAGTGACAACTTCATATAATTTCAAAGTTGTAAGAATCGGATTTGCCTGGTCAGGGGACCGCCTTTCACTTCCTGTAGTACCACCTGCCAATGATCCTGAAAAATTACATGCATTTAAAGGTTACAGGAAGGATCAGTTCAGCGGTTATTACAGTTGTATGATTAAGAAGATACTTATTTATGGAGAGCTGACAGGAACTGAAAATAATCAATATGCTTTTGTCAACGGATTATCATTCAGGCCTTCTGACCGGATGACCATTAATGCACTTTACAGAAATTATGATCAGGGATATTCAGCTCCCCATGGCAGAGGTCCCGGCATAAGGTCGGCAACAGGTAATGAAGAGGGAGTACTTGCAAATGTCATCTTTGAAGCCGCGAAGCATCTCTTCATTAGTGCCGGCGCTGATGTCCACTATTTCCCATGGCTAAAATACCGTTGCAGCTCACCTTCATCGGGAAGAAAACAGGAGGTCAGGATTAGGTATCTGCCTGCTGAAAAGCTTACAACAGAGATAGTATATCAATACAGGCTTGCTGTATATGATGAGTCTGAATCATCAGGAATTCCTGAACAACGGCAGCTCGTCACCAATAATATTAAAGGATCAGTACGGTACGATTTCTCAGGAAATCTGACCATGGCAACACGGATTGATTTTAAGCTTGTGGATCCCTCTGAAAGCACCGGAGTTCTGCTGTCACAGGATGTTATATATAAATTGAGGCAGGTGCCGGTTACCTTATGGTTCAGATATTGTTTATTCCACACTGATGACTGGGATTCCAGGCTATATGCTTATGAAAATGATCTGCTTTATAGCTTCAGCATTCCGGCATTATCAGGGAAAGGAAGCAGATGCTACATTATGGGAAAATGGGAAATAAGCGACAATGTGGAAATGAGGGTTAAATATGGGATTACTTCATTAATCGAGCACAATACAAGCGTAAACAGAGAGGAAATTAAGTTTCAGGTAAAGATTTTCTTTTGAACTGTAAAGATTTATTCCAGGTTCCAGATTCCAGGTTTCAGGTTAAAAATTCAAGATTCAATTATTAATTTAATAAATTTATTATGAAAATAGAAAAATTTGAAGATCTGGAAATCTGGAAATCGTCAAGGGTTTTATGTAAATCCCTGTATTTAATAACTATACAAGAACCTTTTTTCCATGATTATAAACTACGTGATCAGATCAGAACATCTTCCGGATCCATCATGGACAATATAGCAGAAGGATTTGAACGTGATGGAAATAAGGAATTTATCCAATTTCTTAGTGTTTCAAAAGGATCATGCGGTGAGTGTCGTTCCCAATCTTATAGAGCTTTTGATTACCAGTATATTGATCAGGAGGTTCTTAATGATTTAATTAATAAAACCACCATTCTAAGTAAACAGATATCAAGTTTTATATCGTATTTAAAAAAAAGTGAGTTTAAAGGGACAAAGTTCACAAGATAACCTGGAACCTGAAACCTGAAACCTGAAACCTGGAACCTGGAACCTGAAACCTGGAACCTGAAACCTGAAACCTGGAACCTGGAACCTGAAATCAACTAAGTTACACCGGAGTCTTTATATCCCGGATGTTGAGCTGAAGATTCTTATTTCCCCTGAACTCATTCATTTCCACTGAGTAACAAATATCAAATGGATTTCCTCCTTTTATATAATCAAAATGATTTGCCTGGCAGAAGGCTATTGCGGAAAAGGTTTTCTGCCCGGTTGATTCCTGGCACAAATCGAGCTTAAGGTGTTCGCCATTGGCTCCTACCATGCGTGCTGATCCGGTATCGAAAACATTTCTTGAAATAAATAATGGCGACATGTTCTCTGGTCCGAAAGGCTGGAACTGACTCATGATCCTGAAGAATTCATTATTGATTTCAGAAAATGTCAGTTCAGTATCAATAAAAATTCTGGGCACCATCTGTTCCTCAGTAATGGTGCTGTTGACATATTGCTCAAACTTTTCCATGAAGGGCCGTATATTCTCTTTCTTTAATGTCAGACCCGCCGCGAACATATGTCCTCCGAAGCTCTCCAGCAGGTCGCTGCAAGCTTCAATTGCCTGGTAGAGATCATATCCCTGTACGGATCGTGCCGAACCAGTTGCAAACCCATTCGACTCAGTCAGAATGACCGTAGGACGGTAATACGTTTCAATTAACCGTGACGCGACAATTCCGATGACTCCTTTTTTCCAGGTCGAATTATAAAGCACGGTTGTTTTCGAATTTATTGTCCCCTGATCTTCGGAGATCATTCGCATTGCTTCTGTAGTGATTGAACGGTCGACGGTACGCCTTTCAATGTTAAAGCTGTTTATCTCCTTGCTGATCCCTGTGGCTATCCTGGAATCATTGGAGACCAGCAGGTCAACAGCTTTGCTGCCTGTCTCCATTCTTCCTGCAGCATTTATTCTTGGACCAATTTTAAAAACTACATCTTCTATTGTGAGTGCCCTTGAAATTTCGGATTCCCGGATTATTTCCTTCAGACCCATGCGAGGTGATTCATTAAGCTGTTTCAATCCTATGAATGCCATAATTCTGTTTTCCCCGGTTATAGGAACAATATCAGAAGCTATGCTAACGGCAACCAGGTCGAGGTAATGCGAGATTGCACTGAATGCAATACCATGAACTCTTGAATAGGCATGAATAAGCTTAAATCCTACTCCGCAACCCGATAATTCCTTGTATGGGTAATTACACAATGGTTGCTTCGGATCAAGTACAGCAAGTGCTTTAGGAATTTCGCTTCCCGGGTAATGGTGATCGCAAATTATAACATCAAGGCCTTTTGAACGTGCATATCTTACCTTTTCAACAGCTTTAATTCCACAATCAAGTGTTATAACTACCTTACAATTATTCTGATAGGCATAATCAATGCCTTGTGTAGAAACTCCATAACCTTCTTTGTACCTGTCGGGAATATAGTATTCAACATTCGAATATTGTTCCTTCAGAAAGGAATAAACAAGTGCGACAGCGGTCGTCCCGTCAACATCATAATCGCCATATACAAGGATCTTTTCATTTTTTGAAACTGCAGTGGAAATTCTGTCCACTGCCAGATTCATATCTTTCATCAGGAAAGGATCGTGAAGATAGTCAAGGTTAGGATTAAAGAAGGCATTAGCCTCATCTTCGCATGTAATTTTCCTCTGAACCATCAGGTTTGCCAGAGATTCGGAAACATTTAGTACACGGGCAAGTTGCTTAACAACTGCAATGTCTCCCTTTTCCTTCACAACCCACCGTTTTTCCATCTCTGTTACTTAATTAAACCATTCAAATCCAAAAACCTCCTTCAGATTCTTTTTTACCACGCCTTTTACCGAATCGAAATCCTGCCTGATTCCGGTTTCTTTTTCAAGTGAAGTAACTCCTTTATCTATAAAGCCGCAAGGATTTATATAATTAAAATAAGTCAGGTCAGTATTGACATTAAAAGCAAAACCATGCATTGTAACAAAACGACTTGCTTTTACCCCGATGGCGCAAATCTTCCGTGCTTTACCAGGGACTTCGGGATCGAGCCAAACTCCTGTCCCTCCTTCCAGCCTGGAAGTTTTTATCCCGAATTCACCAACCGATCTTATTACAGCCTCCTCGAGCCTGTAAATATACTCCTTAAGACCTATTTTAATTGCATCGAGATCAAAAATCGGATAACCAACGATCTGACCGGGTCCATGATAAGTTATATCTCCGCCTCTGTCGGTTTTATAGAATGTCGCATCTTTTGCCCGAAGCTGAATACTGTTTATAAGCAGATTATTCTGAGATCCGCTTTTCCCAAGAGTATAAACATGTGGATGCTCAACAAAAATGAGCGTACCCGGATGGAAATTTCCAAGCTTTTTTGATTCCAGCAGGGTATTGAATACAGACTCCTGAAAGTCCCAGACTTCCTTATAATCCTTTAATCCAATATCCTTAAATTCAACCTTGTAACCCAATTTGTTTTATGTTTGTCGTACTAATATAATCATTTTTAATTTTTAGTGACATGATTTTCAGCATGAAAAGATGATCTGACCAGAGGGCTGCTTTCGACAAAATTATAACCTTTTTGCAGGGCTATTTTCCTGTATTCCTCAAACTTCGCAGGAGGAATATATTCAACAACTTCCATGTAACCCGGTGCAGGCTTAAGATACTGGCCTATTGTTAATATTTTACATCCTGTTTCAAGCAGATCTGTCATAGCCTGTAAAACTTCTTCTTCACTTTCACCCAGACCCAGCATGAAGCCCGATTTAGCAACTAATCCTTTGCCGGAAATATATTTAATAACCTCCAGGCTCCTGTCATATTTTGCCTTTGTGCGGATAAAGGGTGTCAGACGACGCACGGTTTCTATGTTATGGGAAATTACATCCGGTCCGGCATCAATAATCCTTTGTATGTTCTCATGTTTACCGTCAAAATCAGGAATAAGGGTTTCCATTGTGATTTCAGGATTAACTTCTTTTACTTTTTTGATTGTATCTGCCCAGGCTGTGGATCCTCCGTCAGAAAGATCATCGCGGTCAACAGAAGTTATGACACAATGCTTCAGGCGCATCGCCCTGATTGAATTTGCAAGCCGTTCAGGTTCAGAAGGATCGGGAGGAAGCGGTCTTCCTGTTTTTGTCGCACAGAATTTACATGCCCTGGTACAGATTTCGCCCAGGATCATGAAGGTTGCTGTGCCTGCGTTCCAGCATTCACCAATATTCGGGCAATTCCCGCTGGTACAGATAGTATGGAGATGATTCTCCACAACGACATGCTTTACCCTTGAATAATTTATTCCGCTGGCTCTCTGCATCTTTAGCCAGTCAGGTAAACGTCTGCCTTTTTGCATTTTGGTTTCTGATTTAACGAGGGTTCAAAGTTACAAAACAAGAAGAGATTTTTATATATTCAGTAAAAAATCTATCCACCTAAATAAAATTAAAAACTAACACAGAGGTACACAGAGAATCACAGAGGGACACAGAGTTAACAACAATTATTACCCTGTGAAACTCTGTGTCTTCTCTGTGAAACCCTGTGTAACCAACCACTTTTATAGAATTAAAAACTAACACAGAGGGACTCAGAGGATCACAGAGGGACTCAGAGTTAATAACATTTTTACTCTGTGAAACTCTGTGTCTTCTCTGTGAAACTCTGTGTAACCATTTATTCCAGATGAGAGATTTTGCGGATACAGAAAATAGATATAAAAATCTTACCTTTGTTTACACTCAATCAATCACATGGACCCCAAAACTGAAAATGTAAAACTTGAATTCGAACCGAAAACCCTGAGGTACCTTAACAAATCCAGAAAATGGGCCATGTTCCTTTCTATTATAGGCTTCATTATCAATGGATTAATTATAATTTTAGGACTACTTGCAGGAGCATTCCTCACTTTTTTTGAAACTGATCAGACTGACAGCCTTATACCTGAACATCTTTACATTACGATAGTTTTTTTTCTGGCTTTGATTTTCTTTTTTCCGTTACTCAGCCTTTTCCGTTATTCGAAACATACCTACAGGGCTGTTAAAAGCCTTAACCCAAAAGATTTTCATAAGGCTTTCAGAAATCTCAAATCCTTTTTCGTTTTTATCGGGATACTTATAATAATACTGCTAATATTGTATGTCGGAGTACTGATTGCAGTAGGATCAACAATGGCTATTCCGAAAGGCCTGCTTTAAAATCATGATCCATCAGAAATGACGGCCACTATATTAATATCATCCTATGTCAAAAGGCGATACTGTTATTGTTTTTGATTGCGGGGCAACGAATGTAAGGGTTGTTGCAATAAACAGCAAAGGAATCATTCTTGCATCTGCTTCATATCCTAATAATACAAGACCCGATCCTCTTTATCCTGCTTACAGGATCTGGGATACAACTGAGATCTGGCAGAAAATGTGTATGGCTTCACAAAAAGTGACCAGCCAGATAGACAAGCATGCCATTGCAGGAGTTACTGTCACTACATTCGGAGTTGACGGCACCCTGTTTGACAAAAATGGAACAATGCTGTATCCTGTCATATCATGGCAATGTGAAAGGACAAATCCAATAATGGCAGGTATTGACAAATATATTCTCCTGAATGATCTTTACCGGGAATGCGGCGTGCTTCCATTCACATTCAATACTATCAATAAGCTCATCTGGTTTATCGAACAAAAACCTGAAATAGTCGAAAAAAGTGATCTTTTTCTTTATATGCCTTCGATTTTCAGCTATTATCTTACTGGAGAAATGGTAAACGACACCACAATGGCAGGAACATCTATGCTGACCAGCCTCTCAACAAGAAGATATTCTGAAAACATTATAAACAGGATAAAATTCCCATTTGAAAAAACAGGAGTTCCTGTTGAAGCCGGAACAATAACGGGTGAAATAAATTCAAAAGCATCAGCAGAAACAGGTATTCCGGAGGGTCTACCGGTTGTCGCAACCGGGCATGATACACAATTTGCAATATTCGGATCGGGAGCTGAAAAAAACCAGCCTGTTCTGAGTTCAGGTACCTGGGAAATACTTATGGTGCGATCTGAGAGTTTCAGATCGGGTAAAGAACAGCTTGATATGGGAATCACAACTGAGCTCGACTCCCGTTCCGGCCTGTACAACATAGGTAATCAGTGGATTGCATCCGGAGTGCTTGAATGGGCAAGAAAGAACCTTTACGCTGATATTACTGATGATGTTTATGAAACCATGATTTCAGGAGCAGAAAAAGTACCTCCGGGAAGCAATGGGATCAGGGTCAATACTAACTTCTATGAGGAGATGAAGGGAAAACCGGCGGGTCAGATAGTCGGGCTTACTCTCGAATCAACCCGTGATGAGATCTATCGCGCGATGCTCGAAACTCTTTCAGGAATACTTGCAGAGAGAAAAAATGCTCTTGAAAATGCAGGAGGATTTAAAGCAGAAAGCATCCTTTGTGTAGGCGGTGGATCAAAAAACAGGCTCTGGAACCAGTTAAGGGCAAATGCTGCAGGGATACCCGTCAAAATAATTGATCAGAAAGAAACAACCGTTCTCGGGGCATCATTATTTGTCCAGGCAGCATGCGGCAATGCCAGCTCTCCGGAAGAAGCACGTTCAGCAATTGATTACAGGACAAAAATAATTGAACCGGCAAATTAAAACAGACAATTAAAATAATGGAACTAACATTTTTTAACGGGAAATTCATTCCAAAGGATGAAGTGAAAATCAGCCCCGATGACCGCGGATTCCTTTTTGCTGATGGCATATATGAAGTCGTACGCTGGTATGAAGGTATCTTTTTCGACATGAACAGCCATATTCTGCGATTGAAAAGAAGCCTGGGAGAATTAAGGATCAACTGGACCGGCGTTGATGATTTCCCATCAATTGCAATGGAACTGTTAAAACTGAATAATCTTAATAATCAGCCTGCTATGATATACCTGCAGGTAACAAGAGGAGCTGCAAGACGTTCCCATTATTTTCCATCTCCTGAAGTTTCCTCAACCGTATACTCTTATGCCTGGGGATTTCAGCCGGATAGCGAATCCAAAAAAACAGGGATAAAAGTTATGCTGAAAGAGGATATCAGATGGAGCCGGTGCGATATTAAATCAGTATCGCTTCTTGCCAATACCATGAGTTACCAGGAAGCCTGTCAGAATGGATTAAAAGAGTGCATTTTTATCCGTAACGGACTAATCACAGAAGGCTCCCACTCTAATATCTTCTTTGTAATTGACGGCACCCTTTACACTCATCCTGAAAATAATCACATACTATCGGGTATAACACGGAAAAATGTTCTGAGGATAGCTCATGAAGCCGGCATAAATGTAAGGGAAGAAGCAGTTCCTGAAAACAGGATCAGGTTTATTAAGGAAGCATTCATAACTAACACATCTTCAGAAGTCACTCCGGTGACAGACCTGGGAGGCAATTCACTGAATGATGGAATGCCGGGACCTGTTACCATGAGAATCCAGGAAAAATTCGATGCGGATATCCGGGCATTGCAAGGCTTATGAACCCCGATTTACAAAGAGCCTGAATTTTTCTATATTTGCACAAAATTTTCAATTCACATGAGCAACTTAAATTTAAGTGAACAGGAAAGGATCAGGCGTGAATCACTCGATGAGATAAGAGCACTTGGAATCGATCCTTATCCTGCAGCTGAATATAAAACCAATGCCTTCGCCCAGGATATTCTCGATAATTACAATGCTGAAAAAAATAACTACCAGGAGGTCTGCCTTGCCGGTCGAATAATGACCCGCCGGATAATGGGGAATGCTTCTTTTGCGGAACTTATGGATTCTTCAGGAAAAATCCAGATATATGTCAGACGTGATGATATCTGCACGGGAGAAGATAAAACCATGTATAACACTGTATTCAAACGCCTTCTCGATATTGGCGATATTATTGGCGTGAAGGGAAGGGTTTTCATAACACAGATGGGTGAAACGACGGTACATGTGGATGAGTTCACAATTCTCTGTAAATCAATTCGCCCGCTTCCTGTTGTCAAGGAGAAAGACGGTATTTTCTTTGATGCCGTTACCGATCCTGAAATGCGTTACCGTCAGCGATATGTCGATCTCATCGTAAATCCTCATGTACGCGATGTATTCAGGAAAAGGACTCAGATAATCCAGTCAATGCGCGAACTTTTCAATTCAAGAGGATATCTTGAAGTCGAAACTCCCATTCTCCAGCCCATCCCGGGAGGTGCTGCCGCCCGTCCGTTCATAACACATCATAACACACTTGATATGCCTCTGTATCTGAGAGTTGCGAATGAACTCTATCTGAAAAGGCTTATAGTGGGAGGTTTTGAAGGAGTATATGAATTTGCAAAGGATTTCCGGAATGAAGGAATGGACCGTACTCATAATCCTGAGTTCACAGTAATGGAAATATACATTGCCTATAAAGATTACAACTGGATGATGAGCTTTACGGAAGAGATCATTAAGAAAGCTGCACTCGATCTCCATGGCAAAACTGAAGTAGTATTCGGCGATAAGGTCCTGAATCTTAATCCTCCTTTCAAAAGGATAAGCATGACGGATGCCATAAAGGAAAATACGGGTATTGATATTTCAGGTATGGATGAAGCCGGATTACGGGACGTCTGCAATAAGCTGGATGTACCGAATACCCCATCAATGGGCAAAGGAAAGCTGATAGATGAATTGTTCGGTGCAAAATGTGAGCATACTTATATTCAACCTACCTTTATTATAGACTATCCAACCGAAACTTCACCTCTCACAAAGATGCACAGGAGCAAACCCGGTGTGACCGAACGGTTTGAGTTGATGATCAACGGTAAAGAAATAGCCAATGCGTATTCCGAGCTGAACGATCCGATTGATCAGATGGAAAGATTCCAGGATCAGCTCAGACTGACTGAAAAGGGCGATGATGAAGCCATGTTCATTGATCTTGATTTCGTGAGAGCTCTTGAATATGGAATGCCACCTACTTCGGGAATGGGTATCGGAATTGACAGGCTTACCATGATGCTTACCAATCAGCAATCAATACAGGATGTTCTATTGTTTCCACAGATGAAGCCCGAAGTTCAGAAGGCAAAAACTGAAAGTCTGAAGGAAGAATATAAAGAGATGGGAATACCTGAAGAATGGATCGATCCTTTGAAAAAACTTGGTTTTACAACTATAGCAAAGCTTAAAGAAGTTGAAAAGCATACAAAACTTCATCAGGATCTATGCGGATATAATAAAAAAAATAAGCTTGGTCTTCAAAATCCATCCCAGGACGAGGTACTTTCATGGCTGAAGCGGAAATAAGCATTTCCAACTTTTTTAATATCTTTCAATTTAATTCCTGAAATGAAATGAATTTTGTGCGAAAAATCTGGAAGCTGTCAGGTACTGCCTTTACATATGATCAGTATTATGAATCGATGAATATGGCTCTCAGGCGGATCAATAATGAACATACCATGCTTCATTATCCGCTTTTTGTGAAGGAGAACGACAGTTTTATACAGGCCCAGAAAAACCTTACCAATTATTGTGTTTCACTTCTGGGTCCTTTGAACGGGAAGAACATACTCGAAGTAGGATGCGGAAATGGTATTCAGGCACTATATATAAATGATACTTTTCATCCCCTTCATATAACCGGGATTGATCTTATTAAAGCAAACATAAGGATAGCCAACGAGGAAAAAATGAATTCCGGAGCTGATAATGTCAGCTTTCTTGTAGATGATGCCCAGAACCTCACGAAGATAGCATCTGATTCAATGGATGTTGTGCTGAATATTGAAAGCGCTTTTCATTATCCCGATAAAACTGCTTTTCTTAAAGAAATTCACCGTGTTCTTAAGCCCGGAGGACAGTTTCTTATTGCCGATATTCTTTCCACACGGAAAAAGCGCGAAGGATTTATGAAATTATGGGGAAAACAGATGGTTCACCATTTCTGGAACCGTAAACGATATGATGAAGAGTTTCAAAAATCCGAGCTGACTGTAAACTTTTATGAAGATATCTCAAGCCGTGTAAAAAAAGGCTGGGCACTATACAGAAACTGGCTTCCTGCCATAAAAAGAAAAAGACTTTTCCAGAATGTCGCTTTCAGAATATTTTATATGATAAATATTAAAATGAATATGTTTTTCCTGAGCAGCAGGCAGCAATATGTCATCTATCGGGGGGAAAAGCCGCTCCAGTAATCCAATGTTTCAGGTCTCAGGTGAACCTTGAAATTAAATTAGTTCATAAAGAGAAAAAATATGCTTAATCTTCTTAACCATCCCCTTCTTACTCATAAGCTTGCCATTTTGCGCAATAAGGAAACAGGTACAAAAGATTTCCGTACAACACTTGAAGAAATTTCAGGTCTTATGGTTTATGAGATCACAAAGGATCTGCCTGTTAAAGATGTAACAATTGAAACTCCCCTGGGCAGATGTAAAACAACCAGGCTGGCCAATGATATTGTTCTGATACCTGTATTAAGGGCCGGACTCGGAATGCTCGAAGGCATTTCGAAAATGATACCTGACGCAAGGGTTGGCCATATGGGAATGTACCGCGATCATATAACACTTGAACCATGCACATATTATACAAAGTTCCCTGAAAATATTTCGGATGCCATAGTCATGGTTCTCGATCCGATGCTTGCCACAGGCGGCAGTTCATCAGGAACAATAAGCGCTCTTAAAAAAAGGGGAGCCAGGAACATCAGGTTAATTTGTGTGGTGGGTGCACCTGAAGGTGTTGACCGGATTATGCAGGATCATCCCGATGTACTTATCTGTCTCGCCTGCCTCGATGAAAAACTTAACGAAAAAGGATATATAGTTCCCGGTCTGGGTGATGCAGGTGACAGGCTGTATGGCACCGGTACATAGAATGAGCTTTTTACATTAAGGACCAAATTTATTCTTATTCAGCAGGATCTCACTTCAACTTTTAACAATTATACAGTTCCAATGTTAGTTTAATTAAAAGATGAATGGCTGAAAACAACGTCATAGAAGTTAAAAATGTATGGAAATCCTTTAAAACCGTTCAGGCAGTTAAAGGTATCAATCTAAGTATCCCCAAAAGTCATTTTGTAGCCCTTCTTGGCCCGAATGGTGCCGGTAAAACTACCCTTGTCGAAATGATCGAAGGAATTCAGAAGCCCGACAAGGGTGAAATAACCATCATGGGAAAAAAGTGGAGTGGAAATGAGGATTATCTTCATCGCATAATCGGCTTGTCACTTCAGGAAACACGGTTTATAGATAAACTAAGGGTAACAGAGACTCTTCAGCTTTTCGCAGGATTTTTCAATCTGGGGAAAAAAAGGATAAATGAAATAATCGATATTGTAGGACTTGAGGAAAAAAGAAAATCATATGTTGTAAATCTTTCAGGCGGACAAAGACAACGCCTGGCAATAGGAATTGCCCTCATCAATGATCCTGCTATTCTTCTTCTTGATGAGCCCACCACCGGGCTTGATCCAAATGCAAGACGCGACATATGGGAGATTCTCAGAAACCTAAAGGAAAAATCAGAAACATCGATGATCCTGACGACACATTATATGGAAGAAGCTGAAAATCTTTGTGATTATATTGTAATAATGGATAACGGTATCATTCTGAAAGAAGGTACTTTACAGCAGTTGCTGGAAGATGAGACTGAGGAAAAACTAGTTGAATTCACCCTGGAAAAAGGCCTGGAGAATGAGGATCTGATTCCGGCTGGTCTTCCATTCAGGATACATTCAGGGGAGGTCAGGGAAAAGGGGTTTGTAACCCTTACAGACTTTGAAACACAACTTCCTGCTTTTATTGCCTACCTGAAATCGCGCAATGCCACTTTGAAACATATGGAGTGCAGGCGTAAGACACTCGATGATCTTTTTGTTTCATTAACAGGAAGGAAGATTAATGAATAGCTGGTTTCATTCAAATACTCTGAAACACCTCATTCTTGCCCTCTTCAGAGAAATATTGCGTGAACCCGGAGTACTCTTCTGGGGAATACTCTTTCCTATCCTGATGGCATTGGGACTCGGACTTGCTTTCACACAGAAAGCTGATATAATCAGGAAAGTCGCCATAGTAA
>JBBQJD010000023.1:0-40365 GCA_038325595.1 Bacteroidales bacterium | reverse complement strand
CAGCACATTCCAGGATCCCGGAATGAATTCATTCAATCATTATGCATATGGAGCAATAGGTGACTGGATGTACAGGGTTTCTGCGGGTCTTGAGTTAAAGAGCCCCGGATATAAAGAAATACTTATCCAGCCGCATCCTTCAAAAAGGCTTGAATATTCGAGAGCTTCATTTGAAAGTCCGTATGGAACAGTTGCGTCCGGCTGGGAAAGAAAAGACGGTAAAATACTCGTGAAAGTCACTATTCCTGCAAACACAAAAGCCACAGTCGTATTACCGGTTTCTGATGCCGCCAACGTCACAGGAGATGGAAAAAACCTGAAAGAGAACCAAAACTTTACAAATATTACAACCTCAGGAAGCAAAGTAAGTTTTGAAACAGGATCGGGGCAGTATGTTTTTGAGTTCACTGATGTGAATTAAAATGCCTGAACTCAGAGATATATGGAATTCTTTAATAATCATCTGGGGGAATTTGCTGCACTGCTTACAGCATTCTTCTGGACTATAACTGCAATCTCATTTGAATCGGCGAGCCGCAGGGTGGGATCTGTAGCAGTAAATATCCTCCGGCTCGCGATCGGATTAATTTTCTTAAGTGTATTCAACCTTATACGCCGTGGTTTCCTTCTTCCGGTTGATGCAAGTTTTGATATCCTTATGTGGCTTTCACTTTCAGGACTGATCGGCTTTGTTTTCGGGGACCTGTTCCTGTTCAAGTCATACACAATGATAGGATCAAGGTTCTCAATGCTGATAATGACACTGGTTCCTCCCATTACAGCATTTTTCAGCTGGATTATAATGAATGAACGGCTCACGCTGTTCCATTATTTTGGTATGACGCTGACCTTTACCGGAATTGCAATGGCAATCTTCAACCGGAAAGCTCCCGGCGAAAAGTTTTCGCTTAAGTTGTCGCCAAGAGGAATATTATATGCCTTTGGAGGAGCTCTTGGTCAGGCACTCGGACTTGTCCTCAGTAAATTTGGAATGAAGGACTATGATCCTTTTGCTGCTACACAGATCAGGGTGATTGCGGGACTTTTCGGTTTTATAATACTTGTAACTCTTATGAAAAGGTGGAGCGGAGTAAATGCAGCAATGCGTAACGTTGAAGGAATGAAGTCACTTTCTCTTGGAGCATTTTTCGGACCATTCCTTGGTGTATCTTTTTCATTAGTCGCAGTAAAATATACCGAAGCTGGAATTGCATCTACAATAATGGCTCTTGTGCCGGTATTCATCCTGGTTCCGGCAGTGATCCTTTACAAGGAAAAAGTTACAGTTCCGGAAATGATCGGGGCAATTGTCAGCGTTGCAGGAGTTGGCTTATTTTTTGTATAATGTTCATTATGAAACCGGAAGATCTGCTGAACAGAAATTTTGAAAAAGCTTTTGTCTTCGCAACATCACGGAGCGGAGGTCCCGGAGGACAAAATGTAAATAAAGTCAATACCCGGGTTGAATTACGGTTTGATATTCCCACAACTGACTTACTGACAGACGAGGAGAAGCAGATAATCATGGATAAACTCAGGAACAGGATCAATAATGAAGGAACACTCATAATTGTATCTCAGTCAGAGAGATCCCAGCTTATGAATAAAAAGAAGGCTATTGAAAGGTTTTATGGAATCATTTCAAAAGCATTAACAATAGCTCCGCCACGAAAGCCAACAAAAGCCACATACAGTTCAAAATTAGAGAGGCTTGACACCAAGAAAAAAAGAAGCTATATAAAGAAGCTCAGGAAAGGTTCAGTTGATACAAGTGATTAATATCAATGATTTATATGATAAATATCAATCATGTATCTGACTGGCTTCGACCCGGCTCCCCCCTGTAGCCGTCAACCGAAGGATGTCATTTCTTTAAATCATCGGGTAGATTCAATATTGAATCTAGTTGGAATGGATCGAATCGCCTGGCCACCCCCGAACGCAGTGAGAAATCCCCATCTCTCTTAAAGAACTTAGCTAATATAACCAGCTGTGTATAAAGGTTGGCTTCAAAAGGAGGGGAAACTTTCCACTAGTGACTCCATTAAATATCCTTAGGTTGACGGTTATGCCCGGCTTCCCCTGTGACTTTTTAATATGATCAGACTTCCTTAAATTTCCATTTCCCTCTTCTGAAGACAAGCCATGCTGTAATTGTCATGAGTGACTCAGCAATGACAATAGCTACGAAAACACCTGTTTCATTCATACCCCATGTTACTGCCATAAGATAAGCAAGAGGGATTTCTACCATCCAGAATGCAAAAATATTGATCTTTAAAGGAGTCATTGTATCGCCGGCCCCGTTAAAGGCGTTGACCAACACCATTCCAAATCCGTATGCAATAAAACCAATGCTTATTATCCTGAGGCATTTTATGCCTGTTTCAATTACGCGCTGATCTTTTATGAAGAATTCAATGAACGGAGATGGAAACAGAACGAGGATCAACCCTACAATCCCCAAAAATACCATATTCACCCATCCTGTAACCATGACTGATCTTTCGGCGCGTTCAGGTTTTTTTGCACCAAGATTTTGTCCGACCAGCGTTGAAGCTGCATTGCTCAAACCCCATGAGGGCAGAAGCACAAAGCTAACGATTCTGATAGCTATTGTATAACCGGCAACTATTTCACTTCCAAACAAGGAAATTATTCTTACCAGTGCAATCCAGCTTGTTGTTCCGATCAGGTTTTGTCCAATGCTTCCGGCAGAAAGCTTAATCAATCTTGTAATTGTCTTTAAATTGATTCCAAAATGCCTGACAGAAAGCTGAATACGTTTTTTCCCAAAGAATAAAAGGTAAAACTGGTACAATACAGCTAATCCTCTTCCTATTGTCGTAGCTACAGCCGCACCAGTGACACCCATTTCAGGAAAAGGCCCAAGACCAAAGATCAGGCAGGGATCCAGTATTATATTGATAATGTTTCCTATCCATAATACCCTCATAGCTATCGCTGCATCGCCAGCGCTTCTGAAAATTGCATTAATTATAAAAAGCATCATTATAACGCTGTTACCTCCGAGCATCACCATTGTGTAACCCGACATACCATCAATTATAACATGTGATGCACCCATCAAATCAAGCAGTTCTTTATGAAAAATCGCACCGGGAACAGCGATAAAAAGTGATACGATCAATCCTGTAAGTATTGCCTGGAATGCCGTTTTTGAGGCTTTATCAGGATTTTTTTCACCGATTCTTCTTGAAACCATTGATGTGGTGGCAGTTGCCAGACCGAGAGATATTGCGTAAACAATGGTTATCATTGTTTCAGTAAGACCGACTGCTGCAACTGCATCCGCACCAAGCTTTGAGACAAAAAATATATCAATGATTACAAAAACGGATTCCATTATCATTTCAAGAACTGCCGGTATTGCAAGCAACAATATTGCCCGGCTAAGCCTGCCCTCTGTAAAATCCTGTGAAGTCCCGGTAACAGATTCCCTTATATCGCTGTACAATGATTTTTTTATTTCACCCATCGGATAATAAAATATTCATTAAAGACAGCGTTCAGTATGCAAAATCTGAAAAATTTTCATCAAAAATCTAAGTATTTTAATCAAAGACATGATAAATATCATTATGAGTATAATCTATTGACTAAATGCACGTTACGGATTTAAAAAGTTCATCCGGAAGCACGATTGTTAATAAAATAGTAATCCTGTTAATATTTATGGTAATGGTATGATACATTGTATTTATAGAATATATACTTTCGTGTAAAATTAAGGTAAAAACAATAGTAAAACAGTATTAATTTAAAACAACAAAAACATTAAAAAAGAAAAGGTGAAAAATTTTCATCATCTCCTATGAATGCTAACAATAATGAGGCTACGACGCTCCATGGAGAGAGTCGCCTCGTGGGTTGTTCTTCGGATGAAGAACCTGGCGCGAAAACCACGATTTTTTCGCAAAACGCAATCCCAAATGAGTTAGTTAGCAACCGAAGTTCGGAGTTTATGCGCCGCTACTTCCCCCTAACAACTTCCAATTCCTGGAATGATTGGAAATGGCAACTTCGAAACGCTATCACCAGCATCGAAGATCTAAGAAAAATCATGAAATTATCCGAAAAGGAAATTCTTGCTCTTAATAATCTTAAGGGCCGGCTACCGCTTAGGATAACACCGTATTTTGCTTCATTGATCTATGACAGCAAACCGTCACATCCCTTACGCAGGAATGTGGTACCTGTAATAGAAGAATTGCTTGAAGCAAAAGGTGAACAATCTGATCCATTGCATGAGAAATCATTTTCTCCTGTGAAAGGTATTGTTCACAGATACCCCGATAGGGTATTATTCACGGTAACCCAGGTATGTTCGAATTACTGCAGGTATTGTACCCGTTCACATTCGGTTGGAAGACTTGACAGATTAGGAAAACAGGATTACGAAAAAGCGTTCAATTATATTGCTACACACAAAGAAGTCAGAGATGTACTTATCAGTGGAGGCGATCCTTTGACATTGAGCGATGACATTCTTGATTATATCCTGTCAAATATCCGTCGTATTGAACATGTTGAGATTATTCGTATCGGAACAAGAATTCCTGTAGTATTGCCTCAAAGAATCACTGACAATCTGATTAATTTACTAAAAAAATATCATCCGCTCTTCATAAGCCTGCATTTTTCACATCCTGATGAGATAACCGACGAGTGTGCCAAAGCCTGCATCAAACTTGCCGATGGAGGTTTCCCGTTGGGAAGCCAGACTGTTCTTCTTAAGGGGATCAATGACAATGTTCCTGTGATGAAAGAACTGATGCACAGGTTACTTAAAATAAGGGTAAGACCATACTATCTATACCAGTGTGACCTTATTCCGGGATCAGGCCATTTCAGAACAACAGTTAAGAAAGGTCTTGAAATAATAAAAGGACTGAGAGGATTCACAAGCGGATATGCAGTGCCAACATTTGTAATTGATGCTCCCGGCGGAGGCGGAAAAATTCCTTTGCTTCCGAATTATGTGGTTGAACACAACGATGAGAAAATCGTGATGAGAAACTACAAGGGTGTATTATGCGAATATCCTGAAAAATAGGATCATAGTATGAAAATTGGGATAACATTCGATCTCCGGTCATGGTATATTGACCGTGGATATTCCATGGATGAAACAGCCGAATTTGACAAACAGGAAACAATTGATGCCCTTGAAGAATCACTGAAACTGATGGGGCATCAAACTGAACCTGTAGGAAATACATTTCAGCTGATTGAGGCCCTGGCTGCCGGGAAGAAATGGGATATGGTATTGAACATTGCTGAAGGCCTGTATGGTGATGGAAGGGAATCGGTTGTTCCGGCAATCCTTGATCAATACAAAATACCATATGTCTTTAGCGGGCCGGTTATTATGGGCATTTCGCTGAATAAGCATCTTGCAAAGCTGGTGGTTGCTGCTGCCGGAGTACCTGTAAGTCCAGGATGCCTTATTACACAGATTGAGGATCTGGATTCCTGTAATCTGGAATTCCCTCTTTTTGTAAAACCAGTGTCAGAGGGCACCGGGAAGGGCATAACCTCAAAAAGTCTTGTAAAATCAGCAGAAGAGCTAAAGAAAATGGTTGAGTGGATACTCAGGGAATTCAATCAGCCTGCACTTGTCGAAGAATATTTGTCAGGACGTGAATTTACTGTAGGGATAGTTGGATCCGGAGATGATGCCACTGCTATCGGAGGAATGGAAGTAGTTTGTTCCGATAACCTCCCCTATTCTGTTGAGGTTAAAGAGAACTATCAGAATTACTGCAAGTATTTTCCTCTTGCTCCGGAAGTTATTGATGAGTGTAAATCGGTAGCTCTGCGCTCCTGGAAAGCACTTAATGCACTGGATGCCGGCAGAATTGATCTGAAAACTGACCGGCATGGGAAGATATGCTTTATTGAAGCCAATCCTCTTGCAGGACTGAACCCGGTTCATTCCGATCTCCCTATATTGGCACGTATGTATGGCATTGAATACCAGAGGCTTATGGAGATGATTATGGATGCGGCGATTAAGAGAACTAAGGGGTAGGTGCCGGGTGCCGGGTGCTGATTGCTGATTATCGAAGCGAAGCGTAGATCCCGCTTCGGCGGGACTGAATACTGAATACTGTTTACTGAATTAAATATGAAGACTTGCTGTATTATATACAATCAACCGGGGGTGAATGCATTAGCTGATGAGCTTGATGTGCTTGACCAGGTAGGTCTGATTGAGAAATATCTGGTTGAGGAGGGAATATCTGTTTCCAGAAAAGGAATTACTGTTGCGTTCATGACCGAAATAAATGAACTTGCAGAAAACAGGCCCGATTTTGTATACAATCTTGTTGAATCCATCAATAATAAAGGAGAGCTCAACTATTTCATCCCTGCTTTGCTGAACTTGTATAAGATACCTTATTCAGGGAATCCGCTTGAAGCAATGTTCATTACAAGCAATAAAACCCTGGCAAGCAAAGTGATGAAAAATGCAGGAATCAGGAATCCGGGTTCATACCTGCCATCCCAGTACAAGTTGCTCCAGCCGGGAAAAAAATATATTGTAAAACCAATATGGGAGGACGGTTCGCTTGGCATTACAGAGGAATCGGTTTTTGAGTGTAACCCCGGTTTTGAGAAAAAGCTGAAAGGACTTGACGACTCACACTGGTTTATTGAAGACTTTATTGATGGAAGGGAATTTAATATCAGTGTTATTGCCGGGAAGGATGGTCCCGAAGTGCTTCCTCCTGCAGAAATCGTATTTGTAAATTATGATGAAAACAAGCCAAGAATAATCGATTTCAAAGCTAAATGGGAAATGGATAGCTTTGAATATATTAATACCGTAAGGGAATTCCCGGGGAAAAATCTCGGGGAACATCTGCAGAAGAATCTCAGGGAGACTGCTGCCGCATGCTGGAACCTCTTTGGTTTGAGAGGTTATGCGAGAGTTGATGTCCGAACCGACAATGAGGACAATGTTTATGTAATTGAAATCAATGCAAATCCTTGTATATCACCAGATAGTGGTTTTATCGCAGCAACAGCGCAGGCAGGATACCAGCTCAGGGATGTAATACAAAGAATAATAGGAGATTTAAACAGATAACAATAATGATAATAGAAAGAGGCATATCTCCTTCAGACAGAACCGGGATAGAAGAAATACTAAGATCAACCAATTATTTTTACGAATTTGAGATAGAAACTGCTCTTGAAATTGCAGATGAGACTCTGGCAAAGGGCGGATATTCATGGATGAAGGTTACCGATGAAGACGGACTTGTTGCCTTTGCAAATTATGGCAGGAATGCATTCTCAACTCACTCCTGGGATCTGTACTGGATTGCTGTTCATCAAAATTCAAGGAATAAGAAACTTGGTTCCGCATTACTTAAGGCAATTGAAGAAGATGTCAGGAATTCAGGAGGTAAAATACTCTGGATCGAAACATCAGGCAGGCCACTTTATGCTTCCACTGAAGGTTTCTACCAACGCAACGGGTATAAGTTAATGGCAAGCCTGGATGATTTTTATGGTCCGGGCGATCCAAAGCAGATATATTCAAAAATCCTTTAGGTTCCAGCTTCAGAACAACGAAATTCAATTGAAAAATTTCTATACAATTATTCTTCTGATAATGTCAAATACCTTCATGACATTTGCCTGGTACGGGCATCTGAAAATGAAGACCATGAGCAGATTTGAAAACACCAGCATGCTTGTTATCATACTGATCAGCTGGGGAATAGCCTTCTTTGAATACTTGCTTCAGGTACCGGCAAACAGGATTGGCTACAGTGGAACAGGAGGTCCTTTTTCTCTTGTAGAATTAAAAGTTATTCAGGAAGTGATCTCCATAATGGTTTTTAGCATTTTCACACTGGTCCTTTTTAAGAATGAGCATTTCAGGCTCAATCACCTGATAGGATTTATCTTCCTTATTCTTGCTGTATATTTTATTTTCAAGAAATAGTTTCATTTAATCAGGTTGGCATTATAATACTGCGGATTTCCTGTCACTTCCTCCCCAAGCCATTCAGGTTTATCAAATTTTTCATCTTCCGCTTTAAGCTCAATTTCTGCAATTATCAGACCCTTATTCTTCTCATGAAAGACATCAACTTCAATTGTATGTTTTCCTGAAGGAACAAGGTATCTTGTTTTATATATTCTTCCCGGGAGGCAGATAAGCAGCATCTCCCGGGCATCCTGAACCGGTATGGGGAATTCCCATTCATTACGCGCAAATTCCATGTTTTCTATCTTGCTTTTTATTGTCAGAAAGGCTGAAGCATCTGTTATCCGTATTCGTATTGTTTTATCAGGAAATTTAGAAATGTAAGCCTGAGTGATACTTATTTCCTTAACAGCAAGATGTCTGAACTCACCCTTTACCAGAAATTTACGTTCTGTTTCTGTCGCCATTTTTATTGCAAAGTTAAAATATATGCCGGAATGGTCCAATGAATCCGTATTTAATATCAAGCAATTATAAATGACATAAGCTTAATGTTTATAAATAATTATGACATTTTTATTTATTTTATTAGCAACCAATTGAAAATTGTTTAATTTGGTAGTGTTGGTTTGAGATCCGTTTTATTGCATCCTGGTTTCATTCTTAAACAAGGTTTTATTTTGTTTTAGGTTGTGAGGGTGAAAGTGATTTGGGCTGCTGTGTAGAATGGCAGCCCTTTTTACGTACTTTTATGTTGTTGAAAAACACTGAATATGGAAGTCAGTATTGATGCCTCATGGAAAACAAGATTCGAGGAAGAATTTGAAAAGGATTACTTTGTTAATCTTGCACAATTCATAAAGCAGGAGTATGCCAGCAAAACTATCTATCCTCCGGGAGGATTGATCTTCAATGCTTTCAACCTTTGTTCGTTTGAAAAGGTCAAAGTAGTAATAATAGGACAGGATCCTTATCATGGTCCGGGACAGGCACACGGCTTGTGCTTTTCAGTCAGGGAAGGGGTAGATTATCCTCCCAGTCTGAAGAATATTTTCAGGGAAATCGGATCTGACCTGTCCATCAGCAACTTCCGGGATGGTAATCTTGAGCGTTGGGCAAAACAGGGTGTTTTACTGCTGAATGCTACTCTGACAGTCAGGGCACATGAAGCGGGCTCGCATCAGAAGAAAGGCTGGGAAGAATTTACCGATAAAGCGATCAGCATTATCAACAGGGATAAGAATCATATTGTTTTCTTCCTCTGGGGAGCTTATGCCCAGAAAAAAGGTGAAGCAATTGACAGAGCCAGGCATCTGGTGCTCGAATCGGTACATCCCTCTCCCCTTTCCGCATCCAGAGGATTCTTCGGGAACAAGCATTTCAGCAAGTGCAATGAGTACCTGACAGCCAATGGATCAAAGCCAATAAACTGGCAATAAGTTAATTGCATGAATTCAAAGCTTCAGATACTGCACTCTCCAATTCATTATACTCCTCAAAGCCTATTGACATCCTTACCATTCCCGGTTCGGGATACTTAACTCCCCATACTGCCTCTACAGGCATCAGGATTGTCCTTGGATCACCAAGGGTAGGAATAAGCTTCACTTTTTCAGAAATAGCCTTGATGAAATTGTCTCTCCTGGTCCGCTTCTCATCTCTGTCTGTTCCAGCAAAATCGAAAGTTATCATAGCGCCAAATCCTTTATTATCAAAGAGTTTTTCAGCAATGCCATTTGTCGGATGATCTTTCAATCCCGGGAAGTATACTTTTTCAATTTCCGGCATATTGGTCAGAAAACCGGCCAGCCGTGAAGCATTTTCACATTGCCTGGAAAAACGAAGTGAAAATGATTGTATCTGTGTTTGTAACCTGTATGCATCATCCGGAGAAAGCATATGGCCGATAAACTTCCTGTATTCAACAGCTGATTGCATAAGCTTCTGATCATTTCCGCAAATCACGCCCGCAGTAAGGTTGCCATGACCCGAGAAATATTTTGTTGCACTGTGAATTACCAGATCAGCGCCTGCGTTCAGCGGCTTGTAAAGCACCGGTGTTGCAAAAGTATTGTCTGTTATTACGGCTGAGCCGTGCTTTTTTGCAAGCCTGGTGATTTCAGTTACATCGGCAACAATAAGGAGCGGGTTTGAGACTGTCTCTATGTAGACAAATTCAGGTTTAAGCTTTATTAATGTTTTTTCAAATTCAGCCAGATCATAATCTCCATTAACTGGTGTAAAATACTGAATATCAAGACCTCTGCGTACTCTTAATATTGATTCAATATATGAAATTGTGCCTCCGTAGATCTCAGTAAAGAAGAGCCATGGACGTGTATTCATGCCTTTCTGAAATATAGATATTGCTGTATCAATCGCTGACATTCCCGATTGTGTAAGCAGTGCCCATTTACATCCTTCCATCCTCATTATTTCCTCTTCAGCAGAGACCACAGTGGGATTACGGTACCGGGAATAAATATAGTAGTCAGGTTCGCGGTCATGTTCTGATTCATTGCTGAAAGCTGCCTGTGTTGTGGAAGCATCATAAAGTTCAAAACCGGCATCACGGTAGATGGGCGTACGCGAGCTATTGACTGGTTTCTTTTTCATAATAAGATCAAATAAAATCCATTTCCCGCAAAGGTCGCAAAGAAAAGCTGAGATGCAAAATCACTTCACCCCATAGATGTAAACCTAAGAAGTTTGGTGAAACCTAATCTTTATACACATCTGGTAAATTAGCTAATTTCCTGAAGCGAGAAAGGGTTCCTAACTGCGTTCAGAATGACATTCAAGTAGTTGGATATGAGGAGGAAGAAGCGGCGATTCGAACCTAAAAATAGTAGATATAAATAAATCTTTAGAATCGCCGCTTCTTCCTCCACTAAAATAAATTGCATTGTCATCCCGAATTTTCGCAAACCCTGAGCCTGCGAGGGGTTGTCGAAAATGAGGGATCCCCTTCTCGTTGAGACAAATTAAATGTGATAAAAGATTAGCGGTGAAACCGAGGAAGAGATAACTAACTGATTATTAAGCCTGCAGCGGTTAAATAAAATTGCTTTTCAAAAATCCCCTTAAGTCGTTATTTCATTTTCAGAGGCTCCTCAATAATGATATTATGGCTGAGCTCTTTAGCACCCATATTTGATATATAAACTTCATAGGTGATCCGGTCGCGGCCGATAGTGTGCATATAGGTCGAATTTACCGGGCCAGTAGTAAACACCACTCCATTGATTTTTGCAGAAATCTCTGCTTTCGAATATGCTTTTTCGAATCTGAAGTAATCTGAAACCAGAGTTGGTCCGATATCTCCGAGCGTATCAACATCTGCTGTTGTATTTACTATCACTTCAGTAAAAGTCATATCTGACAAATTCCTGACACGTATATCAGTCGGACCTTCAGGGCTGTATTGAGTTTTCTTGCAAGCAAACAGTGAGATAATGATCAGGAAATAAAGGATTTTTTTCATGAAGAAATAATTATTTAACCGCAATTATGACCTGAAATATAGGAAAAAAGTTGCAGAAGACTATATTTTATTGAGACTATTTACAGGGATCCATCCCTTGTTGCCGTCGGACAATATTATTTCATACCACTCTCCTACTTCCTCCTCAATAGTAACTTTGGTACCCTCATGAAGAATAAAAAGATCTGTCCCGCTTTTATCGGGAGAGCTTTTACCACTTACCAGGGGATTTGTAATAACTGCCTGCCGGCTGTCATAAACCAGATTTTTATTTCTTGAAGCAAATGCAAAGGATGTCAGTGTGATTATCAGGAATATCAGTGCGAACCAGAATCCCAATACCTTATATTTATAGCGCACTGAATATACATATAATGCAAGAAGCAGCAGGCACAGAATAAAAGTTACGAGGCTTATTTTTGCCCATTGATTGGTTGACAGGACCAATGAAATAAAATCAAACCATCGCACGAAAAACAGATCAGGGATCTCCTGGAATCTATCTACAATAAGGGTTCTCGCTATAGCAAGGTTATAGTTAATATCCTCATCTGCAGGATTCAGCAGATATGCACGCTCATAGAAAAGTATGGAATATGGAATATTATTGAGTTTAAAGTGAGCATTGCCGATATTATAATTCAATGTTGCAGAACGATAACCGGTATTATAAATTTCCATCCAGGTATCAAGTGCTTCCCTGAAGCTTCCTGAGGAGAAGTAAACTGCTCCCTTTTCAAATTTTTCTGAAGTACTCTCCTGTGAGCTGGCTTCATGTGCTAAAGAAGAAATCAGCAGAACGATAAGTATATTTCTGAGAATTAATTTCATTTTCTATCCGATTGAGTTCTCTACTGACCTTATAAATTGTGATGCACCGTCATATATTGAAGGGGCTTCTGTACCTTTTGCAGAAGGTGAGAACCGGGCATATTCGCATGCATCAAGAATGTCATTCATGCTTTTTATATGTTCTTCATCCACTCCTTCTGCCGTAAGGATATCAATTGCCTTACTTCTGGTAAGCTCTGAAACAGGAATATTCAGCTTATCGCTGAGGTAGCCCCAGATTGCTTTCAGTATTTCATCATAAAAAATATCAATCTCATCATTCTTAAGACATGAATGAGCCGATCTTAGTCTCCTGACAGCTATCTTACCGGCTTTCCTGTTCCTGACCAGGGTAACGTCAGAATTACGCCTTATATGTTCGCGTCTTACGAACAGAACTACCATGAAAGCAAAAAGGGCAAATGCATATGCACTGTAGAATAATCTATCCTCAATCATGATCCGGGCTGACTTAGTCAGCTTCCCTGCATCTGATTTTATAAACCTGATATCCTTACCAAGATATTTAACATCTTCCTTTGATACTCCTCCATAAACTGTAATACCCGTATTTTGCTCGTTCCCCTTCCTGGCATGAAAACGGAATTCTTCGGTTGTCAATGTTTCATATCTTCCGGTTGTTGTATTGAAGAAAGAGTAGGTCAAAGGAGGGATAATGAAATCACCATAATGTCTTGGAATCAAAAGATAGTCA
The DNA here is from genome assembly GCA_038325595.1 of Bacteroidales bacterium. GTDB lineage: Bacteria > Bacteroidota > Bacteroidia > Bacteroidales > VadinHA17 > LD21. The sequence goes on along the minus strand of JBBQJD010000023.1, from coordinate 27,366 downwards.
AAGGTTTTTTGACCTGTTGACCCGGTTGTGCCATTCCGGATATCGTCGCTTATTTTAGGATCATAAACTTCTATTCCGGGAGTAAGATTGAGCTGCGGGGGTGCAGCAATTTTGAGGTTTCCGCTTCCTGATATGGTAACCTTGAAGTTGACAGCATCATTTACATTAATGCTGTCTTCACTCAGATTTGCATCAAGACTGAGTTTTCCAACTATTCCTGAAAAATCATCAGGCTGTTTTCCAGGCAGAGGTTTTACATTGATTTTAACCGGAACACTTGCCACTGCTTTCGGGATAGTCTGAGCAGATGAAAAGAAATCACCGAAGAACGGATCCGACTGGCCGGTCCGCTGCTGAACGAGAACAGAGATCTGAACAGGGTCAATCGTGATCTCGCCTGTAATCTGAGGGTAAAGCAGAAACTGCTGAACTATGCCTGTGCCGTAAATTGTACCCCCTACATTTTCTTCATTTAATGATGTAAGCGGTGGTGTAACCAGGTCAGTTTTAAGAAAATCGTTAAAAGAAGGATATTTAATTTCATTTATGCCTGACAGATTTACCCTGGTGTATAATTTTACTGTTGCTACTATGTGTTCTCCAAGAAAAACTTCCTTGCGGTTAAGGGAAAGATTAACAAATATATCACCCCGGTCCGATCCTCCATTCTGATTTTCTTCAGAATCAGCACCTGCAGGAAGATTTGGATTCTGTGAGGAAGAAATCACTTCTATACGAATGGAATCTGAAGCAACAGTTTTGTTTTTCAGAGTAAATGTAGCAGGTGCAATCACATAATTTCCTTCATTGATTGCCTGGATATAATATACATACGTATAGGAAGTCTGTTGTGACATCTTACCGTTTATTATCTGTGTGCTTGAACTATAAGAAGTCTGAGGACCCATAAGTTTATTAAATCCCCTGAATGAGGGTGGAGTGAACTCGCCTCCACCTGAGTTTACTTTCCAGCTTATAACAAATTGTTGACCTGCCGTTACTTCTGAGGGATAATCAACCTGTACTGACACATCCTGGGCTGTAACAGAAACAGATAATAAACAAAACAGCAGGTAGATTAGTAATATTTTCATTTTTTATACTTCAGGACTTACCAGTTTTTTATCGTTCTCATTTTTGTTTTGGCAGCTTTTTCAAGCTTTACCTTTTCCTGTACATTTTTTTCATCATTTGCAATTGCATTCAACAGTCTTTCAGCATCTTCTTTTGAAATACCCTGCTGTTGGTCCTTTTGTTCCTGATCCTGCTGCTCGCTGTTTTTGCTATCCTGTTCATTCTGATCCTGATTTTCCTGTTTATCCTTGTCCTGCTGTCCCTCCTGATCCTTTTTATCCTGGTTCTTCTGATCCTGGTTCTTATTGTTCTGCTGTTGTTGTTGTTGTTCCTGCTGCTGTTTCAGCATATCCTGAGCATAGGCAAGGTTATATTTGGCTTCAATATTATCTGGTTGCAACTTGAGGGATTCCTTATAAGCTCCTATGCTCTCTTCAAGCTTATTGGCTTTAAAGAGGGAGTTTCCAAGATTGTAGAAACCTGATGACTTCTTATTCCTGTCATCATTCATATTTATATTTTCAACAAATTGTTTTCCTGCATCTTCATACTTATTCTGCTTATAAAGTGCATCACCAATATTAAAAACAGCATCTGGCGATTTCTCATTTTTATTCATCGCTTTCCGGTAGGATACTTCAGATTCGGAAAAATTATTTTTTTCGTACTCCTTGTTACCCTGCCTGATGTATTTTTTATCTTTCTGTGCATTCAAAGTACCTGGCAATAATAGGAACAGACACATTAACAAGCTGTTGATGAATGGCGGATATCTTATATTTATTTTCCTGAACATAATAATTTCATACTGATTTAAACCCTGAACTTAAATAACCTTATTCTCGCCAGTCTCCTGTTTTTCCTGTCCATAATTATAAAATCAAGAATCAGAAGGAAAATCGCCATAGCTGCAAAAACCTGAAACTGATCATTATACTCAGTATACATAGTACTCTCCAGCTCCTGTGTCTTCATTTTTCTGATCTGGTTGAAAATTTCATCAAGACCAATATTTGAATTGCTTGCCCTTACATAATTGCCATTTGTGGTTACTGCAATCTTTTTAAGAATATCTTCATCAAGCCTTGTAATAACAGTATTGCCATTCATGTCCTTCAGATAATCTCTTTTACCGTTAACCATCATTGGAACCGGAACGCCCTCTGTCGAACCAATTCCGATAGTATGTATTACAATACCGGCTTTTGAAGCATCTTCTGATACAGATAACGGATCATCCTCATGGTTTTCACCATCGGTAATGATGACCATTGCCTTGCTTTTGTTTTCGCCCGGACTGAATGATCTGATCCCAAGTTTAATTGCTGCTCCAATTGCAGTGCCTTGTTTTGGAACAATACCCGGACCTATTGCCGAGAGGAACATCTTGGCTGAGATATAATCTGTGGTAACAGGTATCTGGGTATATGCATCGCCGGCAAATACTATCAGACCGATTTTATCATTATCGAGGTTATCAACCAGCCTTGAAATAGCCTGCTTCGCTCTTGTAAGCCTGTCAGGCTGAATATCTTCTGCAAGCATTGAATTGCTTACATCGAGAGCTATTATCACTTCGATACCTTCCTTTTTCACATCTTCCAGCCTTGATCCGAACTGCGGTCTTGCAAGCATAATTACCACAGATGAGAAAGCCAGCAGCATCAAAAGAAATTTAACCGGGGGCCGTGAATTTGACATTTCCGGAACAAGCTTTCCAATAAGATTTATATTTCCGATTCTCTTCAGCGCCTTCCTTTTTCTCGCCTCATTTAAAATAAAAAGAAGTATCAACACCGGGATCGCCAGCAGCAAGTACAAAAAATCTGGATTTGCAAATCTGAATAATTGCATGCCTTTAAGTTAAATTCCTGAATAATGTATTTCTTATGACCATTTCAAATGCAATAAGACAAAAAGCTACCAGAGCATAAATAAAATATCTCTCCTCTTTCCTGCTGAATTGTCTTACATCTATTTTTGATTTTTCAAGCTTATCAATCTCACCATATACCTGAACCAGCTTATCATTATCTGTTGCCCTGAAATATTTACCTCCTGTTGTTTCTGCTATTTCGCGAAGTATAGGCTCATCAATTTCTACAGGCATATCCTGATATTGCATTCCAAAAGGAGTTTGTACAGGATATGGAGCAACTCCCTGGGTACCTACACCTATGGTATAGACCCTTATACCAAAGGTCTTTGCAATGCCTGCAGCAGTTGCCGGGGCAATTTCACCTCTGTTATTCACGCCATCTGTTAAAAGTATTACCACTTTGGTCTTTGCTTCTGAATCCTTGATCCTGTTGACTGCCGTTGCAAGACCCATACCAATTGCGGTACCATCTTCAATCATCCCGCTCTGTACTTCCCTCATGAGGTTTATCAAAACAGCGTGATCAGTTGTTAGCGGACATTGGGTAAAGCTCTCACCACTGAAAACGACAAGGCCCATCCGGTCATAAGGCCTTCCTGAAATGAATTCAGTGGCAACATCCTTTGATGCCTCCAGTCTGTCGGGTTTGAAATCACGTGCAAGCATACTTCCTGAAATATCCAGTGTCAGTATAATATCTATACCTTCTGTCGAGATATCCTGGAACCTGTTTGTTGCCTGTGGACGTGCAAGAACAATTATAAGAAGTATTACTGAGATCATCCTCAAGGCAAACAGGATGTGCCTCAGGTATAGCCTGAAGGTTGTTCCTGCTCCGGCAAAAGGCTGCAATCCGGGCATCCTGAGAGAGGCTGTTGCTTTTTGTTGCTTCAGGACGTAGAATGCAATCATTACCGGTACAAGTATCAGCAGGTACAAAAACAACGGTTCCGCGAATTTTACCCCATTCATGACGTCACCTCCTTTCCATTTTCACTCTTTGCTGCTAATGGCTCCCTTACTTCAATTTTGGTAACTTCAACAAAATCCCAGGAATTCCGAAAATGAGATTCATTTTCCTCAGGATCAGGCTTGTACTTTGCAAACTTAACCAGATCAGCTCCGGTCAGCACTGATCTTAGCTGATTGTATGATTCATTCTTTTTGAATCCCGCTTTTACAAGGTCTGCAAGAGTTTCAGAAGTAGTCAGCTCCAGTGAAAATATACCAAACCTGTTTTCGAGATACTTTCGCAGGATCTCCGTTAACCTGGAATAATAGAACTTAATTTCACCTTTCTGCCAGAGCTGTTCCTCCTTCAGCTTTTCAAGTTCCCGGAATGCAATAATATGTGCAGGATCAGGCGCAATGACCGTTTCAATTTCAACTGGCAGTTTCTTATACTTACGCATATAAATCATTGCTATCCATACCAATGCACCAACCAGTGCAACAAGAAGGAGCCATGGAAGAATTTCTCCAAGGGTAACCGGAGCCCTGTATGGCTGAATTATATCATAGATCTGTACAGTTGTGTCAGCGGGAGCAATATTTACCCTTAACACTTCAAGCCGGGAATACTCAGAATAAAATCTTTTCAGTCCGTCTTCATTTTTCAATTCAGCATAAACAGGCGGAATGACATATATTCCTGAATCAAAGGATGTTATCAGATAGCTCTCAATTATCCTGGTTCTTCCGCTTTGTCTTGAACTATCTACCAGAGGGCCCGAGAGTATTTCAATATTTTTTATCAGTGTATCTCTGAAATACGGAAGTGTAAGATTTAGTCCTGCCGGCTGGTCGATGATTATTCTGAAGTTGATCTGGTCGCCAATATAAATTCTGGAAGTATCAAATTCTGCAGAAACTGATACTTCCTGACCTTTGACAGAAGAAAAAAGTAAAAAAAATAATAATATATGGTAAATAGCCTTGTTCATAATATGTTATCTGTTCTCAAACAACTTTATAAGAGGTTTTACATAATCTGTATCCGTACGTATTTCTGCATAATCCACACCACAGCGCCTGAATATATTCGTTACGCCGGTAATATGATTCTGCCACCAGGCTTCATAGTTCTTCCGTGTTCTGGCAGAGGAAGTATCTATCCATTTTTCAATTCCTGTTTCAGAATCAGTAATTTTTATCAATCCAATATCCGGAATGGATCTCTCGAGCGGATCAAGCACTTTTAAGGCAACCACATCGTGTTTATTTGATGCAATCCTCAGTGATGTCTCAAACTCAGGAACAATAAAATCAGAAATTATGAATGCAGTGCACCTTTTTTTTATTGCATTGGTAAGAAATCGCAGCGGTTCATTGAGATTTGTTTTCCTGCTCTGCGGATTAAAATCGAGCAACTCCCTGATTATACGAAGGATATGTTTTCTCCCCTTCTGAGGGGGGATGAACTTCTCCACCTGATCGGAAAAAAATATTACTCCGATTTTATCATTATTGAAGATTGCCGAGAATGAAAGAACTGCTGCCACTTCTGTCATAATATCTTTCTTAAAGCCCAGGGCTGTTCCAAAGTCACCTGATCCGCTTACATCAATAAGCAACATCACAGTCAGTTCTCTTTCTTCCTCGAATATCTTGACAAAAGGATGATTGAAGCGGGCGGTCACATTCCAGTCAATACTCCGAATATCGTCTCCATACTGGTATTCCCTTACTTCGCTGAAAGCAATTCCCCTTCCCTTGAAGGCACTATGATATTCCCCCGCAAAAATATGTCTGCTTAATCCCTTTGTTTTTATCTCAATTCTTCGGACCTTTCTTAATAGTTCATTTGCTTCCACTGTACAATAAATTAATCTTCGGGTTTTATTGTAATAATGCAGGAATACATCTCATCGCTTACCTCTATAATGTAGTCCTTGCCTTCGCGCTTTTCAATCCATTTATTATCCCCATCTTTATTGAATGCAGAATTGAATTCCCTGATTTTTTCTGCTTTGACACGAGGGTCGCAGATTAATCTTACGCTATTGCATATTGAATCCTTGTTCAGAAAAAAAAGAAGTGTCTGACTTTCAGATCCATCTGTATATTTCAAATATCTGAACCTGCTGTTCTTCACATTTTCAAAATTCATATACTTCATGTTATATGACATGTACTTCTGAATTTCCCTCTCCTTATAACCAATAAGGTTCTGACTGTAGTTACAGGTACCCGGGAAAAGGAGAACTGCCAAAAGGATAATTACTTTCATTATATGGGCTCTAGGGTACTTCAACAACATTAAGAATTTCTGAGATTATATGATCCTGATTTATGTTTTCTGCCTCGGCTTCGTATGTCAATCCTATCCTGTGACGCATTACATCGGCGCAGATCGTTCTGACATCTTCAGGAATGACATATCCGCGTCTTTTAATGAATGCATAAGCTTTTGAAGCCAGCGACAGGTTAATAGATGCCCTTGGCGATGCTCCATACGAAATCATATTAACAAAGGCAGGAAGACCATATTTCCCGGGATTACGGCTGGCGAAAACAATATTCAGTATATAGTTTTCAATTTTTTCATCCATGTAAACCTCTCTTACAGTGTTTCTTGCCCTGACAATATCATCTACCTTCAAAACCGAACTTGTTTTTGGAAATTCCTTTGCAAGGTTCTCCCTGATAATGAATCTTTCCTCTTCCATTGTAGGGTAATCGATCAGAACTTTCATCATGAACCTGTCGACCTGAGCTTCAGGAAGAGGATAAGTTCCTTCCTGTTCTATCGGATTCTGAGTAGCAAGAACCAGGAAAGGTTCTTCCAGCTTATATGTATTTTCTCCGATAGTAATTTGTCTCTCCTGCATTGCTTCCAACAGGGCACTCTGAACTTTTGCAGGTGATCTGTTTATTTCATCTGCCAGGATAAAATTTGCAAATACAGGTCCTTTTTTTACAATGAATTCTTCCTTCTTCTGACTGTAGATCATTGTTCCGATAAGGTCTGCAGGAAGTAGATCTGGAGTAAACTGGATCCTGCTGAATTTTGCATCGATAATGGCTGCAAGAGATTTTATAGCAAGCGTTTTTGCAAGACCGGGAACACCTTCAAGAAGAATATGCCCATTGGCCAGCAGTCCAATTAACAGACTGTCGGTAAGGTGTTTCTGACCGACAATTACCTTATTCATCTCTAATCTGATAATATCGACAAAAGCACTTTCTTTTTCGATTTTCTCATTTAATAATTTTATATCAGCAGTTTGCTCCATAGCTTAAAAATTTAATCAGCAAATATAGTAAAACAGGTATAATTAAAAGTTATCATGAACTGTGTAAAATGTATTATACAAAAGAAATCCGATATAACGTAAAACATTGTTAATGAGTGTTAAATTTTTGTTAAAAGAATACGCTTTACATTATAGTCTATGCACCCGGAGACTGTTAAACAGACAAGATAAATTTTCTGAACTGATCCGGTAAGCTATTCCTCCGATAATGGATTCCATCCGAAACCTGATCTGATTGAGGTTCTTACCAGAAGAATAAGTAAAAGAGGGAAAAAGGCAAGGTTGAAATGCTGGGGAAGGACGAAATGTATAATGAGAAAAACAGCTGAAATATAGAATACAATTCTGAACCAGATTGTTCCCATGCTGCGTGTTATAAACGATATCAGACATAAGATTATAACAGGGTTCAGCCAGAGAATGTTCAGATTCCATTTCATCTGCTGATGATCGGTAAAAAAATTAAAAAAGATCATCAACCCGGCAAGAATCGAGAACACTGAGAACAGGATAATATCCATCATATTGCTTACAATTTTATTTCTGAGCATCGACAGAATAATTACAATTATTAATAGGAGAGTAAATTGAGTTGCAGGAGTTGTTAATATGTTACTCTTAATTACATGTGGTTCAAAATCCAGGACTACTTCAGTATTCTGAAGCAATGGAATCATATTGCCGTTTCTCCTGATCACCATTCGGGATAATCCCTCCTGTATATCGAGCGGAAGGAACATTCTTTCGCGGAAGTTTGCAAATTCTTCGCCCGGGGAGCCCATGATAAGATCAATTCCGAACTGAAGCCAGGGATAGGGGTTCTGATATTTGCTTACCATCTCCCGAAAAGTAGGCATATCTTCTTCTATTACAGGCGGATATAATAATTTTTCACCAATAGCCTTTTCAAGCAGATCCCTTATTCTGGTCGAGCAATCATCATAGAAAAAATCGTACCTGTACTTTCTGTTCTCCGGCTTGAGATTTTCATTAACCAAAGAAATCAGCAGGGCAGTTTCCGCTTCATCCAGATTTATCTTCTGTGAATGTACATACCTTTCCTCAAAAAAATAGCCTTTCAGAAATCCCTTGTAACTCACGTCATCAAGCATGTAATCAAGCCTTCCCTTTGCAAATTTCCAGGCAAAATTCGGCGTGCTGAAATCGAAGACACCCCAGTTATATACATCGTCTATCTGAGCATCAGGAATAACTATTCTCAGTGCACTGTGACCATATATTGAATATGTCTCTGTACCTGGTCCGCAGGTCAGCAGGTAAACATCCGCCTTCCCTGGCTGGGATAAAACTTCAGGAAAATTCAACAGGAGCAGAAGAGCGATGAATAAAAAAGTTTTTTTTAGTTTCATATAAGTTATTGGCCAATTCATTATGTAAACGTAAGGGATTTTTGGGAGAATGAATCCGGTGAGGCCTATTTTTTGTTATATTGCATTGGAAGAACTTTTGTATCTTTAAACCCCCTTTACCGTTTCCCCCAAGGGGGCAAGCTAAGAGCATTTCTGAAAGTATGATGGCATGCACTCCTTCCCCCGGGAAGGTTGGGAAGGGGGTCTAACTAAATGAGTTAGAAGATTTGATGTTCCTGAATTTAAATCAGGAGGGGGACTTTACGGTTAATGGATTTCTAAACCTTTATATTGAATGATTCCAAATGAAAAAAACAACTTTGCTTCTCTGTTTATCCTTTCTTCTCCTGAACCTGAATCTCTTCTCCCAGAAATCACGTCAGACAATAGTAACTATAAACAAAGACCAGTTCTTTATAAATGGAAAACCAACCTACGAAAAAAGGTCCTGGCAAGGCAATAAGATTGAAGGCCTGCTTTTAAATTCAAGGATGGTGCAGGGCATATTTGATGACAGGAATCCCGCAACGATCAAAAACTGGATCTATACCGATACTAAGAAATGGGATGCTGACCGTAATACTGATGAGTTTATTGAGAATATGGAGAAATGGCATAGTTACGGGCTGCTGTCATTTACGATAAATCTCCAGGGAGGCAGCCCGCAGGGTTATTCGAAAGATCAGCCATGGTACAATTCCGCATTTAATGAAGATGGAACACTTATACCTTCATATATGGCGCGGCTTGAAAAAATCCTCGACAAAGCCGATGAACTTAGCATGGTTCCCATTGTCGGATTGTTTTATTTCGGCCAGGATGAAAAGCTTAAAGATGAAAAAGCGGTCATAAACGCTGTGAACAAGACACTTGACTGGCTGTTTAAAAAAGTATACAGGAATATACTGATCGAAATAAACAACGAGTGCAATATAGAATACAATCATAAAATTTTGCAGCCTGAGAGAGTTCATGAACTGATAGAACTTGTCAGGAACAGAAAAGAAAATGGGTACAGGTTTTATGCAGGAACAAGCTATGGCGGAGGTTTTATTCCTTTGGCGAATGTTGTCAAATCATCTGATTTTATCCTTATTCATGGAAACGGAGTTGGGAATCCCGATGACATTACAGCAATGGTTGATAAGACACGAAAAGTAGAAGGCTATACACCAAAGCCTATCCTCTTTAATGAAGATGATCATTTTGATTTTGAGAAAGAGCACAATAATTTCACTGCAGCAATAAAGAAATATGCATCGTGGGGATACTTTGATTACAGGATGAAGGATGAGTCTTTTGAGGAGGGTTACCAGAGTGTTCCGGTGGACTGGGGGATTAATTCGGAGAGGAAGAAGGGTTTTTTCAGGCTGCTGAAAGAAATTACGGGATACTAGGTGCCGGGTTTAATGGATTCTGATCGATTTAAAAAATATTATTCACATGAAAGATACAATGGAAAAAGCTTTGAAACTCGCAGGAAACGAGCTTTTGAAGCATTACGGTTCGAAACTGGATTTTGTTGTTAAGGAATCTCAGAGCAGCATTGTTACAAAAGCTGATCTCAAGAGCGATTCATTGATAACAAAGCTCATTGCAGACCGGTTTCCTGATCATAATATTCTTTCGGAGGAAAGCGGTTTCAGCAACAAAGGTTCAAAATACACCTGGGTTATAGATCCGCTTGACGGGACATCAAATTTTGCTTCTGCAATACCATGGTTTGGTGTTCTTATCTGCCTGTTTGAAGGTAATCAGCCATTGATGGGCGGAGCTTATCTGCCTGTTGAGGATCTGCTGTACTTTGCTCAGAAAGGGAAAGGCGCATTTCTGAACGGTAAACCTGTGCAGATGGATCTGAAGAATGAACTTAAGAACTCACTCTTCTCATTCTGTGTTGATTTTACAGATGACGAAGCTGTACTGAAAAACAGCATAACCATCTATAAGAACCTGGTTAAAGCCTGCAGGAACATAAGATCCACAAATTGCCTTGTCGATTTCCTGTATGTTGCTGAAGGAAAATTCGGAGGGTGCATTAACCTGTTTACAAAAATCTGGGATATATCGGCTCTCGGATTGATCATTTCCGAAGCAGGAGGAATTATGAAGTATGTTAATGGTGCTGAGATTGAGTATGTGTTTAATAAAAATACCGTTGAGCAGAATTTCCCTGTGATGGTGGGTTCTGAGCGGATTGTTAATGAATTAATAATAGTGCTGGATTCAAGATTTTAGTTTTTGCAAAGAGGAGTATGAAGCATGAAACCAGAAATTTTGAAACCTGGAATTTGGAATCTGGAATCGATTACCGAATACCTTTATATTATATGAAAAGACAATCTACCCTCCTCCTCCTTCTTCTTGTACTCTTCACCCTTGACTCCTACTCCCAACCCGTATCACGAAGTGAATGGGAATCACAACGGATGCAGATCCTTCAGAATATGCAGCTTGTAATGGGTCAGCTTCCGGATGCTTCAAAAAAAGTTCCGTTGGATATCAGAATTGAGGAAGAGACTGTAATTGAAGGAATTAAGCAGCTCAGAATAACATTTGCCACTGAAAATGCCGACCGGATTCCGGCGATATTGTTAATACCGGTAAATTTAAAAAAAGCTGTTCCCGGAATTCTGTGTCTTCACCAGACAACTGAATGCGGCAAGGAAGAACCTTCAGGACTTTGCGGCAATCCTGACCTGTTTTATGCACGTGAGCTTGCCCGTCGTGGCTATGTCACCCTTACTCCCGACTATCCAAATTTTGGCGATTACAAATTTGATCCATATAGCAGTGGGTATGAAAGTGCTACAATGAAAGGCATCTGGAACCACATGGCAGCAGTTGACCTTCTGCAGTCCCTGCCTGAGGTTGATCCAAAACGGATCGGATGTATCGGCCATTCACTTGGAGGGCATAATACTTTATTCCTTTCAGCATTTGACAAACGTATTAAAGCTGCTGTGACAAGCTGCGGATTTACCTCATTCCATAGATATTATGGTGGTGATCTTACAGGCTGGAGCCATAAAGGTTACATGCCTAAGATAGCTGAGGTATATGATAAAGATCCCTCAAAAATGCCTTTTGATTTTACTGACATTCTTTCAGTACTTGCTCCACGTGCTGTATTTATAAATGCTCCCCTGCATGACAGTAATTTTGATGTTGAAGGGGTGTATGAATGTGTAAATGCAGCAAAACCGGTTTATAAACTGCTTAAAGCTTCAGGAAAGATCTTTATGATGAATCCTGATGCCCCGCATACTTTTCCGGCAGATGTACGGGAGAAGGCTTATCAGTTCCTGGATAAGGAGTTGAAATTCAAAAAAAATTAGAAATCCTGGCATACGGCTTATGGGTCCGTTGTCCCTCACTCCTCATGCCATTAAATTGCATCCTGATATGCAAGGAAAAGAGCCCTGTAATACTTCATAAATCTCACCGGATCAGGATTCGGATCTATTTCTGCATTGCAGTATCCTTTGTATCCGATTCCTGAGAGCAATTTGAATAATTGTCTGTATGGATACTCGGGCATCCATAATTCGTGCATATGCACTCCCCGCAGACGGTCTTTCAGCAAATTGAAATTATATTCCAGTCCTTTTTCTTCCACATCCTCCGGATTGCAGTTCCAGTTAACATACACATGAGGGCTTTTTGAATAATCAAGGATTTTTTTGATTACTGAAGGCTTGTTGGTTTTATCTCCATGGACACAAATGCGTACTTCCACTCCATTATTATATCCATACTCACCAACTTCTGCGAGGGCTTTACCTATCTGCTCCTCTGTTTTTTCTTCCGGCACACCTGTAGGCAGGGCATTTCCGAAAACCCTTATTCCTATAGCGCCGACATCGTGTGCCAGCTTTATGTATTCTTTTGTTCCCTCAATATTCTTTTTGAGTTCTGCAGGTTCGGGTGAATGGTACATAAATCCGCTTGCCAGGCTTATTACTTCAAGAGGAGAATCCTTAAACCTTTTCTTTACATCGGCTCTCTGTGAAGCTGAAAGATCTACTTCAACCTTGTGTGCATGAGTAGTCCGGAGTTCAACAGTCTGATAGCTGGCTGCAGTCAGATTCTTTATGATTGTTTCGATATCCCAGTCCTTTGCAAGGGTGTATGTCATTACCCCTATTTTCAAAGGAGAAGTATTTATTGAAGCCTGGTTATTCTTCTGGGGTACTGATGACTGGCCTGTAAGGGGGATCATCATTGCGGTTGCCGAGAGGGTTGTGGTTTTAAGAAAGTTTCTCCTTTTCATGTTAATTATATTTAATTTTTTATTTCTTTTTAATTTGAATACTCTGTTTTAACATGCTGTACTTTTTTTACCACTAAGGCACCAAGACACCAAGGTTCACCAAGATTTAGCTTATTCGTCTCTCCGTCTCTCCGTCCCTTAGTCCCTCCGTCCCTTCTGTCCCTTCGTCTGCCTTACCACTGTAAAGCTGAAAACAATTTTCTATATTTGCAATGTAAATATTCTGAATTTTTCAGGCAATCCCGGTAAAGTACTGCATGAATTTCATAGTTCCCATTAATATATTACTGTCATGAAAAGAATCTTTGTACTGATGATATTAATCTCAGGGATAATGGCATTATCTGCACAGGAGCCAAATTATGATGAATCAAAGGTACCCTCATACATTTTGCCCGATCCACTCGTATTTAATGACGGTTCAAAAGTTACCGGGAAAAAAGACTGGGAAAAAAGAAGAGCTGAAATACTGAAAACATTTGAAAATGAGGTATATGGAATAAGCCCGGAGTGGAAGGGAAAAGTTACTGCCACTGAAGTTAAAGTAAACCATAATGCACTTGGGGGACAGGCAATCCGGAAAGATATCAGGCTGACTTTAATATACGGGGGTAAAAAACTTGATATGATGCTTCTGGTTTACCTTCCTCATTCACAAAAAGCTGTACCTGTATTTCTGGGTTATAATTTCAGCGGAAACCATACCGTAACCGCGGAGACTGACATACCTGTGACAAAATCATGGGTCAGGAACAATGAAAAACTGGGAATTAATGACAATAAAGCCATGGAATCAAACCGTGGAAGCGATGCATCGGACTGGCAGGTTGAGGAAATTGTAAAAAGAGGATATGGCCTGGTTACTGTATATTACGGTGATGCTGATCCTGATTTTGACGACGGATTTAAAAATGGCGTTCATGCATTATTTGATCAGAAACCTAATGCAACATCATGGGGCACCATAGCAGGATGGGCATTTGGATTATCACGCATCATGGACTGGATTGAAACCAGTCCGGACATTGATTCAAAAAATGTAGCTGTAATGGGGCATTCGAGGCTTGGGAAAGCTGCTTTATGGGCAGGAGCTACAGAAAAACGATTCGCCCTGGTGATATCAAATAATTCCGGATGCGGTGGTGCTGCATTGTCGAACAGGAAATTCGGTGAGACAGTAAAGGTTATTAACACATCCTTTCCGCATTGGTTCTGCGACAACTTCAACAAATACAACAATAAGGAAGAATCTCTGCCGGTTGACCAGCATGAACTGATTGCACTCATCGCTCCCAGACCTGTATACGTGGCCAGTGCCGAAGAGGACCAATGGGCTGATCCAAAAGGTGAGTTTTTATCATGTGTGAATGCTTCTCCTGTTTATACATTACTGGGGGAAAAAGGATTTCCTGCGAAGGGAATGCCTGCAATAAATAATCCTGTTGCTGGCACAATAGGATACCATATCAGATCAGGGGTACATGATGTTACATTATACGACTGGCAGCAGTATCTGGATTTTGCAGATCGTCATTTGAAGAAATAAAAGGAAGTTTGAAGTGAGCTAAAATGTGGAGTACTTAAAGTTGAATGAAAGAAAGTTAACTCTAAGTACTTTAGGCACTTTAGGCACTCTTGGCACTTTTAGGTTGAAGAAATTAGAGAACAAATTGAGGATATTATAAAATGGATTTACTTGACATTCAGAGAATTCTGAAGTTTTTACCAGGTATTATTTTAGGATTGACGGTTCATGAATTCAGTCATGCCCTGATAGCCCACCGCTGTGGAGATTCGACATCCAAAGACCAGGGAAGGATCACCCTGAATCCACTGAAACATATTGATCCCTTTGGCTTTATTATGCTTCTTGTTGCAGGATTCGGCTGGGCTAAACCTGTACAGTTCAATGAGCAGAACCTCCGAAATCCTAAAACTGATGTTCTTAAAATTGCATTTGCCGGTCCTGCATCAAATGCAATTCTGGCTATGTTCCTTTCAATTGTCTTTTCTATACTCCATCTGACGGTACCTGCATTTCAGAATAATGGATTACCTATGGTTCAGGAAGTTTTTCTTTATGCTATTTACATTAATTGGGGTCTTTTTATCTTCAACCTTATTCCTATTCCTCCGCTTGATGGGTCGCATTTATTGCTTCACCGGCTGAAAAGGTTCCCTGCTCTTCATGATGGATTGTACAAGTACGGAACAATGCTGCTATTCGGTCTTCTCATTGCCACTGCTGTTACCAAAATCAACTTCCTTCCTATCTGGCCTCTGATTGAATTTCTTGGAAAAGGATTTCTTGCTCTGGTAGGTTATATTCAATAACCGGCGTAAGGCATAGGGTCTCTTCATCCCTTCGTCTCTTCGTCCCTTCGTATCTTCGTCTCTCATCCCCGAAGGAGTGCATCTTATCAATCTTTCAGAATGCTCTTAGCTTGCCCCCCTGGGGGGAAACGGGAAAGGGGGTTTAAATGCAAATATATGAAGTTCCATAAAAGAGTTATATAGAAGGCACCAGGGTTCACCTCAGAGAATCCGGCTCTTTAAATTTTGGAAAATATCTCAAAATTGAGTATCTTGCAGAAAATTAGCAAGTTATGAGATCCATACTAATCATATTGAGTATCATGGTAGTAGGATTATTTCAGTCTGACAAATACACGGAAGAGAGAGAAAAAATGGTCAGGGAACAGATCATTGCCCGGGATATTACCGACAGGGAAACTCTGGATGCCATGAGGAAAGTACCCCGTCACTTGTTTATCCCTGAGGATCTTGTTAATGAAGCCTATGAGGACCGTCCGGTATCAATCGGATACGGTCAGACTATATCCCAGCCATATATCGTTGCCTACATGACCGAGGTAACAAAACCCACGCCGAAGAAGAAAGTGCTCGAAATAGGAACCGGATCGGGTTATCAGGCTGCCATTCTCGCTGAAATTGCAGATACGGTTTATACAATTGAGATCGTGCCTGAACTGGCAACAGAATCATACATGAGATTTAAGGAATTAGGTTATAAAAACATAGTTGCTAAACATGGCGATGGGTACAAGGGATGGCCCGAACATGCACCATTTGATATAATAATTGTTACAGCAGCACCCAGCCAGGTACCCGAACCTCTTATCGAACAGCTTGCAGAGAACGGCAGAATGGTAATCCCTGTAGGAGCGGCAATGGGAATACAGGAGTTACTGCTCCTGGTTAAGAATAACGGGAAGATAAAAAGATCGAGGCTTTCGTTTGTAAGGTTTGTGCCGTTTACGAGAGAATGTAAAACTCCCTGATAATTGCCCGGTGAAACTTATTTTGCATTCTCCACTTCTGCATTGAACGAGGCTACTGTAGATCCGTATTCTGCGTATTTGGTTACTCCCTCTCTCTTCGCAATGTTAGTAAACTTCTCGTAAGTTCCGTCATTCCTGGCAAGAGCAGGGGTGCGCTTACATTTGAGGTACAATATAGGCATTGATGCCATTTCAACGCGTCTGCGCACGTCATCATTATCGGCAACTTTCGCAGCTTCATCAAAGATCTTAAGTGATTGCAATACAAATTCATCGGAGAAAAGCGGATCCTGTGCTGTCAGCTGATTGTATTTATGTGATTCAATATGCAAATGGGTTTCGGGAGTGACTCTCGAATACAGCAGGTCGAAATACTGCTGAATGTATTTTCCGGATCGTCCATAATATCCGTACATAAAATCGCCGATGACATCTTTCACATTAGCATCAGGATTCCAAAGCAGTCTTGATATGACGTATGAACGAAGTTCTGCAAACTCTCCTCCCCTGCTTTCGTAAGCTGCCTGCTCCATAATACCTATTGCATTATTTTCCTTAAATGTTTTGATATTGGGCTGCAGGACAAGAATATTCGGGTAAGGCATTATATAATGCTGGAAATAAACAACATAGTCCCATATATACATATTGGGTGCAATTGCCGACCAGCCTTTCAGATCCTCAAGAAACTCCTGGTTGCGGGGACATGTTTTAATGTCGTGGGCAAAGCAGCACTCGATGCTGCACAGCCTGACGACAACATTTTTACGTGGTTTGATTGTTTTACATGGCTTCCTGGTGTATTTATAAGCCAGGGTTCCGATATATTTATCAGGGAACTCTTTTTCAAGAGCTTCGGCTACCTGGTTGACGAACCATATAACTACTCCTGCTTCACTTCCTTCACGATTCACAATTGCCTGGCATTTATCACACTGGCATGGGTTATCCCAGTCATTCTGGGAAACATCATATATAAGGTATCCGGGCTTATCAATCATCACCTGCCTGAGATTCTTAGTTAAGATCTTCAGAACATTTGGATTGGTAAGGCACAGCTGGGCATGATCATGAACACGTTTACCGTTTATAAGACTGTAATACTCAGGATGTTTATCATAATGTTCTTTGGGTGGAACCAGAGGGAAGAATGTGTGAACTGCCCAATAGCTTTCTATGCCTCCGGGCTGTTTCCTTGTATCCATTGTGCCATTCATCCGGTTCCTGGCACTCCATATTGAATCAAAGGCCTCAAAGTAGAAGTCGTTGCGTACCCTTATTCCGGGGGCTTCAGAATGATCCAGATGGCCAAGGATGATCTCTTCCTTTTTTGGGACAACGCTCACTGCAGGTGTGTACCAGCGGCAGCCAATCTCATTTTCAAGGAATGCCATAACTCCATACATTGTACCGCGTTGTTTACCTCCATATATAAGGATGTCTGGTCCGGAACTGACATAACGGAACGATTCATCAAGCAATGCAGGAGCTGTTGCTCCCGTTTTTTGTTTCACTATATCATTATATCCTATTACAATCTGCGGACCATTGAAATTCTGTGTAGTTTCCTGCAATGGGATTTCCACGCCGGCAACTTCCTTCAGCCAGTGCTGAAGCTCTTTTGCAGCCCACTGCTCCGAGTCAGATGCGTCGGAGGCATAAGTGATCCTGTAATCTGATTTCCCGCCTGATACAATTGAGTATTTAATCGGTTTTGAACCAGTTGCATATTGGGCTATTGCCAGCTGGGAGTATGAATTTCCGGTCAGAAGGAAGACCGCGATTGTTGTAAGGAATAATATCTTTTTCATTTGCTATGAATAAAAATTTAACTAAGATAATGAAGAGCACCAGGCTCAACTTCGAACTGATGCTAATTTAGTTAAAACTTCTATACAAAAGCAGGCTAAAACCATTGTTATGTTTATGAATTCAGAGTCATAAGAAATGCAGATTCCTTAAGAGAATCAATGCTGAATTTTGTTTTTTCTTTACGGGTAAGCAGTTCACCTTTCTTAAGGATGAATGATTCGTCTGGAAAATGCACAGTCAGTTCCCCTTCCATTATATGAAACGAAATTGATGTATTAACCTGATGCGATGTGATTTCAGTATTCCCGTGTAAAACCAGTAGAAGTATCTTCTTTGACGGATTTTTAAGCAGGACCATCATGTTCATATCACCTCTTTCCCATTGCCTGTTTCGCTTCATTATACCAATAAGACCATTTATTCCAAAATCGCTTAATGTATGGTTAACTGATCTTTGTAACTCTAAATTATTTACTGATGACGGAAGTGTTTCATTTTCTAAATACATAGTTTTTCTTTTTAAATGGTGTCAGGATAATATTAAGAGTAAAATTGCCCTGTTTAGTTTAATGTGTTAAAGGTATATCAGTAAGGTTTGTAGCTGTTATACAAATAATTATAAAAGTTGCAAACTTTACAGATGAAGGGAACACATCCGCCTCCTATAGTTTAATGAACCCATTCCCCGGCCCAAAGCCGTCAACTTAAGGATTCATTTTTTTAAATCATCGGGTAGATTCAATATTGAATCTGGTTGGAAGTAACTGAATTTAAGCTAATTACACTTATCCTCCTTTTGAAGGACTAATCTTTATACACATTAGTTTTTCGGCTGATCTTTAGCGAGGTGCAGTGTAATTTGATGGCAGAGGAGGAAGCCTGCATTTGGGTATATTGAAAGGAACTTTAATATCACGCAGAATCACATGCGATCCATATACCAGTTTAGTTCCTTCTCGATTTTTTTCAGATGGAAGATTGAAGATATGGCTTTTTGCAGACGCAGGAAGGCAGTTTCACTCTTTACAACATAGTCAAAAGCCTTGTGGTGCATGCAATTTATTGCAACATCAATTTTATCCTGGGAGGATAAAATTATTACAGGAATTTCGGGATGGTTTTCTTTAATTTTATCCAGGGTAGCTAAACCATTCATCGCATCCCTGTCAATACCATCAAGATGATAATCGAGGATAATAATATCAGGTTTCTTTGATAAATTTTCTATACAAAGCTCTCCAGTTTCGAAGGTATCTATATCTAAATCAGCATTTTGCATAAATTCAATCTCCAGCAGCTTTAAAAAAACCGCATCGTCATCAACAAGGAATATCTTTATTTTGGTTTCGTTTTTCATCAGCTTGCATTCTTAAAAGTGTTATACTCCACCTCCAGCTCTTCACAAGCCTGGTTACAGACTTTCTCAAGTTGCAAAACCAGTTCGGGTATTCCATCTGCATACTGCTGAGTGGTAGCAAATTCCTGAACTTTTTTTGCCATATTCTCAAAATCAACACTTATTCCCACAATTGAAAAGGAAGGGATCATTTTATGCACTGCCGAATATAATGAATGCCAGTCCTTATCCCGCAGACTTTTCTTCATAGACTTTATCAGAGGCGGGGTTTGTTCGAGATACAGCGATATCATTTCCATCATTAATGCCGGACTGGATTTTGTGCGTTGCATTAAATATTCCAGATCGGTACATTTCAGCCTGGCCTGTATGAATGAAGTATCATTAACTTTGATATCATCCTGTTTCCTGATCAGACTTATCATTTTGCTGTACAGTATTCTTTCATCAACCGGCTTTGCAATATAGTCGTTCATCCCTACAGATTTGCATTTTGCCAGATCAACTGTTGTCACATCAGCTGTTAAAGCCATAATAGGAATTTCAGAATGCATTTTATTACGAATATATTCAGTAGTCTCAAATCCATTCATTACAGGCATCTGCAAATCCATTAAAATAAGATCATATGATTTGTCATTCATCTTATCTATTGCAATCTTCCCGTTTTCTGCAATATCGCATTCAAATCCGAATTCATCAAGTATTGTCTTCATTAACAGTTGATTGAGAGCAATATCTTCAACAACAAGCACTTTTATATTTTTTATTTCAGTGTTCAGATCCAATAATTCGGCATCCAATGCAACTTCAGCATCAGTCTTTTCAAAACTTAGAATAAAACTGAATTCAGATCCTTCATTTAATTTACTTGTTACAGATAATGAGCCTCCCTGTGGTTCTATAAGCTGTTTTACAATTGCAAGTCCCAACCCGGTGCCGCCATACAGCCTTGATGTATGACTGGATGCCTGTTGAAAATTCTCAAATATTCTGGATATCTTCTCTGAAGCAATTCCAATGCCTGTATCTTCTACAGCAAATTTAATTTTGACAATCTTCTCATCTTCACTTAACATACGGACACTTACCGTAATACTGCCCTGTGATGTGAATTTAACAGCATTGCTGACAAGGTTTAAAATAATCTGATGCAAGCGTAAAGGATCTCCCATCAATACCTTCGGGATCCTTTCATCATATTCTTTAATAAGTACCAGGTTTTTTTCAAGAATCTTGGATTCAAATAAATGAAGCATTGCAGAAATTGATGATGCAAGCTTGAACGGGATCTTTTCAAAGATCATTTTACCGGCGTCTACTTTAGCAAGATCGAGAATATCATTTATAAGCACGATAAGTGAATCGCCGCTCATTTTTATCGCATTCAGATATTCTTTTTGCTTTGTCGATAATTCCGTATTCAGAACAACCTTGGTAAATCCGATAATGGCATTCATCGGAGTACGGATTTCGTGACTCATATTTGACAAAAACTGCTGCTTGGCCTTCACCGCGGCTTCTGCAATCAGGGTAGCTGACTCTGCCTTGCTCTTTGCTTCTTCAGCTATGGCAGTTGCCATCTCTGCAGCTATCTTTGCCTCATTCAGTTCCGTTGTAATTCTCTTTTGCTCAGTTACATCCCTTGCTACAATGACCACTCCAAGCACGTTTCCTTTATCATCCTTATAAACTGATCCATTGAAAAGAACATCTGTGAGCTTTCCATTTTTGTGACGAAGTGTAAGCGGACTGTCAGCAACCGATCCTTTTGCAAACACCTCCTTGTATACTCCACGGGCACTCTTTGGTTCAGTAAAGTAATCAAAGAAGTCGCTGCCTGTAAGATCTTCGCGCGTGAGGCCGGTGATATTTGCCAGAGCTTCATTCATATCTGTAATTTTTCCTTCGGTACTTATAGTAACCAAAGGATCAAGACTTGCTTCGATCAGGCTTCTTGTATATTGTTGAATTTTTGTATCCATTTTTAATTTAGTTCAATTGACCCTGTCCCGGCGGTGTTTCCGATTTCCTCAATCGGCATTCTCCTCCTGTCTTTTAACTGTTTAAAATGTGAAGGTGAAAGTCCTGTTATTTTTTTGAATTGATTTGATAAATGTGCTACACTGCTGTAGTTCAACAGATATGAAATTTCAGTAAGATTCAGTTCATTGTACATCAGCAACTCCTTGATCCTTTCTATTTTATGAATAATCATAAATTGCTGTATCGTAATTCCTTTTACTTCTGAAAAAATATTGGAAAGATAATTATAGTGATGGTCTAATTTCTTACTGAGGAATTCTGAAAAGTTCAGATTGCTGACCTCCGTTGAGTTATGGACCATATCAATGATTATGCTGATAATTCTATCAATTAAAATAGCTTTTTTATCATCCATAAGCTCAAATCCAATGTTGAAAAGTGCAGCTTTAAGCTCCAGCCTTCCTTCAGATGAAAGCTCTTCCATTATCTCAATTTCACCCAGATCAACAACAATAAAATGTAATCCAAGCTTTTTTAATTCGGCTTTAACTTCCGTTTTACAATGGTTGGTTACCATGTATTTGATGAACAATTTCAAGTTAACCCCCCTTTTCTTACTGTGATTAATACAAAGCTCAGAATTTCCAGCTCCTGTTTTCTTACAGAATTTTACAATTAAGTTACATTCTTTACATGTTTCAGGCCATATTCATAATACTTTAATCTGCCCTGATGTAAAGATTACAACTAATTGTTAAAGATATGTAACTTTTCAATAGCGATTGTTAATGATCTTTGTATGTAAGTTTTTAAATATTAATAAATTATATGTTTTTCTCGTTATTGGAGAGTTATCGGAAGAGAGGAGAATCTAAATAACAATCTACAAGTTATTATATCAATTAAAATTATTTATTATGAATTCAGGAAAAGTATTATTAGGATTACTTGCAGGCGTGGCTGCAGGGGCATTATTGGGAGTATTACTGGCACCGGACAAGGGTTCAGTTACTGTTAAGAAATTAACAAAGAAAGGCGAGGAATACGCTGAAGGTTTAACAGAGAAATTCAATGGTTTTCTGTCTGCGTTTAACGACAAAATTGAAGATGTTAAAGAGGTCGTTGAAAATGTAAAAACGAAAGCAATGGCAGTTAAAGAAAAATTATAATCTTCAATAAACTGAAAGCAAAGGAAACAGACCAGTGAAAACCAGGTTTTCACTGGTTATTGATATGAAAAACTTTTATTTCACCTGATTCCAAACACATATGAAAGCAATAAGCAATTCTGACGAATTAAAAAAAGCTATCCGCCTGAAAGAGATCGAGCAATCAGATGACGGCAGGATTTTAAAAGAACAATTCTATCTGGAAGCAGAAACATTAAAGCCGGGACATATTATAATAAGCACATTTAAAAAGGTTATTGAAAAGCCAAATCTTGTTTATTTCATTTCTAGTACGGCTATCGGGCTGGCGACAGGCTATCTGACAAAAAAAATAGTCATAACCGCTTCTGCAACTATATTGAAAAAGGTTCTTGGCGGAATTCTGATCCTGGGGATATCGGCATTGGTTTCAAAGAGATCCGGAGTCATAGGATCAGCCGGCAGCATTATCATGCATATTCTCAATAAGAAATTAATACGTGAGATTTAATCTCATCAAAATAAAGAAGGTCACCCTGTCCGGAACACCGGTTCTCAAAAACTGAATATGAAAGTTACAGCACCTGTAAAAAAGATTAAAAGCTTTGCAGTTGACCAGTCATTAAAGCTTGGCGAAAAGTCGTCTGAAAAAGCCGGCAGCATGGGCTTGTTTCTGATGGAACTGGCAAACATGACTTTATTCATTACACGATTATTCAGGGAAACATTTTCAAGGAGGTTTGAGTTCAGGGAGTTCCTGAGGCAATGCTTCCAGATTGGTTATAAGTCCCTCCCCCTGATTGCAATTACAGGGGCTATCATGGGAATAGTGCTCACGATTCAGACCCGTCCTTCACTTGCTGAATTCGGGGCAGTAACCCTCCTGCCGGGAATGGTTACGGTATCCCTGCTGAGAGAAATCGGACCTGTTGTCACAGCCCTGATCTGTGCAGGGAAGATCGGTTCAGGCATGGGTGCCGAGCTGGGGTCAATGAAGGTATCCGAACAGATCGACGCTATGGAGGTTTCGGCGACCAATCCCTTTAAATACCTTGTAGTTACACGTGTTCTTGCTTCTACCCTGATGCTGCCCATACTTGTGATTTTTGCGGATGCTTCGGGAATTATCGGAAGCTGGGCCGGGGTAAATATTAAAGGAAGTGTAAATTTTGTGTTATTTATTTCACAGGCTTTTGCTTCAATCGACTTCATTGACCTTTTTCCATCTCTCATAAAAACAATTGTATTCGGTGCCGTAATAGGAATAGTCGGCTGTTACAAGGGATACACGGCAGGCCGTGGAACAGAAAGCGTGGGAAAAGCAGCCAATTCGGCAGTTGTGCTTTCATCTCTTCTCGTAATTATTGTTGACATGATTGCGGTACAGATAACCGACATGATGATATGACAGATCTCAGTACAGATACAATCACCGGCAGAGCAGTAATGAAGCCTGCTTCCGAACCACTTATAACAATTGAGAACCTGAGAAAAGGATTCAAAAACCAGGATGTACTCAGTGATGTGTCGCTTCAGTTGTTTAATGGTGAAAATCTTGTTGTGCTGGGCAAATCAGGCTCAGGAAAATCAGTACTTATTAAATGTATCATCAGGCTGTTAATCCCCGACAGCGGTAATATTAATGTATTCGGGAGGGATCTTGGTTCACTGGACAGGCAGGAGCTGGATGAAGTAAGAAAAAAAATAGGCTTTCTTTTTCAGAGCGGAGCCTTGTATGATTCAATGACAGTGAAGCAGAACCTCGAATTCCCTTTGCTGAGAATAAAAAGCCACCTGACCAAAAAAGAAGTATCGGAAAAGGTGTCTGAGGTTCTGGAGAATGTCGGACTTTCAGATACTCTTAACAAGATGCCGTCGCAGCTCTCGGGAGGCATGCGGAAGAGGATCAGCCTGGCACGTACAATCGTTGTAGATCCGCTGATTATGCTGTACGATGAGCCCACTACCGGTCTTGATCCTGCAACATCCGATGAGATAAGCTCACTTATTAATGATGTGCAGAAAAAATATAAAACATCTTCGCTCATAATCACCCACGATATCGAATGTGCACGGACAACCGCCGACAGGCTGATAATGCTGCACGAAGGAGAAATATACGCTGAAGGGAATCTGGGGGATTTTGAACAATCGTCCGATCTGCTTCTCAGATCATTCTTTAAATAAAAAGACAAGTAATTATGGATACATATTCATCAAAATTCAAGATCAGGTTAGGATTATTTGTTGCAGCAGGATTTGTTCTTTTTACAGTTGCAATTTTTCTAATTGGCAGGCAGAAAAATTTATTCGACCCGGTTTTCAGGCTTACGACAACCTTTTATAATGTAAGCGGATTACAGGTCGGGAATAATATCCGCTTCTCGGGAATCGACATAGGAACAGTGGGTAAAATAACCCTTCTCAACGATTCAACGGTAAGTGTTGAAATGGTAATCAAAAAAAGCGTGCAGCAGTTTATAAAAACAGACGGGCAGGCAGCAATAGGATCTGAAGGGATCATAGGTGACCGTGTGCTGATCATAACCCAGGGCAGCTCGGAGGCAGAATCGGTTAAGGAAAATCAGTACATGTCATCGCTGGAACCGACTGAAACAGATGCGATTATTTCGAGTCTGGCTATTACATCGGTGAATTTTGAGATCATTTCAAATCAGCTGGCACAGATAATGGTAAATATAAACCAGGGAAACGGGACTCTTGGAAGATTGATTCAGGATTCGACAATTGCAGAGAATATCAATAAGACGATCATTAATCTGCGAAAAAGCAGTAAAGGGCTTGATGAGAATATGAATGCAGCGAAGAGCAACTTTCTGCTGAAAGGATATTTCAATAAAAGAGAAAGAAAAGCAGAGAGAGAAAGACAGGATTCAATTAAGGTTGTGGAGGAAGCTCGAAGGAAGCCAGCGGGAAATGATTAAGTAAAGATAAGGCTATTATTTAAATTAATATATACAACGAATTGGTTTTAAATTAATTAAACAATTATTATCATGCCAATCTTAACTATTATCATCGTTCTTATTGTTTCCGGAGTTCTTCTCTGGCTTGTGAACAACTTTATTCCAATGCAGCGAACCATAAAGTCTATTCTTAATGTTGTTATTGTTATTGTCCTGGTGGTCTGGCTGCTTAGTGTATTCGGCCTTCTTACCCCATTGCAGAATATGAGGGTTTAATCCTTTTACATATTACGATTTTACGAACAGAAAGTCATATTCCATTCAATTATTGATCCATTCGTCCCGGTAGATTCCGGATGAATGGATTTTTTTATTGGTGAAAAGCAAAAATCATTTTCAGGAACAATAAAGGTAACTGAGCTGACAACTGACAAAATCTGCCCAAACCAGATTTTAGGCAATTTGATTAACTCTATAAACAAGTTAGCTTGTACTCGCAACCAGCTTCATATCGAGACAATTCCTGCATTAGTTTTTGCTGTTTCATCTGGACAATTTTATCTTGATATGACAAATATTTTCCATTTATGGGGACTCAGTTATCTTGACAATACCTGCTTACTAGACAACAATGATCCATCTATCAGGATTGGCAAAAACCAAACTATAAGGGAGGTATTAACAGGGATATAATATTAGATAAAGACAAAAAAAGAATTAAGAGGGCAATTTGTAATTACAGAATAAAGTACTTATATTTGTACCTATTTAAATACTTAAATTAATAAATTATGATTGCAGCAAATTATACAGAATTCAGAACTGGACTTAAAAACTATCTTGACAACGTCGAAAATAACAATGAGACTTTGATTATCAAGAGAGGTTCTGGTAAAGGGACTGTTTTAATTTCCCTGGACGAATATAACTCCATAATGGAGACTTTGCATTTATTAAGTTCTCAGAAAAACGCGGAAAGACTATATGAATCAATCGAGCAAATGAAAACAGGTAAAAAGGTTAAACATAACTTGATTGAGGATTGATGAAAATTACTTTTTCAAAAAATGCATGGGATGACTATGTCTATTGGCAAACCGAAGACAAAAAGACTCTCAAGAAAATTAATGCATTGATTAAAGACATACAAAGAACTCCTTATGAGGGGATTGGCAAGCCAGAACCTTTAAAATTTGATCTAGCTGGATACTGGTC
Organism: Bacteroidales bacterium; assembly: GCA_038325595.1. GTDB lineage: Bacteria > Bacteroidota > Bacteroidia > Bacteroidales > VadinHA17 > LD21. The sequence continues at coordinate 767 of JBBQJD010000023.1, read as the reverse complement.
CAGACGGATTGACTTGGAGCACAGATTAGTTTATCAGGTTGACGACTCAGATATCTTGATATATGCTTGTCGGTTTCATTATGACAAAAAATAAGAGCACAAGCTAACACGGCCAATAAAGGTAAGTTGTTTGTCATGCTTTTTTGCTGATTCTGAGCCATTTACCGGGATCGGTTTCAACCCGGCACCCGGATTACGCGCCTGCACCGTTTACAACATTCTGTACCTGGATAAATTACCAGCCACTTATAAACCTTGTACCGCGACGCTGCGCCAGTGCCCATTTATCAAATTTGTATACTCGGATAAGTTTCCGGCCGCTTATAAACCTTATACCGCGATCGCGCCTGCATGCAATAAAACTTGCACCCGGACGGCAAAAAGCACGCCCCCGTCTACGCTTCGCTTCGTCGGGGCACGGCATACCTGTCTTGCCACCGGGATAAATTATCGGCTAAAGTTGTTCCAGTCTCGTTGGAACTTAAAACGGGATGGTGCAAGGAGGCCAAGGATATTATTCCTAGCTGATAGAAATATTCTTGCCGATCAGGCTTATAATGCTTTTTCAGCTTTCCCGGAAGATGCCCTTGTACGCATTAGTCCGAAGGAAATAAGTAAAAAAGGAGGTGTGACTTGTAGAGGAGTTACCTAAATTCCTTTTCGTCCATTTCTTATATTGCTTCGAATGGAAATAGTAGAGAACATTTCAAAAAAAGTGTCATTTCAGCCCAATGCTTGGAGCTTAATCGTTATTGTTTTGCGCGCCG
>JBBQJD010000022.1:0-41205 GCA_038325595.1 Bacteroidales bacterium | reverse complement strand
TTGAGCGGGAAAAGGGATTCGAACCCTCGACCCTCAGCTTGGGAAGCTGATGCTCTACCCCTGAGCTACTCCCGCAATATAATGGATGACAAAAATAGTGAATAGATTCATTTATGCAAATCTTATAGATTAATTGCCCTTTTGAGGCTTATATTACTCCCTTCTGACCAGAGTGTCAGGTATAGATACAAGCATAATTCCACCCGTTTTCCCAAGATTTCCCGAATACTGTTTATCAGCAGGATTATTCCAGTGTTCGTGGACACCAAGGCTTGACAAGGGTTTTCCACTATTGTCAGGATCATAAATAATACCTTCAGGCCAGTATTTCGAGTCGGCAGCCTGATGCAGGTAATCATCTACTCCTGGCATATTGGGCCCATCTTCCATGACATTGTTTGTAGCACTGTGCTTGTGAGTGCCATCCCATTCAGACCTAAGGAAGTCATAACAAACAGATTCCAGGGCAACCTGGTCCTGCGACATAAAGATTGAACTGCTCCAGTCATTGTTAAAAGGAGGCAGAAAGTATTTTACCGGACCTTTGGTTTCATCGGCTCCGCCACCAAACAATCCATCTACAATATAAAGCAGTGTATTCTGCCCCAGATAACGACTCCCCATAATATCGACAAGAACACGGAATTTTCTATAACCGCCATTTGATGGATTACCTGCTTCCCTGACATTATTTTCCCATGATGGTGCAATAAGGGAATAATGAAGGTGGGACGCTGATGTTCTTGCATGTGAGCCAAAGTGATTCTTAGCGGTAAGGCTTATTCCTGCCGAACCATGCGGCTTGAGGCTGGCAACATTGATCAGATAATCAGCAGTTTCAATTACATCGTAGAGTTTGTCTTTCAGCTTTTTGTCTGAATAAAAAAGCAGCTCTTTTTCCGTTGGTTTTATGAGTGTGCGCCCGAATTTATCAGAAGTCCGGTCAATATAAATTACATCCGGAAATTCGCCATGCCAGATTACATAATTATGTCCGAATATATGCGCAATCGGATCACCGATTATGATATCCTTCTGGTTTACACCGGCATTATATACCAGTTCTCTCAGGATCTCAAGTACAATGAACGGCGATGTCTCTGTCGTTCCAAGACTTTTTGCATATCGGTCTTGTCCCGGCTTCAGACTGGTTGGGAAAAAATAACCGGCATCCCTTTGCTCTTTAGGTATTACCCATGAAGCAGTACCCTGATTAATTTTTATAAATATTTTTTCACCTGGAGTATAGCCTTTGTCAGTTTTATGCTTTTTCTGATTATGATACTTGAATATACCATCCCAGGCTGCTTTCAAATCATTTGTTCCTCCAATTTTCCTGATTGTCCCGGAAACCATTTCTCCAATTTTTTCCTGGCTTGCATTCACCGGATTGAAAAACCAGTCACTGTTCTCTATAACATTCCTGCAATTTTCATTTGTAGCTTCAGGATTCCAGGACCAAACAACGAGTCCTGGTTTTATTCCCATTGGTTTTCCAAATGGTTGATTCGGCTGGTCTGCAGGACCCTTTGAAGTAACTGCCACCTGAGCTGCCGAAAAGGAAAAATCGTTCAGAAGACTGATAATGGAGAAAAGAAGAGCCAGTCCAAACAATGATCCTGCGGCATAATATTTTGCTTTTGTAATTTTAATAAATGAGTTCTTTACTGCAATTGATAATCCTCCCAGTGAAAGAACATAAATAACAAAACCTGACATCAGTGGGGCCGACGCTCTCACACAGGGGTAGGAGGCCCGGGATGGTTTGGGTATAACTCTGATAAGAAACCATATTGTAGATGCCATTCCCATTATGATAAACACTGCCCTTGACGGTATCTTCCTGTCCTCAAGCCTTTTTCGTACTGTACGGAGAATATTCTTCAAATTGATACTTTTTCAGAAAATCATATATAATTCAATTATGCACTCTTACAAATTGATTCCATCAGGCCTCTAATGTATCCTACAGCAAACAATCCACCGATGGCACTATAACCGGGACGTTCATTACTGTCTCCCTCCATAGTCGGAACATGATCAGGCCTGATAGGGCCTTTAAATCCAAGGTCAATATATGCTTTCATTGCCTGATACATATCAATCTGGCCTTCATCATGAAAAGTCTCCTCAAATTTATATTTACCGCCCCGTACATTTCTGAAATGAACAAAGTGAATCAGGTCCAGCTTACCGAATTCTTTTACAATTGTCGGAATATCTTCTCCCATTAAAGAAAAGTTACCCTGGCACATTGTAATGCCATTATTCATGCTCGGATATATTTTGTTCATTCTTCTGAATGAATCGGCTGTGTTCATAATACGCGATATCCCTCTTATCTGATCCACCTGTGGATCATCCGGATGCATAGCCAGCTTCATGCCACACTTCTCTGCTTCGGGCACAACAGCTTTAAGAAAGTACTCGAGATTTTTCCAGAGCGTATCCTTTGATACCTCTCCGTATTTTGTCAGGTTTGCATCCTTTATATCATCATTGTCGAAAGCGGTTACCAGAGCTCCGCCGCGACCAGGTCTGTCATTTGAAGTTCTTGCCCAGCTTATTACGGGCATCCAGTTATAACAAATAACATCAATTCCGACTTTTGTAAGATTCTTCATAAGAGTTATGAAGTTTGAGATCTCTTCATCTTTTCCTTCCAAACCCAGCTTGGTTTTTTCACCGAGAGACGGAGGTCCTTCGATCACTTCCAGTTTCAGCCCAAGTTTATCCCAGGATTGCTTTACAGCCGATACTGCTTCAAATTCCCATGGATTAACGTTTTTCAAACCGACGTTTGCCGGATTAATACCGCCTACAGCCCCGAGCACATCAAGCTGCTTTCCGAACTGAACTTTTCTTTTTTCTGCTTCTGCGCCGCCAAAATATGCAAAACAAAACTTCATACCTGCATCTTTGACATACTCTTTAGGTTTTCCTGCCATACTGTCCAAACTCATTGCAGAATGCCCCATGGTTAATCCGGCAGTAAGCAACCCTGTCTTTTTTAAAAAATCTCTGCGGTTGTCTTTCATGATTCCTGGTATTATCGTGAGAAAACTTTTATTTTCCCGGGTAAATTTAGTAATAATCACCTCAATTTTTTATATAGCAGTAACACATAAATTGATTATCCATCCTTTTAAGTCAAGCGGACTCACCCACCTTCTACTACTTAAAGAGGGTCATACTCCCTCATAACCTGATGTTTACTTCTTCTTCCATGGGGCTTTCCTTTTCCATTACACTTATCCATTAACACTTATTCATTAACTATTAATCTATATGAGTATCTGGAATCAATAACATGCTTTAATTGATTTTGACTTCGTCGAGCTCCGCTTCGCTCCGGTTCTTCGTTTGCCCCTGACCCTAAAGGGTGAGAAGAACCGAGTCCAGCTCTGCTGGCGAGCTCGGCACAGCCAAAATCAATTACTCCCTTTAGGGCGGAGGCAAATAATTTATTTTCAAGCGCTATTTTATTTTTATTATTTATTACCGATACTCATTTTAATCTATAAACGTTATTCGGTAACAATGTTTGCAATATGAACTTACAAATTTTATTTTTGTTGAACAGTTAACAAGGAATAAAATATGAAGGCATTGATAATTACAATAGGTGATGAGCTCCTCATAGGCCAGACAGTTGATACCAATTCAGCATGGATGGGATCTGAATTAAGCAAGCTGGGGTTTGATGTGTACCGCAGAATCTCCATTCATGACAATAGGGAAGATATAATCTATGCATTGAATGAAGCATCGGGGAAAGCTGATATCGCACTTATTACAGGAGGTCTCGGACCAACAAGCGATGACATAACAAAACAGACATTATGTGAGTATTTCGTTACCAGGCTTATTACAGATAATACAGTGCTTGGAATGATTGAAAAAATGATGAGCCACAGGAATTATCCCATGAACGATAATAACCGCCGGCAGGCTGAAGTTCCGGAATCATGCAGGGTGCTTACAAATGCAACAGGAACAGCTCCGGGAATGTGGTTTGAGAAAAACGGAACCATATTTGTTTCCATGCCGGGGGTGCCATTGGAAATGAAATATATAATGAACGAACATGTTCTTCCCTATTTGAAAAAACGCTTTACTACGCAGGTTATATTGCACAGGAACATTATGACATATGGGACTTTTGAAGCAAAGCTCGCTGAAATGCTTACAGATTTTGAATCACAGCTGCCCAAAAACATAAAACTGGCATATCTTCCATCATCGGGGATCATCAAATTAAGATTAACAGGAACCGGGACAAGTCTGGAATCGCTTCAAAAGACGATTAACTACCAGGTAGCTCTGTTATACCGGATTATACCTGATTTCATTTATGCCGAAAATGAAGAATCACTGGAACTGGTTATCGGTAAATTATTAAAATCTAAAAACAAAGTTGTCTGTACAGCTGAAAGCTGCACCGGCGGCGCTATTGCAAAGAAGCTTACAAGCATTCCCGGTAGCTCGGCTTATTTTACAGGATCTGTTATTTCTTATGCAAATTCCGTTAAAACCGGATTGCTTGAGGTAAAGGAGGAGGCTATATCAGAACATGGATCTGTCAGTGAGGAAGTTGTAAAGCAAATGGCAACAGGTGCGAAGAAACTTTTCAAAACAGAATATGCTGTAGCTACTTCAGGTATAGCCGGACCTGACGGAGGTACTGAAGCAAAGCCTGTTGGAACTCTGTGGATAGCAGTTGCGGGACCAGATGAAACTGTTACTGAAAAAAGAACATTCGGCAATGACCGGATTACCAATATAAACAGGTTTTCCCTTGCAGCGCTCAACCTTCTGAGGAAAGAGATTATCAGGCAATCATGACGTTTGCCTTCAGGAGCTTAAAAAAAGATTAACAAATATTTGTTTAGTAAGATAAAAATCACGTATTTTGCGCTTCATTAAAAAAGGACAAACGTTAGTTAAGTTTAAAATAAAGTTCAATGTCAAAGATTTGTCAGGTTACAGGGAAAAAGGCGATTACCGGGAATAACGTTTCGCACTCAAAGAGAAGGACCAAGAGGAAATTTTATCCTAATCTTTTTGTTAAGAAGTATTACCTTCCGGAAGAGGAAAGGTGGATATCATTAAAAATATCAGCATCGGGAATACGTCTTATAAGTAAAAAAGGACTAACAAGTGTCCTTAAAGAAGCTAAAGAAAAAGGTTACATTTTGAATTATTAAAAAGGATAAACAATGGCAAAAAAGGCTAAAGGCAACAGGCAACAGGTAATTCTGGAATGTACCGAACATAAAGAGAGTGGACAGCCTGGAACATCAAGATATATAACGACAAAGAACAGGAAAAACACTCCCGACCGTCTTGAAAGGAAGAAATATAATCCTATTCTGAAAAAACATACACTTCACAGAGAAATCAAATAAAACGATTAGAACATGGCAAAGAAAGTTGTTGCAACACTCAAAACAGGAGCAGGCAAGGCATTTACAAAATGCATTAAAATGACCAAGTCCGATAAATCAGGAGCATTTCTTTTTAAAGAAGAAATCGTTCATAATGATCATATTAAAGACTTCTTCACTAAGAAGTAGCAATATTATAGTTAAAAATATTCAGGGCTTTCTTCTTAGCAGAAGGAAGCTTTTTTTATATTTAACTATTTGACCATAGATAAAATAAATATCTATATTTCAAATGATTATAAAGGTTAACTAAACCTTGTATGCTGAAAATATTTTAGTAATATGAATTCAGAAATTATACTCTAAGAAATGGGCTGGCTTGGATTTCTGGGAAAAGAGAATAAAGAGAGCCTTGATAAAGGGCTTGAAAAAACAAAGGAAAGTGTTTTTCATAAACTTTCAAAAGCTGTTGCCGGTAAATCAAAAGTTGATGAAGAGGTTCTTGATAACCTTGAGGAGGTACTGGTAACATCCGATGTAGGCGTAACAACAACACTTAAAATCATTGAACGTATCGAAGCCAGAGTGGCAAGAGATAAATATCTAAATACCAGTGAGTTAAACAATATTCTGAAAGAAGAAATAGTTGCACTTCTCGAAAAGAATCAGAACGATGAAGCTATTGACTTCACCAGTCCTTTAAAAAGTACCCCATACGTTATCATGGTAGTCGGAGTAAACGGTGCCGGTAAAACAACTACAATTGCAAAACTGGCACACCGGTTTAAATCCGCCGGAAAAAATGTACTCATAGGTGCTGCCGATACATTCAGGGCGGCAGCTATCGACCAATTGCAGATCTGGGCTGACAGGGCAGGAGTACCCGTTATTAAACAGCAAATGGGATCAGATCCTGCTTCCGTGGCATACGACACTCTCAGGTCGGCAGTATCAGGGAATGCTGATGTGGTAATAATAGATACAGCCGGAAGACTCCATAACAAAATTAATCTTATGACTGAACTATCGAAGATTAAAAGGGTTATGGAAAAAGTAATTCCGGATGCACCGCATGAAGTTCTCCTGGTTCTTGATGGATCAACCGGTCAGAATGCATTTGAACAGGCAAAACAATTCACTGCAGCTACTGATGTAACAGCAATGGCGATTACAAAACTAGATGGGACTGCAAAAGGAGGAGTGGTTATAGGTATTTCTGATCAGTTTAAAATTCCTGTCAAATATATTGGTATTGGTGAAAAACTTGAAGATATCCTGATCTTCAACAGGATTGAATTTGTTGACTCCCTTTTCAGTTCAAAATGAAATCTGCTTTAGCCTTCATGCATACTTATTAAAGCAGCCGGCTAAATAAGAACTTCCATTATGAAACCCACATGTATCCACAAAAAAGTATGAAAATAATTTTCAATCATGTGGGTTCTCCCGCCTGAGGCAGGACAGGCTATCCGACCTTTAAAATCAGAATTATTTACGGATGAAAAATAAGAAAATCAATATAATAACCCTTGGATGTTCCAAGAATATTGTTGATTCGGAAAAACTTTTGAGACAGCTCGATGCAGGTGGCTATAGTGTTATGCATAATTCCGAAGATTTTTCTGCCGGAACTGTTATAATTAATACCTGTGGATTTATTAACGATGCCAAGGAAGAAAGTGTAGATACTATTCTCCGGTACGTTAAAGCCCGTACAGCAGGACAGATTGATAATCTTTATGTTATGGGCTGCCTTTCAGAACGGTACATGGAATCGCTTAAGCATGAAATTCCTGAGGTCAGAAAATACTTCGGCGTAAATAATATGAGTGAAGTTCTGATGGAACTTGGATTGGGGTTAAAAACAGAATTGCTTACAGACAGGAAGATTACAGGTTCAGGACATTTTGCGTATCTCAAGATTTCAGAAGGCTGCGACCGTACATGTTCCTTTTGCGCTATTCCTGGAATAAGGGGAAAATATATCTCGCGTCCTATGGAAGAACTTCTGGAAGAAGCATCACTTCTTGCAGAAAAAGGTGTTAAGGAATTGATACTCATTGCCCAAGATCTTAGCTATTATGGGCTCGATCTCTACAAAAAACAAGCTTTGCCTGAACTTGTAAAACGTTTATTGGAAATTAAGTCATTTGAATGGATCCGGCTTCATTACCTGTATCCTGCAAACTTTCCATTTGAATTGATCCCAATAATCCGGGAAAATCCCAGAATTTGCCGTTACATTGATATTCCAATCCAGCATATAACCGATAATATGCTCAGTCTGATGAGAAGATCTCATGACAGGAAAGAGACGGAAGCAGTTCTTGCCAGGCTTCGAAATGAAATAGACGGTGCAGTTATCAGGACAACTCTTATTACAGGACATCCGGGAGAAACACATGAAGATTTTAATGAATTAAAAAAATTCATTTCAGAATTCAGATTCGACAGACTGGGGGTTTTTGCATACTCACATGAAGAAGATACTTATTCCTATAAAAAATATAAAGATGAAATCCCGCAAAGTTTAAAAGAATCACGTGTTGCGGAGTTGATGGAAATTCAGCAGGGCATATCGGAGGAACTTAACAGGAATTACATAGGAAATTTACATAAGGTTCTTATAGATCGGAAAGAAGGTGAGTATTATATCGGAAGAACTGAATTTGACAGTCCGGAGGTGGATCAGGAAGTACTCATACCGGTAAAACATGAGCTTGAACCAGGGAATTTTTATAACATTCTTATAACAGACTCCTCTGAATTTGATCTTTTTGGTGAACCTCAATAAAAAAGGGATGCAAAAAAAGCATCCCTTCTGAAAATTTTAATACTCCGCTGTATTTACTGTGTATCTGTCTCAGTCTCATCAAAAGAATCATCGATATCTTCAGATACTTCGCTTTTCTTCTTCTGGATCTTGATTTTTATTTCCGATTTTGCACTGTTAAATCCAACCAGAATTACATCGCCTTCAATAAGGTTGGCTTTTATAAGTACTTCAGCCATAGGATCTTCAAGATATTTCTGAATTGCACGCTTAAGAGGTCTTGCTCCATAGTTAGCGTCAAATCCTTTTTCGGCAATGAAATCTCTTGCTGCACTTGCAATCTTTAATTTAAATCCCAGTGAGCTGACCCTGTCATACAATCCTTTCAGTTCAAGGTCAATTATTTTATTAATCTCTTCTTTCCCAAGAGAATTGAACATTATCACATCGTCAATCCTGTTCAGGAATTCCGGTGCAAAAGTTTTTTGAAGCGCTTTCTGCAATATGCTTTTCGTCTGTTCATCCCTTGAGGCTACTTTGGCGGAAGTATCGAAACCTATTCCATGTCCGAACTCTGCTATTTGCCTGGTTCCGATATTCGATGTAAGGATTACTATCGTATTCCTGAAGTCCACTCTTCTTCCAAGACTATCAGTAAGCTGGCCTTCATCGAGAACCTGAAGCATGATATGAAATACATCCGGATGTGCTTTTTCTATCTCATCAAGAAGCACTACTGAATATGGTTTTCTTCTTACTTTTTCGGTAAGCTGGCCGCCTTCTTCGTAACCAACATATCCCGGAGGAGCTCCGACAAGCCTTGATATGGAGAATTTCTCCATATACTCGCTCATATCTATTCTTACCAGGTTATCTGTGGTGTCAAACAGAAATTTGGCAAGAACTTTTGCAAGCTGTGTTTTTCCAACTCCGGTAGGACCAAGGAAGATGAATGTTCCAATAGGTTTATTCGGATCCTTAAGACCGGCTCTGTTTCGCTGGATTGATTTTACGACCTTGGAAATTGCTTCGTCCTGGCCGATTACGCTTCCTTTAAGTTCATCCGCCATCTTGAGCAATCTTGTTCCTTCAGTCTGGGCAATCCTCTGCACAGGCACACCTGTCATCATTGCAACTACCTCGGCAACTTTGTCGGCATCAACGGTTTCGCGGTTTACAGCGAGCTCTTTTTCCCATTTCTTCTTTTCCTGTTCGATCAGATCGAGAAGATCTTTTTCGCGATCACGGAAACTGGCAGCTTTTTCGAAGTTCTGGTTTTTCACTGCCATCATTTTTTCCTTTTTAGTCTCTTCCAGCTGGTTTTCCAGAGAGAGAATCTTTTCAGGAACAACAATGTTCAGAATATGCACCCTTGAGCCCGATTCGTCAAGCGCATCTATGGCTTTATCAGGGAGATGCCTGTCTGAAATGTAACGATTGGTAAGTTTTACACAAGCATCGATAGCTTCATCGGTATATGTAACATTATGATGCTCTTCATATCTCTCCTTTATATTATGAAGAATATGAATGGTTTCTTCAATAGAGGTGGGTTCGACTATAACTTTCTGAAATCTTCTTTCCAGTGCGCCATCCTTCTCTATATGCTGTCTGTATTCGTCAAGTGTTGTTGCTCCGATACACTGAATATCTCCACGGGCAAGAGCGGGTTTCAGCATATTTGCAGCGTCAAGCGAACCTGTTGCGCCACCCGCACCCACAATGGTGTGTATCTCATCAATAAACAATATTATGTTATCGTTTTTTTGAAGTTCATTAAGAATAGCCTTCATCCTCTCTTCAAACTGTCCACGGTATTTTGTACCTGCAACTATCGAAGCAAGATCAAGTGCCACAACTCTCTTGTTGAAAAGAACCCTTGATACATTTTTCTTAATGATTCTCAGAGCCAGACCTTCAGCAATTGCAGATTTACCAACTCCCGGCTCACCGATAAGAACCGGGTTGTTCTTTTTCCTTCTTGATAATATCTGTGCAAGTCTTTCGATTTCCCTTGCTCTTCCTACAACAGGATCGAGCCTTCCTTCTTCGGCTGCTTTTGTAAGGTCAATACCAAAATTGTCAAGGACAGGTGTGTCAGATGATGGTTTTGGTGATGACGGTTGGTTCTGACCTTTTCCCGGACCTGCAAAGCCCGGACCTTCATCATCTTCATCACGCGGAAAATCAGCTTTGAAATTCGGTGATTCAGCTTCAATTATCCTGCGTACTGATTGATAATCAACATCCAGTTCAGACAAAAACCTTGTAACCAGGGCATTTTCATCTTTAAGGATGGCTAGCAGAAGGTGTTCTGTATCAATTGTGGAGCTTTTAAGAGCTTTCGCTTCAAGGTAAACAAGTTTAAGTATCCGCTCTGTGCTCCTTAAAAGTGGTATTACTTCATGGTCAGCAACAGGGACAGGACTTTCAACTTTTATGCTTTTCTCGAGTGATCCTTTAAGTACCAGTAAATCTATTCCCTGATTCAAAAGGATATCTATAGCAATGCTTTCCCCGTCTCTGAGGATGCCCAGAAAAAGATGTTCGGGACTTATATGACTGTTACCCAATCTTATAGCCTCTTCCTTGGAATATCCAAGTATATCTTTAACCCGTTGAGAAAATTGTGAATCCATATTTCAGTCTCTTTCTTTTTCAGATATTTTAAACTAATAGACACTCTGGCAGATTTCTTCTGACAAAAGTACGCATTATCATTATTTATAAGTTATATAATGCATTATTTCTATTACACAATTTTCGTGCCCAATTATGAACATTAAATGTTAAAAACTCCCTGCTTTAAAAACTCAAAATTAACCAAATAATGTCTATTTTCGCAGATTGTAATTCTGCGAGATAAGAATTCCAATGTAATTTATTAATTTTTAAGTTGATATGTCAGAGAGAGAGAGAGTAATTAAGGTAAATATTGAGGAGGAGATGAAATCGGCCTACATCGACTATTCGATGTCGGTTATTGTTTCCAGGGCATTGCCTGATGTGAGGGATGGCCTGAAACCTGTACACAGAAGAGTACTATTCGGAATGTCGGAGCTCGGAGTATTTTCAAATAAATCATACAAAAAATCAGCAAGAATAGTGGGAGAGGTGCTTGGTAAGTTCCATCCCCACGGTGATTCGTCAGTTTATGAAGCCATGGTCAGGATGGCGCAGGAATGGTCGCTAAGGTATCCGCTGGTCGACGGTCAGGGAAATTTTGGCTCAGTCGATGGTGATAGCCCTGCAGCAATGCGATATACAGAAGCAAGGCTCAAGAGAATTGCTGAAGAAACTCTGGCAGATATTGATAAGGATACTGTGGATTTTCAGCCTAATTTTGATGATTCATTGCAGGAACCATCCGTGTTGCCAACCAGAATTCCTAACCTGCTTGTTAACGGGGCTTCGGGAATTGCAGTAGGTATGGCAACCAACATGCCTCCGCATAATCTCTCAGAGATTATAGATGCCACAATAGCATATATTGATAATCATGATATTACCTTTGATGAAATTTTACAGTATGTAAAAGGTCCTGACTTTCCCACCGGGGGAATAATCTATGGTGGACAGGGTATCAGAGATGCTTGCGAAACCGGGAGGGGCAGGATCGTTGTAAGGGCGAAAACAGAGATTGAACTAACACATTCCGGACGGGAAAGTATTATTGTGAATGAGATCCCGTACATGGTCAATAAAGCTGAAATGATCCGGAAGATCGCTGATCTTATCAATGAAAAGAAGCTTGAGGGGATTTCATATATTAATGATGAATCTGACAGGAATGGAATGAGGATCGTCATCATTCTTAAAAAAGAAGCCAGTGCAAATGTCGTTCTGAATAATCTCTATAAACTTTCATCTCTTCAGACCTCGTTCAGCGTAAATAATATCGCTCTTGTAAAAGGACGTCCTAAAACACTTAATACTAAGGATTTAATACATTATTTCGTCGAACACCGGCATGAAATAGTAATTAGAAGGACTAAATACGATCTGGATCAGGCCGAAAAACGGGCACACATACTTGAAGGTCTTATTATTGCCAGCGATAATATCGATGAGGTAATAGCCATTATAAGAGGTTCCCAGACTCCGGAAATGGCAAGGGAAAGGCTCATGGAAAGGTTCGGATTGTCTGAAATACAATCCAGGGCTATTGTAGAAATGAGGCTTCGTCAGCTTACAGGACTTGAACAGGAAAAATTAAGAGCTGAATATCAGGAAGTTATGGAGCTGATCGCTTATCTGAAAAGCATTCTGGCCAGTGAAGATCTCCAGATGAAGATTATCAAAGATGAATTGCTTGAAATAAAGGAAAAATACGGTGATAAAAGAAGAACCGAAATAATCCCGAATGCAGAAGAATTCAATCCCGAAGATTTCTATTCCGATGATGAAATGGTAATCACCATTTCGCATATGGGTTACATAAAAAGAACTCCATTAACAGAATTCCGCCGGCAGAACAGGGGCGGAACCGGGGCAAAAGGCGGGGCAACAAGGGACGAAGATTTTATTGAACACCTTTATGTAGCAACGATGCATAATACAATGCTTTTCTTTACGCGAAATGGCAAATGCTTCTGGCTTAAAGTCTACAGCATTCCTGAAGGTTCCAGAACATCAAAGGGAAGGGCTATGCAGAATTTGATTAATATTGAACCTGATGATAATGTAAGAGCCTTTATCAATGTGAAAAACCTTGGTGATGAGGAATATATCAATAATAATTTCATCGTTCTCTGCACAACAAAGGGTATAATTAAGAAAACTTCCCTTGAAGCATATTCCAGACCCCGCACCAATGGGGTAAATGCAATTACTGTCCGTGACGGCGATGAACTTCTCGAAGCCAGAATGACAAACGGTCAGTTCCATATCATGCTCGCAGTTAAATCAGGTCGCGCAATACGTTTTCCTGAAGCATCTGTCAGACCAATGGGAAGAACTGCTTCTGGTGTCCGCGGAATAAGGCTTGCAAATGATAGTGATGTTGTAATAGGAATGATTACTGTCGAGAAAAAAGAAAAGGATATCCTTGTAGTATCTGAAAAGGGCTATGGCAAAAGATCTGATATTGATGGATACAGAATAACAAACAGAGGCGGCAAAGGTGTTAAGACAATTAATATAACCGACAAGACCGGCTCACTCATTGCTCTGAAGGATGTTACTGATAATCATGACCTTATGATCATCACGCAATTTGGTAATATACTAAGGAGTCCTGTTTCGGGGTTAAGAGTTATGGGGAGAGCAACCCAGGGAGTGAGGCTGATTAATCTGAAGGAACATGATATAATTGCTTCAGTGGCTTGTGTGCTGGTAAGTGAAGAGGAGGGAGCCATTGAAGATATCCTCCCGGAGGGAGATAAAATAAATAATGAGGAAAATGGCAAGGAATTTGATGATTGAACTAGGAATGCTTAAATTTGTGAAAAATTTCACAGTGATAAATAAATTAAAAATAAATTTATAATTATGAAAAAAGTTTTTCTGCTGATTGCAGCTATTATGATTTCTGTTGGAGCAATGTCCCAAAAGGGTAAAGTAACCAGCGCTCTTGGATTTATTGAGCAGGGTGCTCTTGATAAAGCCAAGGAAGCTATTGACCAGGCTTTGGTTAATGAGAAAACCATGAACTGGTCCAATACTTATTTTGCAAAGGGTAAACTGGCCCAGGCAGCTTACGAATCAGATAATCCAACATATAAAGCTTATTATGCCGATCCGCTTGACGAAGCATATGCAGCTTATGAGAAGGCCATCGAGCTTGATCCAAAAGGAGGTACAAAGAAGAAGATTATAACTCAAATGGTTTACAGCTCGCTTGCTGCTGATCTTTACAACCAGGGAAGCCAAAGATTTGAAGCAAAGGACTTTAAAGGTGCTCTTGAATCCTTCGCTAAGCAGATTGAAATTACAGAAAGCGATAAATATGCGGGTGCCATCGACACGGGAATGTATTATAATGCAGGTCTGGCAGCTTCCAATTCAGGTAACCATGAGGCAGCAATAAAGCACTTCGAAAAGTGTACTGAAATGAAATATCTGGGAATAACACCTTATTATCAGATATATGAAGCTTATCTTAATCTTGGTGATACAACCAAAGCTGAATCTGTTCTGACAAGTCTTCCAGGTGTCTTTCCTGATGACAAAACCATTACGCTTCAGTTAATTGATCTTTATATAAAGAGCAATAAACATGATGAGGCTATGAAGTATATTAAGGTTGCTAAGGAAACAGATCCTAACAACTATAGTCTGTATTTTGCAGCAGGTATAATGTACCTTAATCAGAATAAATACGATGAGGCGATTACTGAGCTGGAAAAATCTATTGAACTTAATCCTGATGTCTTTGATACTCAGTATGGCCTGGGAGCAGCATATATCAATAAGGCAGCTGATATGTTCATAAAAGCCAATGAGATAATGGATGTGAAGAAATACAGTGATGCGGTTGATGAAGCTAATGCAATATACGCAAAAGCACTTCCTCATATGGAAAAAGCTCATGAAATTAATCCTGAAGATGTTTACGCAATGAGAAGTCTTTCAGAATTATATTACAGATTGAAACAGACTGATAAGTATGAGCAGATAAGGACCAAACTTAATGCTGCAGAGAACAAGTAGAAATAAAGCTATCGATGAAAATAGAGGAGGGATACAGTTGTGTATCCCTTTTTTTATTAACTGGATTCGCGTAGGCACAATTCTCCGTTTTAAAATAACCTATTTTACATAATATTAATTATAGGCTTTTTGTGATATGTTAATGGTGGTATTATTGTATGCTTATCACTCTTATCAACTTATCATACCTTAATCACACCTATTCCTGGTCTGTCTGGAAGAATCACTTTTCCTTCCTTAATTATGATTCCCTTGAAGATATCATTGCTTATCAGCAGATTTCCATCCAGGTCCGCCCAGTCAACAAGCGGTGAAAGTTGCGCTGCCGCGGTAACTGCACAGGAAGTTTCGGTCATACAGCCGATCATTACTTTCATTTTTTCCGCCCTGGCCATACTGATTATTGAAAATGCTTTTCTGAGGCCACCGCATTTCATAAGCTTGATATTGATTCCGCTGTACACTCCCTGTACTTTCTTAAAATCCTCAATTGTCTGAAAAGCTTCATCAGCAATTACAGGCAATGGACTTCTTTCCGTAAGCCACGCTATATCATCAACGTAAGCCTTAGGCATTGGCTGTTCAACAAATACAACATCCTGTGCCTTAAGCCATTCTATCATATTGAGTGCCAGAGATTTATCAGTCCATCCCTGGTTGACATCCACGCAGATTGGCGTATCGGTCACACTCCGGACAGCCTGGATCATTTCTTTATCATTCCCCTGACCCAGCTTTACTTTTAGTATTTTATAAGGTGAAGCTTCACGAGTCTTTTCCTTTACAACCTCTGGTTTATCGATACCTATAGTAAAGGATGTAACCGGTGTCCTTTCAGGATTCAGACCCCAGATCCTGTACCAGGGTTGCTTCATTAGTTTTCCAACCAGATCATGCAGGGCAATATCCACAGATGCCTTTGCAGCATAGTTTCCCGGGGCCAGATTGTCAATGTATGCAAGTATCTCTTCCATAAAAAACGGACTTTCAAACTTGCTGAGATCCACCATTTCAAGGAACGATTTCGCTGTAGCATGACTTTCACCAAGGTAAGGTGGCATCGATGCTTCGCCGTATCCAATTTTACCATCAAATTCAATCTCTGTCAGCATTACAGGTGTTGTTGTTCTCGATCCGGATGCCAGGGTAAAAACATGCCTGAGCTGTAGTTCATAAGGTCTGAACCTTAGTACCATCTTTGAATTTCTAAAGGATTGTTCCATATCCTGAACTCCGGGATAACCGAGGGATCCATAGCTGAAACCGGTTGCTCCTGCAAGCAAACCGCAATCTTTAAGAAATTTCCTTCTTGTCTTCATTTTCAAGTACTTCAACAAATTATTTTATTGCAACTCATTCCATTTCATTCCTCACACCTAATCAAATATTTTTTGTTCACAAAGGCTATATAAGTCTTCCTCCCTCTACGTCCCTCAGTCACTTAGTCTCTCAGTCCCTCAGTCACTCTGTCCCTCAGTCACTTAGTCTCTCACCCCTCATCAGTACCATTCATGCTTAGCTACCGGCAATATTCCATTATCATTTTCAATTCCCAGCATTCTGCGGGAGCTGAGCAGGGAGCTTTTTCTGTAACTGTTAAAAATTTTGCTGGCTGAATCAAGGCTATTAATCATGACTCTGCCGGAAGAATGAATATATTCTGAATTGCCAAGATATATTGCCACATGTGTAACATGCGGACCTTTATCATTCTTCCATCCGAAAAACAGAAGATCTCCCTTTACGAGTTTGTCAAATCCATTTGAAATATCAACTACACTTCCATGACCCGCCTGTAAGGAAGCATCGCGGGATAGAATTATTCCGTTCATAAAGTAAACTGACTGTACAAATCCGCTGCAATCCACAGCTTTCGTTGACGAACCTCCCCATAAATAAGGAGAACCCATGAATGTCAGCGAAATAGAAGATAACCGATCCCCGGAATAGTCCAGGCTTAATTTCCAGGAGTTAAAATCTGTAATTTCCTTATCCCGCACAAATCCTTCACGTCCGTCGGGTAATAAAACTTTTGTATAACCCTTTATTTTTCCTGAATTCCTGATAAGGCTCCCTGCAACTATATCTCCGATGACCCCTGATTCATCAGCTGAAGAGTAAATGAATCCTGAATTTTCCAGATAGATAATTCTATCTGAATGACTCCATATATTCATTTCGGCCCTCGTCATGAGGTTGACTGAGGATTCCTCAGTCCAGGATATATATTTATCTGGTGTTTGTACTAACAGCCAGGAATCTTCATTCTTTAAAACAATAACAGGAGTACCCAAAATTGCCTGGGACACAAGTTCTGACGCATGATCAGGCTGCTTTCTGAGATTTGCTACACTTATTGTAACAAAGCCAAAGAACCTTTCATTATTTATAGTGTCTGGCAGTACACGGATGCTGTCAATAATGGCTGAACCGGAATTTTTAAACAAATCCAGTACCTCCTCTTTAGCTTGTGGTACGTTTGTCTCACCACGCAAGACTATAGTACCCTTATTTGCCTGATCTACATTAATATTAAAGAGACCTTCCCTCCCATCAGGAATCCATTTCTCAGAAATCCGGTCAATTTCGGGCAACTTTTCTTCCAGTGAGGGATTACAGCAGGTCAAAATAAAAACTCCTGTACAAAAAGCTATGGAGAAATAAAATGTTTTACAATATGAGAGCTTCATCCGTATTTTTTTTTAATAAGCATCTCAAATATAAGCATTTTGATACAAAAGTTGTCTTTCTTACACTGCAAACTGCAATTGGCTGAGGTTCCGGTACAATCCGTTATCGAGGGAAATCAGTTCTTCGTGTGTTCCCTGTTCTACTACACGACCTCCGCTCAGAACCATTATCTGATCGGCTTTACGGATGGTTGATAACCTGTGTGCTATGACGATGGAGGTACGTCCTACCATGAGCTTTTCAAGAGCATCCTGAACAAGTCGCTCAGATTCAGAATCGAGAGATGATGTAGCTTCATCAAGAATAAGAATACGTGGATTTTTAAGAACAGCTCTTGCGATAGCTATCCTTTGACGTTGACCGCCTGAAAGCTGTGTACCGCGTTCTCCGACTATGGTATTAAGTTTATCCGGAAACCTGTCTATGAATTCAAGGGCATTTGCCTTCCTGGCAGCATCAAGGACCTCTTCATCGGCAGCACCAGGTTTTCCGTACAGGATATTTTCCTTTATTGATCCCCCGAAAAGAAATACATCCTGTGGTACAAGCGCAATCTGGCTTCGTAGCGCTGATAATGGAAAGTCTCTGCTGTTCCTTTTACCAAAAAATATATTTCCGGCAGTGGGCTCATGCAACTTTAACAAAAGGGCTGCGATCGTTGATTTTCCTGCACCGCTGGTCCCTACAAGAGCAACCATTTGATTCTCAGGAATAATAAAGCTGATGTTGCTAAGAACTTCTTCATCAGGCCTTGAAGGATATCTGAAGCTCAGACTCTCGAAAACAAGACTTCCTTTAAGTTTATCTTCTTTGGTAACCTCCGGGACATTGCTCAGATTTTCCTCTTTCTCATCAAATATCTCAAACAACTCCTCGGTAGCTCCTATAAATTTCTGGATCTGCGTGAAGATGCCTGCAAGACCGCCAATCGTACCTCCTACGAATCCGGAATATATTACAAAGGAGAAGAGATCACCGGCAGCGATTAATCCTTCTGACATCATCACAGAACCTTTCCATATCACAGCTGTCATTGCTCCAAATAATCCCAGTATCATAAAGGCAGAAAATGCTCCACGATATTTTCCTCCCTTCATCCCAATCCTGGCTATTTCATTCGTCCGGTTTCTATAACGGTCCATTTCACGGTACTCGTTTGTATATGTCTTTACGATCTGTATTCCCTGCAAAGTCTCTTCAACGATTGTATTTGATTCAGCAACCTCCTTTTGTACCTGCTTTGAATATTTTCGTATAAACCTTCCGAAAACCACTGAAAGAAGTATCATACCAGGTAAGATTGCCAGCATGAATAGGGTTAGTTTCCATGAAGTAATAGCAAGAAGTGTAATCCCCCCGGTTATTATTATTATTTGCCGGATAAACTCAGCCAAAGTCGAAGTAAGAGTCTCCTGCAATAATGAAATATCAGAAGAAATACGGCTGTTCAGCTCGCCAACCCTGTGCTTTTCAAAAAATCTTAAGGGAAGCGTAATTAAATGATTATATGTATGTTGCCGGAGGAAAGCCAGTGTTTTCTCTGTTACATTGACAAATAATATAACCCTGAAATATGAAAATACAGCTTGCAGGGTAAGTGTAACTATCAATAATAAGGCTATCCGGTTTATATCATCAGCGAGTTTCCCGCTGTTTCCTGAATTTACCAGGTCGCCGAGCAGTTTAGGGAAAGCAAGGCTTGCAACACTTGATCCTAACAGGAAAAACAAACCAAGAATATACTCAACACGATATGGCTTTATATAGCTATATAACTTTAATGCATTTTTTAATCCTGCAGCAGTGATCTTCTTTTTAGGTACTTCGCGACGCATAAAACTTTCTTAATTATATTTGTTCAACAAATACTAACACTAATGAACCAGAGTTGTTGTATTTGAACTCGAAAGAACACAATCATTTATTATCTATGTGCATTTTTAAAGACCAACAACAGAACATAATATGAACGCGATAAAAAAAACAACTCTCGATTATCTTAAAGAACTTAAGAAGAACAACAACAGGGATTGGTTCGTAGCTAACCGCTCTGCGTATGATGATGCAAAAGCAAATTATGAATCATATGTTCAGGCTGTCATTGACCAGATAGTTTCATTTGATCCTATTATGAAAGGCCTTGAGGCAAAGAGCTGCACATACAGGATAAACCGTGATATCAGGTTTTCACCTGATAAAACTGTATATAAAACCCATCTGGGGGCATTTATAGTAAGAGGGGGAAAAAAGAACGGAGATAAATTTGCCGGATATTATATTCATGTTGAACCCGGTAATTCGATGATTGCCGGAGGTGCTTATGTTCCTCCCACCCAATGGCTTACAGCAATCAGGGAAAAGATCAATGATGATGGTGAAGAACTTGTCAGAATAATTAATGACAAGGAATTTGTAAGGAATTTTAAAGAGATTGAAGGAGAAAAGCTCAAAACGGCTCCGAAAGGATATCCGAAGGATCATACTTATATTGAACTGCTCAGAATGAAGAGCTTCCTGGTCTCCAGAATGATATCCGATAAGGAAATCTGCAGCCCGGAAGGTTTTGAGACAATAGTCAGAGCAGCAAAAGCTATGAAACCTTTAAATGATTTTTTAACCGATTACTAGAATCATTCTCAAAGCAAAGGGTTAGAATTCAGTTTGTAAAAAGTATTTTCTGTGAAACCCTTTGATTTTTATTGGAACCTTAAGTTTATATAAGCTTTTATTATCTAATATAAATAAGCCGGTTAAGCAAATTTATAGGATGGTACTTTTCGCATCCTGAGGCTTAATGGAGTAATCTCAAGAAGTTCATCATCCTTGATCTGCTCCATTGATTCTTCCAGGGAAAATTTAAGCCTGGGGGCTATCTTGAGTCCTTCATCTGAGCCTGATGCCCTCATATTGGTAAGTTTCTTTCCTTTAATAATATTGACTTCGACATCACCCATCCTTGTGTGTTCACCGATAACCTGTCCCTTGTAAACCTGGTCTCCCGGATCAATGTAAAATCTTCCCCTGTCCTGAAGCCTGTCAATTGCGTAGCCTGTGGCCATTCCCATATCAAGGGAAATCAATGAACCATTCTGCTTGGGCATGAGGTCATCCCCTTTGTATTTGTCGTATGCCCTGAAGCGGTGATGCATAACAGCTTCTCCTGAGGTGGCAGTAAGCATATTGTTGCGAAGACCGATCAGACCGCGTGAAGGTATATCAAATTCAAGATGGATGAGATCACCCTTAGGCTCAATTATGATCATCTCACCTTTACGCTGAGTGATGAGTTCTATGGCTTTTCCTGAAAATTCAGCCGGAACATCTATAGTCAATGTCTCGTAAGGTTCTGATTTAACTCCGTTTATATCTTTGAGTATTACCTTTGGTTTACCAACCTGAAATTCATAGCCTTCACGGCGCATTGTCTCAATCAGTATTGAGAGGTGAAGTATCCCACGTCCAAAAACATTAAAAGTATCTTCCGAATTTGTTTCTTCAACTTTCAGAGCGAGATTTTTTTCAGTTTCTCTCATGAGCCTGGTTCTCAAGTGCCTGGAAGTGACAAATTTACCTTCCTTGCCGAAAAGCGGAGAGTTGTTGATTGTAAATACCATGCTCATTGTAGGTTCATCAACTTCAATCCTTTTCAGAGCTTCCGGATTAAGTAGATCAGCCAGTGTATCGCCAATTTCAAAATCTTCAAGACCAACCACAGCGCAAAGGTCTCCGCATCTTACGCTTTCAGTTTTTACCCTTCCGAGGCCTTCAAAAACATAAAGATCCTTAACTCTGACCTTTCTGACAGCACCGTCTTTTTTGCACAGTGTATAATCAACTCCTATATTGATATCGCCCCTGAACACCCTGCCTATTGCTATACGACCGACATAGCTTGAAAAATCAAGCGAAGCAACCTGCATCTGTGCTGTTCCCTCAATATAAGGCGGTTCCGGTATTTGCTCAATTATTGTATCAAGAAGTGTAGTAATATCCGTTGTGGGTTTTTTCCAGTCCTTGCTCATCCATCCATGTTTTGAAGAGCCGAAGACTGTTTCAAAATTCAGCTGCTCATCAGAAGCATCAAGATTGAACATAAGCTCGAAAATGTCCTGTTGGACCTCATCAGGACGGCAGTTTTCCTTGTCAACTTTATTTACAACTACAATAGGTTTCAGTCCAAGATTAATAGCCTTTCCCAGAACAAACCTTGTCTGTGGCATAGGTCCTTCAAAAGCATCGACAAGAAGCAGAACTCCGTCAGCCATTTTCAATACTCTTTCAACCTCACCACCAAAATCAGCATGGCCTGGTGTATCTATTATATTGATTTTAAATCCTTTATATCTTGCCGAAACATTTTTTGAAACAATTGTAATGCCTCTTTCCCTTTCCAGGTCATTGCTGTCGAGGATAAGGTCTCCTGCTTCCTTACGTTGATCAAGAACCTTGCACTCCTGTATAATCCTGTCTACCAATGTGGTTTTACCATGATCGACATGTGCAATAATCGCAATATTTCTTATTGACTGCATAATTAATTTTCAGAGTGCAAAAGTAATACAGTTGGCGGGATTAACGGTATAATATCTGAAATTAATTTAGAAGTTCCTAAAGTGTCTAAGTACTTAGAGTTATTACCCCAAACTCCAGGCACTCCAAACTTATTTATCAACCCCCACACCCACAAATGGGGGCTTAAGAACATCCGTACCAGGCTTAAATTTCAATTAATCGCACCCTGGGATTCCGGGTATCCGTACTTCTTATCCACTTTAAGTACTCCAAACTCTAGGCACTCCAAACTATTCTTATTATATTTCGAAAATTAATTTTAACCATAAGTATATGAAAAACATGATCTTCACACTTCTGTTCACTACTCTGGCGCTAATATCTGTTAATGGTCAGGCTGGTAAAAAGCTTGAAATCGGAATGAAAGCACCTGAATGGATGTTCACTGATGCCGATAAAAAAGAATTTACGATGGATTCATGGGCAGGAAAAGTAATCCAGGTCAATTATGTGGATCCTGACGAATCAGAGTTGAATGAACCTTTTAATGAAGCAGTAAATAAGGCCGTCGATATAGATAAAATGATTAGCAGGGATTATTTTAAAGGCTTTGGCGTAGTTGATTGTAAATCAACATGGAAACCCAATGGCCTTATCAGGTCTATTGCAGGAAAGAAGGCAAAAAAGTTCGGAACTACAATCTTATTTGATTATGAAGCTGAACTTCAGAACCTCTGGGGTCTGCCGGCAGACAGCTATAGTGTGGTCATCCTTGATAAAAACAGGATTTGCAGGGCTATTTATTCGGGCAAAATTCCGGAATCGGATAATGAGAAGATTATCCAGATGATATTGGCGCTTACAAAAGAATAAAAATTCTTATTTCCTCTGTGAACCTCTGTTAACCTCCGGATTTCCTCTGTGTAACAAAAAAAAATAAACAAGAACTCTCACAGAACCACGGAGTTCCACAGTGTATTTCTTAGTTCTCTGTGAAACTCTGTGAACCTCCGGATTTCCTCTGTGTAACAAAAAAATCCTCTGTGAAACTCTGTGAACCTCAGGATTTACTCTGTGTAACAAAAAAAATATATAAACAAGAACTCTTACATAACCACGGAGTTCCATAACATAACTTATATGAATATTCCAAATCTGCTTCTTATTGCCGGTACCGGAACAAAATCCGGGAAAACGACTTTTGCATGCCGGATAATTGAGCAGATAAGGCATCCTGAAATTGTCGCCATCAAGATAACACCCCACTTCCATGAGACTACTCCGGGATTAGCACTAATCAATGAGCATGAAGGCTATTCAATATATAAAGAAACTGATCCCGGATCAACAAAAGACACCTCAAGGATGCTGAATGCCGGGGCATCGGATGTCTATTTTGCAAAAGTGACCGATGGATCTCTCCACAAAGCTTTCAATGAGATCATGAAAAAAGTTCCGGCCAACACTCCTGTTATTTGCGAATCACCTGCTTTAAGATACTTTGTTAATCCTGGATTATTTATAATAATGTCCTCAGAAGCAATAAATAAACAAAAGGATATCAATGAGTTGATTAAATTACCTCACGTAAAGTATTCAGTAGAAGAATTGGAAAAAATAAAGGTAATTCCATTGAGCTTCATTAACGGTAAATGGATATATGAAGGATAGTTACCTGTCAGGAATCTCTTTAATATCCATGATATCCCCTCCTATTTTCGCCTTGATTCTTTCCAGATCATTTTTCATAATAGCCATCGATTGCATCAGTTGCTTTTCAGGCAGTACAGGTTCCGGAAGTTCACTGCTGATATAATTCACGAATTTCCATACCTCTTTCACTTCATTTACATGGACTTCATATGGTTCATAAAAAGGATTAAGTGAATAAAGGACAAGCTTACCATCTTTGGTAAGATTGTTTTCAGCCACTTTGAAAACAATACCGTCATTAATTGTAAAAATTATATAGGCTTTACCGCTTATTATATCCCTCCAGTCCTGAAGGAACTCCCCTGTTACCCATGAGCCGTCGGGAATTGGCAGCATGGAATCACCCTTAAGCTGAAAAGTTCTGTATTTCCGCTTATCCGACAGGAATGGCAGGCGGAACCTGGGAAGTTCGCCGATATATTCGGGATCAGCGTATCCTGTGGCATATCCTGCTTTGGCTTTTTCAGGAACCAGTTCAATGTTTTCCTGATCATCTGATGTAACAGTTGTAGCAAGCACCCTGAGGTTACTTCCCTTTACATATGCATCATATCCTCTTTCGAGTTCGCCAAGCTGGCTTTCAGATAAACGGGCTATATCAACTTTTAACAATGTATCTATCGATATATTGAAATACTTTGAAAATGAGATGAGTATCTCAATTCCGGGCTGGGCCACACCGTTCTCATACCCGCTCAGGGTCGAACGTTTAAGGTTAAGGGCGGCGGCAACATCATCCTGGGTCCGTCCTTTCCTTTTTCGTAAAAATTTTAAGTTGGATGTGAAATACATAATTAATTTGATTATATTGTAATCATTAATTTGATTATATTTTAATCAAATGTATGACAGATTATTGATAAATACAAATTATTTATAAACAAAGTTTGGAGTGAGCTAAAGTTTGGAGTACTTAAAGTTGGGAAGAACACTTAAAATCAAAAAAATGGAAAACAAGGAATTTAGCAAGAAGCTTGAGGAAAGAACGAAAGCTTTTGCAATAAGGATTATCAAGTTGTCTGTACTCCTGCCAAATACTGTGGAAGGAAAGATAATTAGAAATCAATTAACGAAGGCAGGCACCAGTATTGGAGCCAATTATCGTGAGGCAAACAGAGCAAGAAGCAGAGCAGATTTTAAAAATAAAATTAAAATCTGTGAAAGTGAAGCAAATGAAACATGTTATTGGCTTGAAATTATAGGAGAATTAAAATGGATCGAAACCAGAGAATTAGAATCAGTACTAACTGAGTCAAACGAGTTGCTTGCAATTTTTACTTCAATCGGCAAAAACTTAAACCTTTAAGTGCTCCATGACTCCAGGCACTCCAGGCACTCTAGGCACTTTAGGCACTTTAGGCACTTATATCTACTAAAATGATAATCACCGGTAACATAGAAAGAACTATCCTTCACCTTGATCTCGATACTTTTTTCGTATCGGTTGAGCGGCTGAAGAACAGCAGGCTGAACGGGAAACCTGTGATCATTGGCGGCATGTCTGACCGTGGTGTGGTTTCAAGTTGCAGCTATGAAGCACGTAAATATGGAGTAAGCTCGGCAATGCCGATGAAAATGGCCCGAAACCTTTGTCCCGATGCAATAATTATACGCGGCGACATGGAATCGTACAGCAATTATTCAGACATAGTAACGGAAATAATTGCTGAAAAAGCTCCTGTTTACGAGAAATCTTCGATCGATGAGCATTATATCGATATCACGGGCATGGACCGGTTTTACGGTTGTTATAAATGGTCACACGAACTGAGACAGCATATTATAAAAGAAACAGGACTGCCAATATCCACAGGGCTTTCAGTAAATAAAACAGTCTCAAAGATCGCTACAGGCGAGGCAAAACCAAATGGGGAAATAGAGGTAAAAAAAGAGATAGTTCTCCCCTTCCTCGATCCGCTTTCCATAATCAAAATACCGATGATCGGTCAGAAGACCTATCATTCACTCCGTTCAATGGGTATTGCAACAATATATACCCTCAGGAATATTCCTGCCCCGATGCTTGAAAAACTGATGGGTAAAAATGGTATTGAAATATGGAAAAGAGCAAACGGAATAGACTCCACACCTGTAATAAGCTATTCGGAGCAGAAATCCATCGGCACAGAACACACTTTTGAAAAAGATACTACTGATATAGTACGGCTCAATCAGCTTCTTCTAAGCATGGTGGAAAAGATTGCGTTCGAACTCAGAAATCAGGAAAAGCTCACATCATGCATCACTGTTAAAATACGGTATTCAAACTTCGATACTCATACTCTTCAGAAACGCATTCCGTATACTTCTTTTGATCACGTACTGACCGATATGGCAAAAGAGCTTTTCATCAGGCTGTACCAGAGACGTATGCTTATCAGGCTTATCGGAGTGCGATTGAGTCATATGATACGGGGTGTTCAGCAACTCGACATGTTTGATGACACTCCTGAAAAAGTCAGCCTTTACCTGGCAATGGACAAGCTCAGAAAGCGTTTCGGGCGAAATGCGGTGAAGAGAGCTGCCGGGGTGATGACAGTTACCGAACGGGAGGAAAAGGCCCTTAAACAGATTGAAAATGCCCTTAAAGAGCAAAATCTGATGGAAGAAAGACTCCGGGGACGCTGGGATGGAGTATGTATTTAAATTGCCACTCATATTACAGTCTCCGCTATGGCACAATGTCCGTTGAGCAGCTCGTACAGAAAGCGATTGCTGCAGGAGCCGGTACCATTGCCCTGACTGATATCAATAACTCCTCTGCAATACCTGACTTTGCAGGTGAGTGCGGCAAAAACAATATAAAACCCATTGCAGGAATTGAATTCAGAAATGGCAATGAACTGCAATATATCGGCCTTGCCCGCAATAACAAAGGATTAAGGGAACTGAATGAATTTCTTTCAAAACTGAACTTTGATAAAGAACCTGTTCCATTCCCAGCTCCTCAGTTCACAGAAACTTATATCATCTATACTCTTCAAAAAATACCCGGACGGAAGCTTTTTGATAATGAGCGGATTGGCATACGCCATGGAGAGATGAACCGGCTGGTGACAATGCCTGCCTCATTCGACAGGAATATGATGATCCTTCTTAATCCGGTGACATTTGCAGAAAAGGATGATATTTCTATCCATAAAAGCCTCAGGGCTGTCGATAATAATATTCTCCTGAGTCATCTGAAATCATCACAGTGTGCTGCTGACGATGAGTTTTTCGAATCAAAGTCCATGATCAGGAACAAATCAGAAGTGCCAGAAATAATAATTAATAACACACGCAAGATCCTTGATGACTGCTACTTAGACTTCGATCGCGAGAGTATTAAAAACAAAAAGATCTTTTCAGCAAGCCGGTATGATGATAAAATGCTTCTCGAAAAGCTCGCCTGGGATGGAATGGTATACAGATATGGAAAAGAGAATAAGGAAGCAAAAAAGAGAATTCAGCATGAGCTTGCAATAATTGACAAGCTCGGATTCTCAGCCTACTTTCTTATAACATGGGATATCATAAGATATTCCATGGCAAGGGGATTTTATCATGTCGGACGAGGCAGCGGAGCAAATTCTGTGATTGCTTATTGCTTGAAAATCACCAATGTTGATCCTATCGATCTAAACCTTTACTTCGAGAGGTTTCTGAATCCAAAACGAAGCTCACCCCCCGATTTCGATATTGATTATTCATGGAAAGAAAGGGACGAAGTTACAGACTATATTTTTAAGAGATATGGTTATAAGCATACTGCTCTTCTCGGTACCATGAACACATTCAGAGGCAGATCCATAGTCAGGGAACTTGGAAAGGTTCATGGATTGCCAAAGGAAGAGATTGATTCACTCATTGAGAATCCCTCGGCAGAGTCAAACCGGAATGAGATAACCGAGACCATCTTTTCCACAGGTCTGAAAATTGCTGATTTTCCGAATATGCGCAGTATCCATGCAGGCGGGATCCTCATTTCAGAAGAACCCATTGCATGTTATACAGCCCTCGATATGCCTCCCAAAGGCTTTCCTACAACTCAGTGGGACATGTATACTGCAGAAGAGATCGGTTTTGAAAAACTGGATATTCTGAGTCAGCGGGGTATCGGACATATTAAGGAGAGTGCCGAAATTATTCTGCAGAACCGCGGTATTGACGTTGATGTGCATGCAATACAGAAGTTCAAAAAGGATAAAAAGATCAAAGAGTTTCTGAGAACCGGCGAAACCAAAGGTTGTTTTTATGTTGAGAGTCCTTCAATGCGCGGTCTTCTGCAAAAACTAAGGTGTGAAGATTACCCCACTCTTGTCGCTGCAAGCTCAATCATAAGACCCGGTGTTGCACGTTCCGGAATGATGAAAGAGTACATCAACCGATTCCATAACCCAAACAATATCAATTACATACACCCGGTAATGAAAGAACAGCTTGAGGAAACCTTTGGAGTAATGGTTTACCAGGAAGATGTTCTTAAGGTTTGTCATCACTTTGCAGGACTCGATCTTGCCGATGCCGATACCCTGCGACGGGCCATGAGTGGCAAATACAGGTCTAAACAGGAGATGCAGCGGATAGTAGACAGGTTCTTCTCAAACTGCCGCGAAAAGGGATACAGTGAAGAAATTACAAAAGAGGTATGGAGACAGATCGAATCCTTTGCCGGGTATTCATTTTCAAAAGCTCATTCAGCTTCCTATGCAGTGGAAAGCTTCCAGAGCCTGTGGCTCAAAGCTCATTATCCAATAGAATTCATGGTAGCAGTGATCAATAATTTTGGCGGATTTTACAGGACCTGGGTATATGTCCATGAAGCGAAAAGATATGGAGCAGCCATTAATCTGCCCTGTGTTAATAAAAGCAATTATAAGACAAACTTATATGGCACAGATGTCTACCTTGGGTTTATTCATATATTAAGTCTGGAAGAAAAACTTGCGAAATCTATTGAGGAAGAGAGAACCAGGGAAGGGGAATTCAGAGATCTGAATGACTTCATAACACGTGTTAATCCCGGACTGGAGCAAATGATCCTTCTGATAAGAGCTGGCGCCTTAAGGTTTACAGGTAAGAAAAAGGCAGTTCTTTTGTGGGAAGCACATATGATGATGAATAAAAGCAAACCTGAGCCGATGAAGCCTCTCTTCTCCGCTCCTGTCGTGGACTTTACCCTGCCCGAACTGGCGCAGGCTGAGCTCGACGATACATATGATGAGATAGAGCTTTTTGGTTTCCCTGTATCAATGACATGGTTTAATATGCTGGAAACAACTTACCGTGGTGATGTAACAGCAAATGAATTAATAAGATACAAGGGGAAGAAAGTGAAGATGATTGGTCACCTGGTAACAATTAAATACATAAAGACCATTAAAAACGACTGGATGAATTTCGGTTGCTTCATTGATCCCGAAGGGAACTATTTTGATACTACACATTTCGCCCAATCCCTTAAACACTATCCTTTCAAGGGAAGCGGCACCTACCTTATCCTTGGTAAAGTTGTTGAGGAATTCGGCATCCCTTCACTGGAGGTTGAGAAGCTTGCAAAACTGCCTGTTAGACCTGATAAGCGGTATTAAAGGAATTTCAATTACAGGAAGATGAAACCCATTTCCCATCCATGGGCTGACAACCCCCTTATGATGATTTAACACTGTCAATCCTTGATATTTTCAAGATCCCTTTCATTGATTGGATTTTTCTGATAACTCCATACAGGACATTATTATTAGGCACCATTATATTAAGCATTCCTTCAAATATACCATTATCCATTACATAGCTGAAATTCCTGATTACTCCCTTGTTTTCTGAAACTATATCAGCAATCTTATTTGCCATGCCGATATCCTGAATTCCGGTAACCTTGATCGCTGCTATAAACGATGGGCTTGATTTTGATTTTGTCCACCTTGCAGCAATAATCCTGTATGGATATTTAGTCATCATATAATTTGCATTCGGACAGTTGGCGCGATGGATCTTTATTCCTTCAGATATCGTTACAAAGCCAAATACGTTATCGCCAAATACCGGAGTACAGCATTTTGCAAATTTGTAATCCAAACCCTCTACCCTGTCTTCTATGATGAGAAAGTCTGAAGTCGGTGAAACGATGACTTCCTTTTCTTTTTCCGCAACAGGAACCGGTTCTGCAGGAATATCCGGAGCCTCGTTCTGCAGTACTTCTTTTATTTTCAGCAGATCAATTTTTTCAACTGAGATAAGGTAATACAGATCCTGTGCTGTCTTCAGATTATAGAAATTAAGAAGCTTCTGAATATTAATGTCTCCGTAAGTTATTTTCCAGTTCTTAAGCCGGCGCATCAGGATCTCTTTACCTTCTGCAGCTGCTTTGGTTTTTTCTTCATTAAGAACCTGCTTGATCTTTGATTTTGCTTTTGACGTA
Organism: Bacteroidales bacterium; assembly: GCA_038325595.1. GTDB lineage: Bacteria > Bacteroidota > Bacteroidia > Bacteroidales > VadinHA17 > LD21. The sequence goes on along the minus strand of JBBQJD010000022.1, from coordinate 11,075 downwards.
ATGACAAAAGACAACCAGTCTCTCTTGGGTTTCTGATTTTTGGATCTTAATATTGAAACATGATCTCCATTCTGAAGAACATGCTTAATTGTTACATTCTTCCCGTTCACTGTGGCTCCTACACACGTAGATCCCACTGCGGTATGAATGTCGAAAGCAAAATCAAGGATCGTAGATCCTGCAGGAAGCTGGCGTAAATCACCTTTTGGAGTAAAGACAAAAACTTCATCGGCATATAAACCTGAACCAACCTGGTTTGAAAATGCACTATCCTCACTTTCTGATGATTCAAGAATATTTCGCATTCTGGTAAGCCATGTATCAAGTCCGCCTTCTCCCCTGATACCTTTATACTTAAAATGTGCCGCCAGCCCCTTTTCCGCTATTTCATCCATCCTTACCGACCGGATTTGCACTTCGACCCATTTTTCTCTCGGACCCAGCACAGTCGTATGCAATGATTCATAGCCAGTTGGCTTCGGAACAGAGATCCAGTCACGAAGTCTCTCAGTATTAGGCTTATACAGATCGGTTACAATCGAATATGCTTTCCAGCAATCAGATTTTTCATTTTCACTTTTGCTGTCAATTATTATCCTTACGGCAAAAATGTCATAGACTTCATCAAATTCCACTCCCTGCTTTTTCATCTTCAGCATTATGGAATGTTTTGACTTTGTGCGGCTTTTAATAGTGAATTTTAAATTTTGTTTTTCCAGAAGCTCCTTCAATGGCGCTGAAAAGTCTTTTATCAGCTTATTTCGTGAGGCTGTGGTCTGCTTCAGCCGGCACTCCACATAATTATATTGGTCAGGTTCCAGATACTTAACGGAAAGGTCTTCCATTTCAGATTTGATATTGTAATATCCAAGCCTGTGAGCAAGGGGAGCATAAAGAAAGTAAGTCTCTGACGCCATCTTCAGTCTGTCTTCCTCAGTTGCCATATCGAGGTTACGCATATATTCAAGACGTTCAACAACTTTAATGAGTATTACTCTGATATCATCAGCAAGGCTCAGTAATAATTTCCTGAAATTTTCAGCCTGGTATGAGGATTGCATTGCATCAACGCCGCTTATGCGTGAAAAACCATTCAGAATTTCTACAACTTTCTTTCCGAAATGTTTTTCAAAATCAGGGTCAAAAGTGATTTTATCGTAAGCATCATGTAACAGAGCTGTTATTATTGAGGTAATCCCCAGTCCCATCTCACCTGCAACGATTCTTGCCACAGATAAAGCATGAAGTATCTTGGGCTCACCGGTAATGGTAACCTCATCATTAAATATAGCTGAAGCAATATCCAACGCTTTCCTTATCTTACCGGTATCGTCAGCCGTAACAGTACTATGAGCAGCCTGCAGCAGCGCCCTGTAACCAGAGTATAGTTTCTTAGGATCCACAGCTTTTGAATATTCAGATATCTAACGTCGTCATATTAATCTTGTTCAGTTTTGCAGCTGTTCCATCATAACATCTTTTATAGTTAAGATGACTATTGCACTGAATTGTCATTTACAAATATATATAATTCAACTACTTATAATTTGAAATAAACATTGATACTTCAAATGAATTGTTCGAAGAAAAAAAAATCCCCGGAAGGATTTCCCGGGGATTTTCCTGTCTTGTGCTATGTTCTACCGGAAAGATACCCCGAGTCCTGCTGATACAACATTATATTGCGCCCTGGTATAGTCACCATGAATAGTGATAACTGCCAGTTTGATCCTTAATCCGATATTCGCCCTTAATCCGGAGTAATTCTCTATATCCATGTTTGAAAAACTTGATCCGCTTCTTACGCCTGCATTATTATATTCAACATGCGGAGCGGGAGAATTTACAAGCTGTGGCGTAGGAAAATTACCAATCAATGCCATTTCTGTTTTTGTTTTACTGTAACCCAGTCCTCCGTAAAAAGTTATTACAGGAAGGTTAACAGAAGCAATAGCACTTATATTGTACGCTTCAACACATACATTGAGCTTCTGATCTTCGAAAGAGCTTATACTATATGGTGCAGTAATAACATTTGTTGCAGGATCAGGCTGTAAGCTTATCGGAACATTACCCTGCAGCTTCGTGTATCCCCCGAAAAGTGAAACATCAAAAGGCAACAATTTACTACCAGGAAAATACTGAACTATACTATGCAGAACTCCTACACCCCATAAGGAAATATCTCCTTCCTGAATATTGATTTTTGGAATAAACCTTCCTTTCAGTTCAGTTCCCAGCGGCAGTCCAAGGCCAACCTGCAGAGTAGGTACAGGCATGGTCTTCCAGTCTGATCCGGGAGGAGCCCTGAATGAAGCAAGTGTAACTCCTTCTTTTGTTAGGGTCAATGGCGGACCATCAACATCAGGACCTGCTACAGTTGATACCTGACCAGTACCGGTCAGGTTTGTAAGTCCTATCTTTGATACATCAAATGTGGACGCTGATTCGGGAACAAATCCAATATTTACACCTGTAGTGATGTCAAATCCTAAAAATTTATGAGGTTTTGCAGTATTGTACCAGCCGCCGTTAAGCCCGGCACCAAATGCATTTGCCCATGGCGATATATATGCCTGAAGGTATTTTACTCCATCTGCAGGTCCGCTCCTCAGGAAATCTATGTTGTCAAACTGTGCAAATGATGCTGATGAAAAGAGTAGCAGGAAACATATTAATGTCCCGAATTTCTTAGCCGATAGTTTTTCCATTTCAGTTTTTTATTTAAAAATATGAAAAAAAATGAATTGGCAGGTATTTTAATGAAATATCTGCACAATTCATATAACTAAGCTCATCTGATAAAGGTTGCTTAGACTCTGTCTGAAGATATAAGCTACTTTTTTAAGGATTATTCTTTTCTAATTTGTTTAGTTTTTTAATATCCTGATTATCAATATTTTTAGATAACTCAGAAATATTTTTAAGATTTAAATCACCCTGTATGGATATTAATGAGTTTCCTCCTGGTCCACCGGTTATGACAAGTAACTCCGAAATCCTGTCCCCGTTTTGTTTAATAAGAAATTTTGTGACATCATGCCCCTCCTTTACTGCAAGCAGTTCTTCATACACTGATAGATCAAGCTTTCTGCTCAATTCAGTATAAAAATTTATGTTCTCATTCAACAATGAATCTCCGACAGATAGTATTCTGATAGATTTAAGCCTGCGCATAATATCATCTGCATCATTTGTTTCAGTGTCGTTACCTGCAAACATGCTTAACATTCTGCTTGAAATTGTGACAACAGTAAATCCGTCCCTTTCCGAATATTTCTTAAACATCTCATCAATAGGACTATTTTGGGCTTGCGTAATAATTGTAAAGCACAATGCCGTGAAGAGGAAAATACTTTTTTTCATATTATTTATTTTTGTCAGAATCTCCTGCCGGGAGATTTGTATTATTAATTACCTCATGAATAGAGCTCAGGTTTTCAAGGCTTTTTAAGGGAAGTTCAGTCATTACAGAAACAGGCTGCAGGGCACGCTCAGCCTTATTCATCTGATTTGAAACACCCAGAAGAATTTTCATAGTTTCGGCATAAGCGATCTGAGGGTCTGTGAAGGTATCCTGAAGATCATTCTGGCGTGAAAAAAAGAACCATGTACCTGCCAGTATCATAATGCCCGCAGCAACACTGAGTGATGGAAGAATATACCTTTTGAACTTCCCTGATTTCTTTTGAGCTTCATCAATTCCGGAAATAATCCTCTGTTCCAAATCTGTAGATGGTTCAGGAACCTGTATGGACGATATGTAGTAACTGAATATTGCTTTTTCAGTTTCATAACCGTCAGGTACATTATCACTGTTGAAAAAAACAGATAATGCCCTTTCCTCTTCCACAGTACTCTCCCCGCTATAGTACTTTTGAAGTAACCTCTCCAGTTCCTCTTTTTTCATCAAAGTGCTTTTTATATTCATCTCTTAATAAACTTCTGGCTCTTGATAATGTTACCCTGAGAGTATTTATATTCTGACTGGTCTTTTCAGCTATTTCCTCATAGGATAAACCATCAATTTCCCTCAATATAACAATATTCTTATAAAGTTCGGGCAGCTTTTCAATCAGACTGTTAATTATACTCTGTGATTCATTATCAGCCATCTGTTCATATGGAGATGGAGAAGTTGACACAAAATATTCCCTGTTGCTGTATTCTTCAGTCTGAATATTTTTTTGCTTTCTGATCTGATCTATACAATGATTCTTTGTCATCGTTGTTGCCAGTGCATCAATACTGTTGTAATTATCAAGTTTCTTTCCCATATTCCATAGCTTAATGAAAACCTCCTGAACAGCATCTTCCGCTTCCTCCTGGTTACGGAGCACCCGGAAGGAAATCACGTATAACTTACGGTTTGTCTGACGGACATAATCATTAAATTCAGCCCTGGTCATTATTTACAATAAGTAATTTATTTGTAAGCTCCTAAAGATAGCTACAATCATAACTACTTATGATCTGCCATTATATCCAAACCGTGATTTTTCTTTGCATCCTCAGAAAATTTCTTTGCTTCTTTAAATGTCATTTTCCCTTTTACCTGAATGATTACATTATCTTCCCCTCCTGCTATCAAAAGAAATTCCCTGAATTTGTTCCCTTCTGCCCTTACCAGCATTCTCAAATCCTGATTCTTCTCTTTTACCTTCATAAACTCTTCATAATCGCTGAGGTCAATCCCTTTTATTGCAAGATCATAAAAGTTCCCAACATCCACATTATTATGCTCCTGAACGAGTATTCTTAATTCTGTAATACCTGAAGGAACAGGATTGTCATTATTTTCATCCTCAAAAATAAACTTAAGGAGGTTTCCATTGAATGTGACCGTGACAAAACCATCTTTCCCTGAGTACTTATTAAATAAAGCGTCAATAGATTTTTGTCCGTAAACTGATGAAACACTGATTATCAGAGTGATAACTAGAATAATTTTTTTCATGGCTGATATTATTAATTAAGAGTTTTATAGCCATGACGTATTTTCTAGTTTTTCATTACAAAAAAAACCGGAACTTTTCGAACCGGTCCATACAAATGTTTTTATATCTATTTATTTTATCGGAGATTTCGGCTCTCTTGCCATTTCATAATAATAAGCGTTGTCAATTACTGTAGGCAGAATTCTTTGAAAAAGGGCAGTTATTCTTCCTTCCCAGGTCAGCAACTTATTCCTTTTTTTCTTTCTGATGCCTTTAAGCACCCATTTTGCAACAGTTTCAGGAGGCATAAGCTTGCCTTCATCACGGGGTGAATTACCCTGTTCTGATCCATCAGCAGTGAGTGCATGTTTTCTGATCTCTGTTGAAGTAAAACCCGGTGCTATGATCATCACATGCAATCCTTTTTTTAAATTTTCTATTCTTACGGTTTCCAGAAATCCGTGCATTGCAAATTTGGAAGCTGAATATCCGGTTCGTCCGGGTAAGCCGTGAAAACCGGCTATAGAAGATACTCCGATCAATGAACCTTTTCGTTCAATAAGATAAGGTAAAGCATATCTGGTACAGTAAACTGTTCCCCAGAAATTGACATCCATGAGACGATGGAGAACCTGCATTTTCACATCGGTGAATAAAGCTCTCATTGATAATCCCGCATTGTTAACCAGGATATCGATGCCTCCGAACCGCTCAACAGTTCTGTCAATCAGCCTTTTGCAATCTTCTTCCCTGCTCACGTCGGTTACAACATAAAATACATTGGGATTGAAGTCACTTATTTTCCTCACAGTTTCGATCAAACGATCTTCCGTTCTGGCTGCCAGTACAACCTTGCTCCCATTCAGTGCGAACTCCCTTGCCGTAGCTTCTCCGATTCCCGAAGAAGCTCCCGTGACAATTACTACTTTGTCCTTAAAAAGGTTATTCATAGTTAACTTTTAATTCAGACAGCGTATTGCTAAGATAGTGATTAAAAAATATAATGAGATGGGATTAATATATTATTTGAGTATCGGCATTCAAATGCTTTGCCGCAGCAAAGAGAAAAAATAGTTGAAACATGGTCGTCCGATAAGGGGAACACATGTACTCCGATTGCAGCAACCTCACTACCCAATAACAATTCGGGAATCGTTGCCATAACGCTGCACATTCTTGATATGATCACTTATGAACATTAATTAATTCTTCAAACCTGATATCATCAGATGCTGCACCTACCATAATTCTAATTGTACCGGTTTCTAATAAATAGGTGCCTTTATTGTTATAGTAACCACAATCTTTAAGCTTTACAGAAAGTTCAATTGTTTTTGTTTCGCCTTTCATGAGATGTACTTTCTTGAAAGCCTTCAGCTCTTTAACCGGACGGACTATAGAAGAATACTCGTCCCGGATGTATAGCTGGACTACCTCTTTCCCTTCCCTTTCCCCTGAATTTTTTATGTCCACAGTAGCTTTTAATTCATCATTAAATGTCAGGTCCTTTTTTTCAAGGATGAAATTAGAATATGAAAAAGAAGTATAGCTCAGTCCATAACCGAATGCCCAGAGCGGATCAGGAGATGAAAACACATAGTCCCTTCCCGGATTACCATATGACCCTCTCTTTTTATAAAAACCTCTATCGGTAGGAAGATAATTGTAATAACAAGGTAAATGTCCGACACTTTTCGGGAATGACACCGGTGTTTTACCGGATGGATTTGTAATCCCGAATAATACTTCAGCTATTGATAAACCTCCCATTTCACCAGGGTACCAGGCTTCTATAATAGCTGGTATTTTTTCTTTTATCCAGGGTATCGAGAAAGGTTTACCCTGGATAAGAATAACAATTACCGGTTTCCCAGTGGCATAAACAGCTTTTACCAGTTCATCTTGTTTTCCTGTAGGATTAAGATCAGACAGATCAAACCCTTCACCGCTTGTAGAATTACTGTAATCGCGTGCTAATGATGCACTTGATGTCCCGATAACAACAATTGCAATATCGCTTGTTCTGGCAGCTTTGACAGCAGCAGGAATTCCTGAGTCGTCCAATGTAACCAAGTCGCAGCCTTTTGCATAGTTAATTCTGACTTCATTTCCGACAACAAGTTCAATTCCATCTTTTACAGTCAGCCCATCCTTGTTATCCCGGCTCCATGAATAATCTCCGAACTGAACCTGATCTGCATTAGGACCTATTAATGCGATTGATTTCAATCTTGATTTGTCAAGTGGAAGTAGATTATTTTCATTTTTTAACAGAACAATACTTTCATCAGCCATTTTTTTTGATAATGCAATATGCTCCGGTAAGTGGATATTCCTGTCAAGTTCCCTTTCATCAACGAAAGGATTGTCAAATAATCCTGAAATGAATTTTACATACAGAATCCGGGAAACAGCCTGATCAATTGTTGCCATTTCAACCCGGCCAAGCTTTATTAGACTGTCCAATCCTGAATATGCCCAAGGTGCAGGAGCCTCAAGATCAATACCGGCCTTTACTGCTAACTCAGCCGCATCTAAACGGGTCTCTGCCACTTTGTGGAAACTATTTAACATGCGAATAGCTCCCCAGTCGGAATATACATAACCCTTAAACCCTAACTTATTCCTCAATAAGTCTGTATATATTTCAGGATTTGCGTTCAGCGCTTCACCGTCATAAGAGTTATATGCACTCATAACCGATAAAACATTTGCTTCCTGAATGGCAGCTTTAAATGGAGGTAAATAAGTATTATACAAATCGTACCAGCCACCGGGTGTCGATGCAAGATTCAAACCTCCGAGAGGAGCAGAATAAGTAAGAAATGGTTTAGCATTTGCAATAAGTAAGGTATTGTCAGGTTCTTTTCCTTCCTGAAGTCCCCGTATCATTGCCACCCCCATTCTTGAAGCAAGGTATGGATCTTCTCCATAAGTCTCTTCAACCCTTCCCCATCTTAACTCGCGGGCCAGGTCCAGATCAGGACTCAAGACCTGGGAAGCTCCTATTGCTTTAACCTCCTTGCGAATCTGGCATGCAACCTCCCAAACTAAGAGAGGATCCCAGCTACTTGCCATTGAGATGGACTGAGGATAAATCGTAGCGCCGTTCTGGACAAGACCATGCAACGACTCGGATAAGAAAATAGCCGGAATTCCTAACCGTGTTTCATGAACCAGATAATTCTGTATCTTATTGACAGCACTGGTGTATTCTTTAACGCTTAATGTGAAACCATTGATAGAACCTATACCATTTTTATACTTTTCAAAGGAGAACTTTGTCGTCTGGGCCATATTGTCTTCCTTCAGGTCATCACATGTTGCCTCACCCATCTGAGCAATTTTTTCCTCTAGCGTCATTCGTCCCAACAAATCCTTTACTCTATCTTCTACTGGAGCTTTTGGATTTTTATAGACCAGATTACTGTTATGATTGCACCTGGTTAAGACGATGCAAATAATTATACAAATGGATAGAATATAATTTTTAGGCATAGTCATAAATATATTTGCTTTTATACCAGATCTTTTGAGTGGTTCATCTATCTATCACTTATTTAAAATTCACTTCTATAAAATCTTTCAATCTTATATCCCTTGAAGAACTTCCTATAAGTATTTCAAACTTCCCTGGTTCAAACACCCAGCTGTTTGTTTCTTCGGAGAAAAATGAAACATCAGCTTTTCTTATCTTAAGAGTTATGGTTTTCTTTTCACCCTGCTGCAGGAATATCTTTTTAAATCCCTTTAACTCTTTTTCAGGGCGGTCGGTTGAAGATTCTAAATCCTTAATATACATCTGAGCCACTTCTGCACCGGCAACTTTACCGGTATTCATTATATCACACATCACTGTTATTTCATTCTTAGAGGATTCCAGATTAAGATTGCTGTATTGAAATTCGGTATATGATAATCCATACCCGAATGGGAAAAGCGGGACCACATTTTTTGTATCATAATAACGATAGCCGACATAAATCCCTTCTTTATAATGAACCACATTATTCTCTCCCGGAAAGTTTCCAAAAGATGGATTGTCCTCTACCTGGACAGGGAATGTTTCAGGCAGTTTTCCGGAAGGATTGACTTCCCCGAATAGTACATTTGCTATAGCATTACCACCTTCCTGCCCTGGGTAATAGGCTTCAATGACGGCTTTTACTTCATTAATCCACGGCATGGCTACCGGAGTGCCGTTGATCAATACTACAACAGTATTTGGATTTGCCTTTGCCACTTCACTTATTAGTTTATCCTGATTCCCTGGCAATATTATGTCCTCTTTATCATTCATTCCACCTTCAAATAAATTAGATAATCCGGCAAAGATAATTGCGACATCACTTTTTGATGCGAGCTCAACTGCTTTCTGAATTGGGTCTTCACGACCTGGAATTTCCCATTCAAGTCGAATAGAGTTAATATTTACTCTTTTATAAAATTCCACGCGTAAATCATACTCCGAATCTTTCTCCATGAACAGAGAAACATACTTGCCCGACTTATTAAACTCAGCTTCAAAAATGTTGTTTGCTGGTTCATCCCAACTGTCAATTAAAAGTTTATCCCTGATGAACAACCGGCTGCCGCCTCCCATGGATGTAATTCCAAGTTTGTAGTTGCCTGTTAGCGTGGCTTTGATCCTGCCAGTCCAGCGAACGGAATAACCTGATTTTGAAACTGATTTGCATGGGGATGCCCATCCCCAGGTAAAATCTATTTTATCATCAATACGAATACATGCCGGTTCTCCTTCGAGTTTTGTTCCATTAAAGTATTCCCCTTTCAAACCAAAGACTATTTTACCATTATCTTCAGTTACAATATTACCGGTATGAACAACAGGCAAATTACCAATAAACGGAGAGCCTTCCTCAAATGATATATCAACAGAATTCCCGCAATAATTGATCAACCCGGCCAGGGGACTGACTGAATAGCATGCAGTTACCGAAGCGCTTCCTCCTCCACCTAACCTTGCCTCCCTTGCATTAGGGCCTATTACTGCAATGGAACGAATCATTTCTTTTCTTAATGGAAGGACATTATCTGTATTTTTAAGAAGAACAATGGATTCTTCAGCTGCCTTCAGTGCAATGTCTTTATGCCCTGCAGGATCAAATTCCTTTCGGGTGCTGTCATATCCCTGGTCTAAAACTTTTGTAAGGACAAGGTTTCGTAAGATCCTTGCAACACGGTCATCAAGTTCTTCTTCAGTAAGGGTCTTATCTTCAATTGCCTGCAGAATATTATCCTTTATCATATACTTTCCCGGTCCGGGCATTTCTATATCTAGTCCTGCATCGATGCTTGCCGTACTGTGAACACCTCTCCAGTCAGAAACGATAAATCCCTTATAATTCCATTCTTTTTTAATGATATCACTGATAAACTGCTTTTTTTCACCTGTATATACTCCGGCGACTTTATTATAACTTGTCATTAGACCCCAGGGATCTGCTTCTTCGATCGGAATCTTAAAACCAGGCAGGTAAATCTCATGAAGTGCCCGGTCGGAAAGTTCAACGCTCAGATTACTTTGATTTGTTTGCTGATTATTGACAGCAAAAGCCTTTATGCATGCAGCCACATCAACCGACTGAATTCCTTTTACAAAGGCAGAGGCCATCTTACCGGTCAGATATGGATCTTCAGAATATGTTTCATAATTTCTTCCACCAAGAGGTGACCGGTGTATGTTAACCATCGGGCCAAGCAAGACATGCGAACCAAGTGTTTTTGTCTCTTCAGCTATGGCTTTCCCGATCCCAAAGACGGTTTCTTCACTCCATGATGCAGCTTGTCCGACAGCGGTTGGGAAACACGAGGCACAGCCTGTTCCTTCCACTACTTCATTTAAAATGACAGTCACTCCATGTCCGCAGTCAGTTACCTGAATTGAGGGTACTCCCAGACGTTCAATACCTTTAAAATGCCAGAAATCCTTCCCGGCCAGCATGTCGGCTTTTTCCTCAAGTGTCATAAGGCTGATCAGATTCCTGACTCTTTTTTCGACAGGTTTATCAGGATTCCTGTAAACCTGAACATTCTGATCTGTACAGCCTAAAAAAATAGAACAGGACAGGATAACGGAAAATATGACTTTCATAAAAACCAGTATTAATTTGAAGT
>JBBQJD010000021.1:0-42063 GCA_038325595.1 Bacteroidales bacterium | reverse complement strand
CGTCAAAACAAGTGAAAAATGGATTAATTATCCGCTTGGAGTCATAAATGAATTTCTGAAAGCAGGTGTTGAAATTTCAGGTCTGGAATTTCTTTATTATGGCGATGTACCAAACGGTGCAGGACTCTCCTCTTCTGCTTCAATTGAAATGGTGACAGCTGTTGCAATAAATGAATTCTTCAATGCCGGATTGGACATGCTCAAACTTGTAATGATGAGTCAGAGGGCTGAAAACCAGTTTGTTGGCATGAATTGCGGTATAATGGACCAGTTTTCAGTGGGCTTTGGGAAAAAAGATCATGCAATTTTTCTCAACTGCGATGATCTTTCATATGAACAGGTCCCAATAATTCTCGATGACTGCATACTGATAATAACCAACACAAATAAACGAAGAGGCCTGACTGATTCAAAATATAATGAGAGGCGTGCTGAATGCGACAAGGCAGTTGAATTACTACAGGCATACAAGCCGATCCGCAATCTGAGTCAGCTGACCACTTCAGATATTCCTATCCTCGAAAAGTATATAAAAGATCCTGTTGTAAGGAAAAGGGCTAAGCACGTCATCAGTGAGAATGGCAGGGTAACAGAAGCTGTAAAAGTACTAAAGGAGAATAACCTGGTCCGTTTCGGAGAACTAATGAATCAATCTCATGACTCACTAATGGAAGATTATGAGGTTACCGGTAAGGAACTTGATACCCTGGTTTATGAAGGAAGAAAACTTCCGGGAGTGGTAGGGACAAGAATGACCGGGGCAGGCTTTGGTGGATGTACTGTAAGTATTGTCAGAAAAAAAGATAAGGAAAACTTTATTAAGAAGTTGACTGAAGCTTATCAGAAAATTACAGGACTTGTTCCGGATTTCTATCTTCCTGAGATTGGGGATGGAGCCGGAAGGATAGGATAATTCCAGGTTCAAAGTTTCAGGTTCCAGGTTCAAAGCAGGACTAGTGTGACATTTATTATTATCTGGTCCTGTCATTAAAGGCTTTACTGTCTATATCCTTCACACATCTGAAACCCACTGTGGGACTTCTGTCGAAACCAGGTGAAACCATAAGCAGAATCTGAGTCTTGTCGAGTGATTGAGGGCCTCCCTGCAAATACCATGAGCTTGCATCAGGTTTGTAATAACTTCCGCCCCGGATAACGGTGAAGTAATTAGAACCGTTAAAATAAGTATCACTTGTCATTTGCCAGACATTCCCTACCATATCGATAGCTCCGTAAGGACTTAATCCCTTTGAGAAAGCATCAACAGGGGTTGGCCGGTTAAATGAATTGTTGCAAAAAGTGCCATGAAATTCATTACCCCAGGGCCAGATCCTTTTATCCAGGCCCTGAGCTGCAAGCTGCCATTGTGCTTCTGTTGGCAGCCTTTTTTCAGCCCACTTAGCATAAGCCATAATATCTTCATAGCTGACATAAACCACAGGGTATTTATCCTGACCCTGCCTGAATGTTCCTCCCTGCCAATGCTTCAGGAATCTTGCCGTATCAGCAGGCCAGTATCCGGATTTCAGCATAAAATCATAATACTGCGAATTGGTTACAGGGTACCTGTCAATCAGGAAACTATCTATATTAAAAGTATTTCCTTTTATCTCGGGGTAAGGGATAAAATTATCACCTGCCGTGACATTGAAATTAAAAATTGCCCCCGGCACAAGTACCATTTCATCGAGGATTTCCAAAGCCGGGGTTGTAAGTATTACCTTGCTGATCAGCCATGGCTTCCCTCCTTTCAGCACATGAATGGTTTCATCTTTAAGTCTTCCGTTTTCAAGAAGCTGGACCACAATTTTACCTTCATAATAGCCAAACAAATCCTTAATGCTCAGAGTTGTGTCATTAAGAAAACTGAATTCTTTATATGTTGTCCTGTATGAAGGATTACCTTTCCATACAATTAATATTCCATTTTCAGGTTTTCTGATGCTAAGTGAATCACCGGTAAGCTTTGTTTTAATTAGTTCAGGGAATTCAGCAATACAGTCCACGGAGCCTTCCTTCCTTGTTCCTGAAAAGTCCGGCGACCATCCTTCACAGCTTGCATGAACATATGAATCACCATAATCAGCTGATGCTTCAAGATTTTCATGATTCCATAATGAAACATAATGTCTTCCTGCCGGTTTCTCGACTATAAAAAGTTTTCCATTAACTCCTTCAGGCCGCATATTCAGTACTGTAAATATAGTTTTATTGCCTGATTTCCATCTGTTTACAAAAACATTATCCAGAGTTGTCTCAATTAGAGGTGTCCAATCCTGATCGAGAAACGCATCATTATTTTGCCTGAGTATGAAAGTAGTAGCTGAAAGGAAATTTAAATCATCCCTGTATGTATCATCCCTTCCCCCGGGGCGAAACATGTTCAACTCGGTCCCATAGCCATTGAAGAAAGCAATGGCAGTCTCGCGGTGAATAGGCGCCTCACCCACGTCACACACTCTGAATATTGAAAAGTCAGGCTTTATAAGCTTATTGAGATTTAATTCAGGACTTAAATAAATAGCATTATGAACCCGTCCGGAAATAATTCCGGGCATATCCGAAGGTACAGCCATGCCTTCTGAATACATTACAACACCTTTTCTGACTGTATCTGCTGCATTCTGGATCTCCGGGCCTGATTTTCCCCTGGTATCCAGAATGACACCATCAGCTTCCGTTTCAGCAATAACCCGAGTCATTCCCAATAAGTTGTTATCCTTGTTAAGGTTGTTATCCCATGGATTATATGCTATAAATACCTTTGTACCGGATTGATGTGACATCCTGATAAAGTTGCGGAGCTGAGTGGTTCCACCGGGAAGATCACTGTACATTTCCCATTGAGTCCGCTGGTCGAGCCCAAGTCTGGGCCAGGTTGGCCAAATACCGAAAGCATCAATATTCCCTAAAAGACTGATACCATTTTTTATTAAATCGGGATATGTGAATTTCCCCGTAAATCGGTCATAAAACTCCCTGTCCCAGGCCATTTGAAGAACCACCAGGTAACTTTCTTTTATCCACGCCAGATCTTCCCGTTCATACATGGAATTATCAAAATTTTCAAGATCATACAGGTATCTGTCCCTGAACATTATACGAAGGCCATTTTGCCATTCGCCTTTAAAAATATCAGTATGAAATGTGTATGAGACCTTTGCATCAGGGGGCAAGGCAGTTTCGTATCGGCTGGCAACACCACCGTTAGTTTTTCCCCTGCGTGTCAGGGCACAAACCGAACTGTCACTTCCGGTGTTAAAGGATGAATATCCCATTTCCCAGGCATTATCCGGCAGTATTACCCTTACTGCCCTGACCCCGGGCCGGAACAGCCAGGCGCGTGCCAGATCGCCGGGACCTTTTCCTGTAATATACACTGAACTTTCATCTTCGCCAAACGGTACAACATTACTTATGACAATTGTGTCACTGCCACGGTTTTCAAAAACAATTTCCACTTCACCGCCGGCTTTTGATGAATCATTAAGACTAAATGTAACATTAAGCTGATTATTGAAAATCTGGGAATAAGTTTTGCCTTTGACAACAAAACCAGCATCTGCTGAAGTGTACCTTTTATTATTAAGGAGAAAACTGAATAGCGGTCTGCTCTTTGGGAAACGTATATTGACACTGTCTGATCTGACAATGCTTTCAACAGTAATTCCACCCGTTTTTGCAAACCTGAAATTAGTTATTTCCTGAGAGTTTATTGTTTCAAAAGATATAAGGAGAAGTAAATTTATAATGACAGTTTTTAAACTAAAAATATTCATCAGGAACTGAGATTAAATCATTTTCGTAAATACATGCAATCTTTTTTAAAAAACCTCGATCTGAATTTTAAACATTCACTAAATATATTCTTCTGATAAACAGATTATTATAAGTTTATTATCAAAAAATTTCAGGTATTTGTTTTATTTGATAGTGATTTGATAATTAACTGCAATATAAACCATTGAAAGCAAAAAAAAAAAATGTTTTACAGTATCTAAAATTCATGTCATATGAGAAATTTTGAGCATTTCTTTTCTTTTATATAAAATATATTGTACTTTTAAAAGATATAGAAAAGCCCTGGAGTCAATGTCTAAAGGAAAGAAAATCATTAATTTTTTATTTGTTGCTCTCCTGATCTTCACTATTACTGCTTGTGCTCCAGCTAAGAAGAACACTTATTACACTAAAAAGAAAAAGAGTTCACGGGTAGATGCCAGCCAGCTTGGCAGAAATAAATACTATTTTTCTCCCGGGTACCAGAAAAAGCTTAATAAGAGCTTCAAGAAAAAATAAGAAGTGGTCCCTTAATAATCACAGAAAAAACTTAAGCCATCGTAAGCAAGAACAATTTCAGGAGGTAATTCCTTTGATACTTCCTCATGAAGTCCCATCTGGTGGCTAATATGTGTTATGTAAGATTTTTTTGGTGAAATCTCCCTTATCAGGCTCACAGCTTCACGAAGACTAAAGTGCGAGATATGTTTTTCCTTTCTTAGAGCATTTATTACAAGGTGTTTAACCCCAAATAATTTTTCTTTGCTTTCTTCAGGGATATAATTTGCATCAGTTATATAGGCAAAATTGCCGAATCTGAATCCGTAAACAGGCAGACGGTAGTGAAAAACTCTTATTGGTATAATATTAATGCCCCTGATATTAAATCCATGTTCAGGAATTGGATTAAGTCTCATTTTTGGGATACCGGGATATTGAAATTCAGAAAACACATATGAGTATTCCTTCCTGAGAGCTTTCTGCACACGTTCTTCAGAGTAAATATCTATTGCATCCTGACTTTTGTAGTTAAATGCTCTTACATCATCCAGACCAGCAATATGGTCCTTATGTTCATGTGTAAGCAGGATTGAATCAAGCCGTGTAACATGTTCCCTTAGCATTTGCTGCCTGAAATCAGGACCGGCATCAATAAGCAAGGCAGAGTCATCCGTTTCCAGAAGCAGAGATGTCCTTAATCTTTTATCATGAAAATCCTGAGAAACACATGTTTCGCATTCACAAGCTATTACAGGCACTCCCTGAGAGGTACCCGTGCCAAGAAACGTTATTTTCACCTGCTTAAATATTTCATGACAAACCTAATTTAAAAATAACTAAACAACAACAGCGGTCAGATAATTGTTTAAACCTTCACTCACAGTTTATTTGTTATATTTGAGTATAAAAATAATTGTATGGCGGGCAGATTATACCTGGTTCCTGTAACATTATGCGGAGATGATTTTAGAAATGTGATACCCGAAAAAGTAATCAGGCTCACTGCTCTGTTAAGGTATTATATAGTTGAAAATACAAGAAGTGCCAGAAGGTTCCTCAGACTTATTGACAAGGAGTTTCCTATTAATGATACGGTTTTCTTTGAATTGAATGAACATACCGCGGACAGCGAAATTGCTCAGTTTCTGGAACCGGCTCTTAAAGGATTTGATATGGGAATAATGAGTGAAGCCGGTCTGCCCTGCATAGCTGATCCCGGAGCAAAAATAGTATCGCTGGCACATCAGAAAAAAATAAAAGTTATTCCGCTTTCTGGTCCTTCATCAATAATCCTTGCTTTAATATCATCAGGACTTAACGGTCAGAGATTTTCTTTTAACGGATATTTGCCTGTAAAACCTGCCGAGAAAGCTGCAAGTATCCGTGATCTTCAGAAAAAAGCCCATGACGGGTATGCCCAGATCTTTATGGAAACACCTTACCGTAATCAAAAAATGCTTGAATCGATATTAAGCATTTGTGATAATGAGACTAAATTATGTATTGCAGCAGATATCACTCTGCCTTCAGAATCAATTACAACCATGAAAATAGGTGAATGGAGAAAAAACATTCCATCGATTAATGACAGGCTTGTGATCTTCGTTCTCCAATAAAGCTATTTCGCCGGAGCAGCTTTGACCCTTATAAGTTCTATATCAAACAATAAGGGAGTATAGCCTGAAATATAAGGGTATGAACCTATTGTGCCATAACCAAGCTCAGAAGGGATAAGAAGAGTGGATTTTCCACCTTCCTTCATCATAGTTATACCTTCATCAAAACCGGGAATATTAAATCCAACAACAAATCCATAAGGTATGGTTGAGGTTGTGTTTGAGTCAAACGTTGTACCATCAAGAAACTTACCAGTGTACATTACAAAAGCTGAATCACCGTCAGCAGGCATGATTCCGGTTCCGGCAAGAAGATCGAGGTAATATAATCCACTGGCTGTTCTCGTAAAATTAAGATCAGGATTATCAGAAAGATATGCCTGTATTTTTTCTTTTTCTTCTTTTTCCATCTGTTTCGCTTTATCGCATGAATCAAGCGAAAAAATAATAACAGCTGCCAATAACAGCAAAGCGGCATTTTTAATATTCTTTATCATTTATTTTATAGTATATAGGGTTAACTGATTATCGCTTATCCAACGTAAGGTTTATGCTCATTATTATCTGGAAGGCAAGATATTAATATGATATACAACTACCGCACGCGAGGGAATTTTTTTCCTGTCACCAAGAAATCCATGTGCAAGATAAGGCGGCATTATAAAAATAGCTTCAGCCCCCGGCCTGAGCATCCTCAGACCTTCATTCAGACCTGCTTCCATTTCACTCCTGCCCAATATAATCTCCTTTGGGCCAAGATCTTCTGAAGAGTAACATTTTGTTCCGTCAAGGAGTGAACATTCATAATTATAAATTACTTTATCATTTTCCGCGAAAGTGGGTCCTTCTCCTCCTTTGATTATCTGGAACCATAAACCTGTCGGGGATTCACCCATCTGTAAATTTCTTCTCTCTATATAATTTTGAATTCTTTCTTTATCCTTCCTGACAAAATAAATATTCAGATCTTCCATTTCACTTTTTCCCGGGGGTGTTCCGGTATTATTTTCAGGATTATTCCTGCATGCACAAACAGCAAGCAAAAAGGTTACAAGAAATAGAATTCTGTAAGTCATTCTCATAACGAATTTTCAAATCTCCAGACATTCTCCTTAAGTACTTTAAGAAAGTATTCTATTGTATTTTCAAGAGTATCGCAATACTCACCCCCGGAAGCATTAAGGTGACCTCCTCCCCCGAAATACATCGAAGCAAATTCATTGGAAGGAAATTTCCCCTTTGAACGGAAAGACAGCTTTATGTGATTATCCTTTTCGATGAACAGTGCTGAGAAATATATATCCTTTATTGATAACGGCATATTTACAAATCCCTCAGTATCACCCTTTAAGTGATTGTATTCCTTCATATCATCCTTAGTCAGGAAAATGTATGCAGTTTTATACTCCGGAATCACTACCATCCGTTTGTTTAATGCATAACCCTGAAGTCTCAGCCTATCCTTGGAAAAATTATTGTAAATCAGATTGAGTATTTTATCTCTCTCAATCCCCACATCAAGAATATCTGCAACAATTCTGAGAGTATCGGAGGAATAGTTACCATGTTCAAAATTACCTGTATCGGTGATTATTCCTACGTAAAGGGCTTCAGCATAAGGTCTGTTCATGAATTGTTTTCCATGAATTTCACAAATAATATCATGAACGAGTTCCGCAGTTGCGCATTTCGTTGGTTCGGAAATAGTCAATTCAGCAAATGGTCCCGGATTCAGGTGGTGGTCAATGATAATTTTACGTGCTTTTGATGATATAACAAGGCTTTCGGCTTCTCCTAACCTGTTTGCCTGGTTAAAATCAAGCATCACGATCACATCAGCCTCTTCAATCAGCTTTTTACATCGTGCCCTTTCCTTTATGAAAATGCCAATCTGATCTATCCCATCCATCCATTTAAGAAATTCGGGCAGGTTATTTGGGGACATCATGCGCGCATCCCTCCCATTCGCTTTTAAAAAATGGTACATTGCTAGCTGAGAACCTATTGCATCTCCGTCAGGATTGATATGCGATATCAGAAGGATATTCTCAGAAGAGGAGAATATTTTCGATAATTCTTTTGTATATTTGGATAAATACATCACTTTTGTCACGATTTTTGCAAGGGTGTAAAGATAAAAAATATTCCCGAAGGTCAATTTCTATAGTCAACCACCTAAACTTGCGACTTATGAACGATGATTTTACATTTTCAATAATCAAGCCAAATGCTGTCAGGACAGGTAAGACAGGGCCGATTCTTGCTATGATCAATGAAGGAGGTTTTGAAATTTCGGCTATGCGTATGGTCAGGATAACCACTTCCCAGGCAGAATCATTCTATGCAGTGCATAAAGGAAAACCGTTCTACGATGGATTAATTGAATTCATGACTTCAGGTCCGGTTGTTGTTATGATACTAAAGCATCAGAATGCTGTTGATGAATTCAGAAAGCTGATCGGAGCAACTGATCCGGCAAAAGCAGAACCGGGAACAATTCGCAAGGCTTTTGCAGTTTCTGTACAGATGAATGCAGTTCATGGATCGGATAGTCCGGAAAATGCAGCTGCGGAAGCTGATTACTTCTTCCCGGGCATCGACAGGTTCTGACAGGGTTAAAACAATAAGCTCAACCATCTGTTATCAAGTTGTGACTTAAAAATAATTTATGAATTCAGATTTTGTAAAAGATTTTACCGATAAAAAGACACTGGAAAAATATTCATCAGCGTTTACATTGTCGGATATGGAGATTTTTATTTTTCCTGATCTCTTTTATCCACTTGTACTGGCTGATATTATTTCCCCTGAATTATGGAAATGGAGAGATGATCCATGGTTTAAGGATATTGAAAAGAAAAGCTTTACCAACAAAGCCAACAGGATAAAACAGTACATTATACAGAATTATATATTCAACCTCGATCTGTCAACATGGGGATTAACCTCCAAGACAGCTGAAATAACGCGCTTCAGTGATTTTTTTGACATGGAGATGCTCAGACAATCAAATGCACTGTTCGGTTATGAGGGTGATAAATATTATTTTGATATTGATATAAGGAAGCACTTTGGGCTGGATAAGTATGATTCTGATATAATTCCTTACTGGAAAACAGAAACCATTGAGGCAATGGGAGCATTCCGCTACAAAGAATCTTTTAAAACAGGGGCTGGCGAATGTGTTTCATTATCAGCACTGTATGCTGCAGCAATGTTTGTAGTCGGGAGAATTCCGCTTGAGAAAATCTTTCTGATAGCCACTCCTCTCCATTCACAGAATTTTGTCATTGAGAAAGAGGGACTGATAACAAATAACCGTCGTATTGTTACCAGGAACATGTGGTATAACGGAACATCACTTTCTGAAAAAGCCAGACGCGCACTCGAAAATGAAAAAGTAACAGTTGTATCTCATATCTCAGGCTACATCCATACACTTTATGAAGACGCCACGATTGATAAAAATGCTTATGAACTATTTTCAACCAGACTCAGAGAATTCCTCAGAACAGAAATAACGAACCTCATATTCATTAATTTTCTACGCTTCAGGTCAAAATACAAAAGTCTTTTTCAATATGAATGCGATTGCGAAGCCGGTAAGCAGAGGTACATTCTTCTTGATAAAATGTTTGAGTATGAGCATACCAGCAAATACAATGTAGGTGAATCACGCCACTCTCTTCTTAATGAAATTGAAGGCGATGAATTCCATCTTAGTCCGATGCAGGATAAAATTTTGCTGAATGACATTCAGGAAATTATTAAAAAGAGTGCAGGAAAATCGTTAAAAGATATTGAAAATGAGTTTATTAATATATCACCTCCTGATTTCAGGGATACTATACGTGAAATGTTTGCTGAACTCAAGGATTTTGTAATTACCAATCCAACAATACCCGATAATTCAAAGAAATTCAGGGAAACAAGGCAGTTAAAAATCTCGCCTGACGACAACCGGGAAAAAATTATTTCACTGATAACAAGTATGTCGGAAAAATCTGAACTTGCCCGGCTGACACTTTATGTTTACAGGGATATGGACAAAATTGACTGGCTTCCTTTCATTAAAGCTGCAATTGAAAGAAATCCGGTTTGTTTTGATGATCTGAATGGAAAGAGTATTGACGAAGTTTTCCTGATACTGAAAGAGCTGGACAAAAATTCTATTTATGAAGGTAAAAGACTGGCCCTGCCTGATGAAGTATGGAATTTCAAACGGGGCGACGGAATTGAAAAGGCAATACTCTTAGCTGATTTTATAATAAAGAAAGATAAATCTTCCCCCGTTTCCATTGATATTCAAAATCATAACATTCAATTAGGATATGAAGGAAAATATTATCATTTCACCTCGCAGAAATCCTTCAAAAAGTCGATAAGGATATCTGATAAAAACTATGTTATAATATAATACTATTTTTTTCTATTCATTCAGTCATCCAGGAGTGTTCTACCTCAGTACGATATCCTTTATTACTTCACTGCCTGATTTCTGATTCAGCTTCTCTTTAAGTACTTCACGAAGCATGAGCAATTCACCTCTCACGACTGATGAGTTCAGGTGGACATAAAGCACATGATCCTTAATATAGATTTTTGTAGTACGGGAGCTGATGGCTTTTCCCACTGTCTCCTCCCATGAATTGATAACACCTGTTTCACTGAGCTTATCACCCAGATTCATCTCTTTAATGTAATCATTCAAAGCTTCTGCAAGCGATATGGTCTTACTTCTTCTCACTCCTTCAAGTTATTTCCGCGCCATTTCCTTCACGCTATTTTCAATTATGTTAAAAAGCTTATAGTCAGCATTATGCGAGGTAAGAATCTCCTGTAAACGATTCAGGTGTGTATCTGTAATGAAGATCTGTCCAAATCTGTGATTTCCAACAAGCCTGATAATCTGTTCGACCCGTTCTGCATCAAATTTATCAAAAATATCATCAAGCAATAAAACCGGAGATAAATTTGCTTTTCTCTTTATATAATCGAACTTGGCCAGCTTAAGAGCTACCAGGTATGATTTCTGCTGCCCCTGCGAACCTAATGATTTTACGGGAAAATCATCCATTTCAAGTATCAGATCATCTTTATGAATTCCAACCGTGGTATACTCCAAAACCCTGTCCTTTGTTAAGGATTCAACCAGGGCTTCCTGAAAAGAACCATCAGAAAGATGTGAACGGTAAGTTAGCCGGACTTTTTCCTTTCCCGAGGAAATAAGCGAATAATACTCCTGAAAAACAGGAATGAGCTCATTAACCAGTACCTGACGTTCCTTATGTACATAACTTCCATATTTTATCAACTGCTCATCCCATATTGTCAGAGCATCATTATCAAATTTACCTGTTGATTTAAAAAGTTTAAGAAGCCTGTTTCGTTGTTGAAGAGCCTTGTTGTATCTAAGCACAGAATCGAGATATTCAGCATTATACTGACTTATTATCTTATTCATGAACCTCCGGCGATCCTCGCTTCCTTCTGTTATAAGCGCACTGTCGGCAGGTGATATCATTACCACAGGATATCTCCCTACATGGTCAGAGAGTTTTTGGTATTCCTTGTTATTTCTTTTTAACAATTTCTGCTTTTGCTGCTGGAAAGCGCAATAGATCTGATCCTCATCCTCATTCCTTACGAAGGTTCCGTTTATAATAAAATAATCTTCCCCATGTCTCACGCTTATACTGTCGATGTTGTTAAAGAAGCTTTTTGTAAGTGAGAGATAGTGTATTGCATCGA
Organism: Bacteroidales bacterium; assembly: GCA_038325595.1. GTDB lineage: Bacteria > Bacteroidota > Bacteroidia > Bacteroidales > VadinHA17 > LD21. The sequence continues at coordinate 30,415 of JBBQJD010000021.1, read as the reverse complement.
GAATATTTGTCTTTCCTACTCCATTATTACCGGTAAAACAATTGATCTTCGGTGAAAACTCCAGTCCGGCAAACTCATAATTTTTAAAATTTGTCAGGGAAAGCTTTTTAAGGTACATACAATATATTATATGGTGTAAAGGTAGAAAGAAACGGATAATTCCATGCAATATTTATAAGGTCAAAGAGGTGAATAAATCAGGTCTCATCCTATCCATGATACTTATATACATAGGGTTTATAGCCTGAAAATGAAACATTTCAGCTTAATTTGTATTTTTTTGATTATAAGTTTCAGAATTACCCGAAAAAAATTACTTTTGCGTTGGTAAAAATTTAAGGTTTAAAACAGCAAAGACAGGTATGGCAAAGAAAAAAACGGAAGTAGAAGAACCTACAACAATATCGAATGTCGAACAAACTCTGACCAAAACAGAACATTTTCTTGAAGAAAATTATAAGACATTATTGATCATACTGGCTGTTATTGTTGTTATGGTGGGTATTGTATGGCTTGGCAAACTATTTCTGAATAACAGGAATGAAGAGGCTCAATCACAGATGTACCAGGCAGAAAGATATCTTGAAATGGATTCTTTAAATCTGGCATTGAACGGTGACGGTAACTATCTTGGGTTTCTGGATATAGCCAAAGATTATAAATTCACCAGCTCAGGAAATCTTGCCCGCTACAGTGCAGGTATAATCTATCTGCATCTGGGTGAATATCAGCAAGCAATTGATTTCCTAAGCAAATATTCCAAAAAAGACAAGGTAATAGCCTCACTTTCAATTGGTGCCACAGGTGACGCCTATATAGAACTGGGGGACACTGATCAGGGTATTTCAAAATATATTGAAGCTGCAGATTTTGGTGAAAATTCATTCAGTACACCCTTATTCCTTATGAAAGCTGCAGAAATTTATGAACTGGAAAATAAATATGCTGAAGCATTGAAACTCTATGAAAGGATTGAAGATGAGTATCCTGAGAGTACAGAAGGAACCTCTATTGAAAAATATATAGGAAGGGTAAAAGTTCTCATGAAATAGTAACTTTTTTGCATATCCTGTTTAAAAAATCAAACTCTTATAGATGGTTTCTTGTTTTATTAATACGTAACTTTTAAAATTAACCATCATGAGTACTGCCAATCTTCCTGATTATAATTCCGAAAGTGTTCCTGATGCAAGCGATATGCGTTTCGGAGTTGTTGTAGCTGACTGGAATAAGGACATTACCCGGGCATTGCTCGATGGCGCTGTCAGTACCCTGAAGAAACACGGAACATCAGAAGACAATATAGTAGTAAAACATGTTCCGGGCAGTTTTGAACTTACTCTTGGCGCTCAGTTCCTTGCTGAATATGATGATCTTGATGCAATTATATGCCTTGGTTGCGTGATACAGGGAGAAACACCTCATTTTACGTATATCTGCCAGTCTGTTACACAAGGAATAACACACTTAAATATGGAATATAACATTCCTTTTATTTTTGGAGTTCTCACCACACTCACTGAAAGACAGGCTCATGACAGGGCTGGCGGAAAGTTTGGCAACAAAGGGGATGAGGCAGCAGTAACCGCCATAAAAATGGCTTCCCTTCAGCGCGAACTCGAAAAATAATCTCCTGATCGAATTCCTTCTTATCTTAAACAAAGTGCTTTATAAGGGCAGTACGAACATTTTCCCCTGTTGTCGCAGGTCATGGTAAATGGCTCATCCTTACTGAATATTTTAGAAACAAGCGTTCCAAGGCGTTGGATGAATTCTTCCCTGATAATACTATAATCATCAATTACCATCTCCGGATCTTTAAGCCTCAGTCTGTCATTTACAAACCCATTAGTCATTTTCTTGATCTTATACACAGAAGGGCGAACTTTGCGATCTTTATTATTTGACAGATAAGCCTCACAATATATTAAAGTCTGAAGCCAGCCATCACAATCTTTCTTTCTGTCATCAATAAACAGATCGTCGATTGAACCGATTGAATCAGAAACATTTCCTGTCTTATAATCCACAATCCTTGTTACTCCCCGGTAAACATCTATCCGGTCAACCTTCCCTCCTGTCAGCAATTCGAACGAGGAACCATTTGAGGATGATTTTAAAACAAAGCTGAAAGAATCTTCAAGATTTCTGATTTCAAGTGGTACAAGTGACCTGTCCATCTTAAGTATTCTGAAAAGATAGGTAAATATGACTTCACGCATAATTATTTCGTTACCGCTTACCGTGCCATTCGCGCCGGAATTCAGTTCCTGCTTTATTGTTTCATCTGTAACTTTTTGAAGCAATTGCTTATTAAGGAGCAGGTTGTCAATAATTTCAGCTGTAAGAATCTGACCACGAAAATCATGGTAAAGATTGCTCATGATGTCGTGCAAAATATTTCCCATCATAGCGGGATCAATCTCAGAACTCATCTTAAGAGGTTCTTTCAGATGATTAACATACCGGTAGTAGAACTTCATTCTGCAACTCAGCCAGGTATTGATAGCTGAGGGTGACAATATCCTGCCTCCGGATTTATCAAGGAACTGTTCTGAAAGCCGCAATACATGATCATCTGTTCTTTCAATACTTTCACTGACAGGAACGCGGGTTCTGATCTCAAAGCTAAGATCCTTGAATTCAGGCTTCATTTTCTCATCATATTTCATCTGGATCAGAAACCTGCTCATTTCACCACTTCTTAATCCTTCGGAATTTGAATTATATGTGAACGTCACATTTTCTGCTCTCTGCATAAGCCTGTAAAAGTGATAGGCGTAAACAGATTCCTGGTGATTTAACGATGGAAGACCAAAGGCTTCCCGGAGGCTTACAGGAATGAAAGAAGAACCTGCAGAAACAGCAGGAAGGGTTCCCTCGTTCGCCGACAGGATAATCAGATTTTTGAAGTCCAGAGCTCTTGTTTCAAGTATGCCCATGATCTGTATACCTGATAAAGGCTCACCGGAAAAAGGCACCGACTGAATCCTCAGCATGCGGTCGAGTATTCTGATATAAGTATTTGTATTAAAAATTACATCAGGACTATTAACAATTGAAGAAAGCTTATTTATTGAAAGTATTACCCGGTATATGTATTCGTTCCTGATATTATGCTGGGCATTCTCATTTTCAGAATCAGTAATAGCCTTATCAGAGGCAACGGCTGACAATACCTCCCTGAAATATTCCGATAACAGAGCGGGGGTTTCAGGTTTTCGGAATATGATTGCAAGAAATTCAGAATGACCGAAGTGCGATGACGGTATCCATAAGAGGTTCGTTTTTATTATTTCGCCGATTATATTTTTATCTGCAACACTCATTAACTCTTCCATCAATGAATTTTTCAGTATGCCGATAACTTCTTTATGATCGAAAAGTATGTCCTCTCCGCTCACTATGGCTGATCGTTGCAGATCCATCAAATGCTTAACAAGGGTGTATACAAGGGTCTGTTTCAGAGGATATCCCATGGTGATATTGATGTCACCTGTGTTTTCAGGCAGGCTCGTCATTATTGGTACAAGTAAATTTTCATCTGCAAGCACAACTGCAGTATGGTGAGCATTATCAGTTGAAAGATCCGGGATTTCCCTCAGTAATTGTGTGACAAGCTTTACTTGTGCAACATCTGAAGAAGCTTCAATGACACGACGATTTGCTTTTGGCACACCTGATGATATCATTGTATCATAGTTCCAATCCTTCGGCATGTCATTGCCGAATATTTTCAGATTTTCACGGAGAAAGAAGCCTGCTGAATTTAATTTTCCTTCCCTGATATATGAATTATCATAATCCCAGTACAGACGAGCGTTACCCGCTTTTCTGTATCTTTTCATTATCTCTTTTTCACAATTATTCAATGCATTGAATCCAATAAAATGGATCATGTCCCAGTTACCATCCGGAAAGGGATACAGATCAGGATTTTCAGCAAGGTCTCTGAAGATCATGCCTTCGTACGCCAGATTCTGCTCTTTCAGGGATTTCCTGAAGCCGGAATACAAATCATAAAGCAGTGACCAGATACTTATAAATTCTGTCTTTTCATTTGTAGGCTGATCGGGATTGAAATTTACCCAGAATCTCTTAATTATACCTATCTGGTTTTCGGTCAGGCTCCCGAATTGCTGATCTATTGTTTTAATATCCTTGATGTTACGAAATAACAATGAAGCATCAATCAGGTATTTATCAACATCATCAAAATCATTCAGTAACATTTCTCCCCAGAAATAAAAATCATCAAAGCTTTCAGGAGATGGCTTTAACTTCCTGTAAATCCTGTAAAGTTCAAACAGCAGTTTCTCGCTGCCAACTGCGTGAAGCGGGGAAAATGATCTGAACAGTTCATTGATTGTCAGTATTGGTGGTGCCCATACAGGCTTCTGAATCCTTGCAGCCAGATACCTGAGAAAATACAGTCCTGCCCTTCTGCCCGGAAATACCAGGCAATGACGATTCAGCTTATTTCCAAACTCATCGGTGAGTGATCGTGCTATTCTCTCAAGAAAGTATTCCATAGAAATATTTTAATACAACGGGAACTCAGTTTTCGGCAGTATAGGAGTTAAAACTTCATGCATTAAATTTAATGAAAGCACGTAGGATGCCATCTTTAAACTACTATATTTGTATATATAGCAAGGTGCAAGAAACAAAAAAAACAGTGAAAAATTCAAAAACCAAACGATTATGAATCGACGTGAATTCAGTAAAATTGCTGTTACCGGATCTGTTGGAATCGGAATAGCACCAACAATCCTTACAGACTCAGGCTGGAAGGGAGCCAACGACAGGGTTAATGTAGCCGTAGTAGGCATAAGGCAAATGGGACAGAGCCACATTGAAGGGTACTCCCGGTCAGAAAATGCACGGGTTGTTGCCCTGTGCGATGTTGACAACAATCTCTTTCCTGAAAGAATTAAGAATCATTTTACAGACAAGGGCTTGCCCAAGCCAAAGATTTACAATGATTTACGTAAGCTTTACGAAGATAAGGATATAGACGCTGTGGCAATCGCCACTCCAAACCACTGGCATGCCCTGGCAGCAATATGGGCGATGCAGGCAGGGAAACATGTTTCAGTAGAGAAGCCCTGCTGCTATAATTTTTTTGAAGGACAGAAACTGGTTGAAGCAGCTGAGAAATATAAGCTGATAGTTCAGGACGGAGCTGAGCAGAGAAGCAATCCATGCGCCCAGAGCATGGCTGAATACCTTCACAGCGGCAAGATGGGTGAAGTTTACATGGCAAAAGGCTTATGCTATAAATGGCGTGACACAATAGGGAAAACACCTGAAGAACCTGTACCTGCCGGTGTGGATTATGATCTCTGGCTGGGGCCGGCACCAAAAAGGCCTTTTACCAAAAATCGTTTTCATTACAACTGGCATTGGAACTGGGATTTTGGAAATGGCGATATGGGAAACCAGGGTGTGCATGAAATGGATATAGCCCGCTGGGGATTGGGTGTCACATTACCAGTCAAAATCAGCGCAATCGGGGGTCATTTCATGTTCGATGATGATCAGCAGACTCCAAATGATCTGATGGCGGTATTTGAATTTCCGAATACTGACGGAGGTGGCGAAAAAAAGAAAATTCTTCAGTTTGAAGTAAGGCACTGGATCACAAACCGTGAAGCAATCAAAAGTGAGAACCCACAGCCGGGAAATGATTATATGATAAGTTCCGATAATACTGTTGGCAATTTGTTTTACGGCTCAAAGGGATATATGACAAAGAATGTCAATGAATGGCAGGTTTTTTACGGCAAGGAACGTGTGGCCGGCGAACAGGGTAGCGGACTCGGAGATCATTATTCTGATTTTATAAATGCAATTCGTGCCAATGATCAGAAGCTTGCTAAAGGTGATATCCGTGAAGGTTTCTATTCCTGCGCGGTTATGCATCTTGGCAATATTTCTTACAGACTTGGAAAAAGCCTGGAATTTGATCCGGTAAAAATGAAGTTCGTAAATTGTCCTGAAGCTGATGCAATGCTTACAAGAGAATATAGAAAACCATTCGTTGTTCCGGATAAAGTCTAGCTACGCTTATAATCAGTATTAATGCCATATTTACATACGCCAGGGATAAAACATCTGAATATCAGGTGGTTAATACTGATTTTCCTGTTTTTTGCAACGGTGCTGCTTTATATCGACAGATCAGCTCTCGGCATTATGGCTCCATTCCTTCAGAAAGATATCGGATGGAATGAACAGCAATATGGAAACATCAACAGTGCTTTCATGGTTGGGTATGCGCTCAGTTTTCTTCTAATGGGTGCATTTATTGACAAAGCCGGAACCAAGGCCGGATATGCAATATCGGTAGGTTTATGGGCAATAGCACAGGCTTCAACAGCACTGGCAAAAACGTGGATTGGATTTGCTGTTGCAAGAACAGGATTGTCTATAGGTCAGTCAGGCAATTTCCCGGTTGCAAATAAAGTCCTTGCGGAATGGTTCCCGAAAAAAGAGCGCGCATTAGCTGTTGCACTGTTCAATGGCGGTTCCAACGTCGGCACCATGACATCACCTCTTGTTATTCCCATAGTTGTTTCAGCATTTAATAATGACTGGAGGGCAGCTTTCTTATGGACCCTGCCTATAAGCGCCTTCTGGATTGTTTTATGGGTCATTTTTTATAAGAAGCCTGAAAAGCACAGGCTGGTTAGCAAAGAAGAACTTGAGTATATCAACAGTGATAATCAGAATGAAAAGACTGCAAAGGTAAGCTGGCTGTACTTACTGAAATCCAGGGAAGTGTGGGGTATTTGTGTGGGAAAATTCATGGCCGATCCCATCTGGTGGTTCTATCTTTTCTGGGGCGCGAAATTTCTGAATGGCAAATACGGATTGAATTTAAAGGAAATAGGGCTACCTTTTTTTGCTATTTACCTGATTTCGTGGATCGGAGGAATATTTATAGGATGGTTGTCTTCAAAATTCCTTAAAATGGGCTGGTCTCTGAATAAAGGAAGAAAAATGGGATTCATGGTTTGCGCAATCTTTGCATTGCCGGTAATGTTTGTTCCTCACGTTGACAACATGTGGCTTGCAGTAGGTCTGATTGCTGTTGCTGCCGGAGGACATTGCGGATGGTCAGCCAATATCTTCAGCCTGATGTCGGACATATTCCCCAGAAGGCTGACTGCATCCATTACAGGAATCGGAGGATTTGCAGGAGCACTCGGAGGAGCACTTATAGCCCAACTGGTTGGAAGATCGTTGCAAAATCTTGGGATAGAAGGTTATGTAATACCATTTTTTATTGCATCGACAGGCTATTTTGTAGCTCTTACAATAATTCAGTTGCTCATTCCCAGGATTAAACCTTTAGATTTATAATTATGGAAAGCTGTGAGAGAATAAAATGTGCAATCATGCACCAGGAGCCTGACAGAGTACCTTATGATCTGGCCGGAACGACTGTTACAGGCATAAACAAAAAGGCTTTTATACGGGCTATGGAATATCGTGGATTATCAACGGAGTACGATAAAAAAGAGATAGATCCCATTCAACAGATTGTAACCCCGGTTGAAGAAACATTGAAACTGCTTGGATCTGATACGAGGAGGATTGGCGCAAGAAGAATTCCTGATTTTGAGAATATAGTCACTCATAACAATGGCGTATGGGAACTTACTGATGCATGGGGATGTCAATGGAAAATGGATGAAAGTAAGGATTTCTATTTCAATCAGTATTCCTATCCTATTGAATCATTTGATTCTATTGGAGAAGGGTTAAAAAAGTATGCTTTTCCAAAACTGGAGCATCTTTCTGATATTATAAGAAATGATCTTTTGGAGCAGAAAGAAAGTATAAGCAACTTTGGGGTGATTGCTGACAGGAATTGTGCAGGACTTACAGAAACTTCCCTGAGGGTAAGAGGATATCAGAACTGGTTTATGGATACTGTTACAGATCCTGCAGGTGTCGAAAATCTCCTGGACCACATCCTTGATTATAAATTCCAGTATTGGGATTTTATTATAGACTGGCTTATTGTTAATGATTTAACAGAAAGAGTAAGTGTGATATCAGAATGTGATGACCTTGGAACACAAACATCTACATTGCTTGACCCTGAATTTCTGCGAATGTCTGTAATAAGAAGGTTTGGAACATTGTGGTCGCACATTAAACGCAGAATGCCTCATGTAAAAATATTCATGCATACCTGCGGCTCTGTCAGGACTTTGCTCCCCGATCTTATTGAAGCCGGTCTGGATATCCTCAATCCTGTCCAGTTTACTGCCGCTGATATGGAGCTTAAGGGTCTCAAAAGGGAATTTGGAAAAGATCTTGTATTCTGGGGAGGTGGAGTTGATACACAATCAACTCTGAAAAAAGGTACAGCCATGCAGGTCATGGATGAAGTGAAAAGGATTATAGATATTATGGCTCCGGGAGGTGGATTTGTTTATGCACCGGTACATAATGTACAGGAGGATGTTCCGCCGGAAAATTTCTGGGCCATGTGGGATACACTCATGGAGTATGGAAAGTACAAATAAGTAAAAATTCAGGACCCAAACTTTATTACTCTTAAGACCACCATCCCAGCCTTCCCCCAAGTGGGAAGGAGTGCATGTTTATCAAATTTTAGAAATGTTCTTAGATCCCGCCAGAACTAAGCCTTATATAATCTTCCTTGCCAGGTATTCAGCTCTTCCATTCTTTTTTCAATCAATAAAACGATCTGATCGGTACGGATCTTGCCCCACCCTCCTGTACTTAAAAACCGTGGTGGTGCTTCTCCTGTGAAGCGCTCAACTACGAATCCCGGATTGAGCCTTTCAAGAAAACTTATAAAAAAATCCAGATATTCTTCCCGGGAAAACAGGTTGAAATCTTCCGGATTTATTTGAATTTCTTTTTCCATCCGGGTTCCTTTAAAGATCTGAAGCTGGTGGAATTTAACTGTCTTAAGCGGTAGTTTTGAAAGAATTGCAGCCTGATCGAGCAACTCAGTTCTGGTTTCACCCGGGAGTCCGAAAATAATATGTGCACCCACGTTTATTCCCAGTGCAGCTGTTCTCTCCACTGCCTGAACAGCGTCTTCATAAGTATGTCCCCGGTTGATCCGTTTCAGGGTTTTATTGTAACAGGACTCAATTCCATATTCAACAATAATATAATGTTTCTGTGAAAGTTCTCTCAGATAATCCAGCTTTTCGTCATCAATACAATCGGGCCTGGTTCCTATTACCAGGCCAATCACGTTCGGGTAAGCCAGTGCCTCAGAATACAGTTTTTGCAGCATTGCCAAGGGAGCATATGTATTGGAAAATGCCTGAAAATAAGCCAGGTATGAAACCGCCCTGCGGTATCTCCATTTATGAAAATCCATTCCTTCCTCTATTTGCCGGGATACGGTTTTGGAGGGAATGCAGTAAGAAGGATTAAATGCATCATTGTTGCAATACGAGCATCCACCCGATCCTTTAGAGCCATCGCGGTTTGGACAGGTGAATCCTGCATCAATTGAGATCTTTTGCACCCGTGAGCCAAACTGATTTTTAAAGTAATTGGAATAATTATTGAACCTGCGGTTATGCCCCCACGGAAAATCCTGTTTTTCAGGCTTATTGATTGACATTTAAACAGTTACAATTTGGTTTTTATCAACATACCAGATAAAAGCATCAATGGAATCATATCCCATATCGGTAAGCAATCTGCGGTACTGGTCAACCTGTGTGGCATAACGAGGATTTTCCTCTCCGAATTTGAAATCAACGATGATGGTTTTCCCATTCCTGAAAATTACTCGGTCGGGCCTTCTTGTTACACCTGTAGGCAATATTATTCCGGCTTCTCTCATAACCTCATTTCCCGGCATGAACCATTCTGACACTCCGGCAGTATTCACCAGTGAATAAATCTTTTTTTCAATATCGGCTGATTCATTTTCAGGTAATTTACCGTCAAGCACCAGTTTCCGTACAGACTGAGGAATATCTTCAACAGTTGAAATGCCTTCAAAAATCTCATGCATCAGTTTACCGTAATTGATTTTCTTCCTTACCTCAGCTTTTTCCGATGAAAAGTAATTTTCACCATGAAGCTTCAATTTTAATGACTCCATCTTCTGACTAACATTGTAAACTGATGAAGTAAGCGGGATATTATCAATGATTTCCTTTTTATTTTCAGGGATTTCTCCGAATTCAAATATGTTTTCTTCCTTCCTGAAATATCTGTTCAGCCTGAAACCATTTTCTTCATTAACCTGAGTCTCAGCAATAAATGCATCTTTCAATAATCCGGCAACAGTTCCGTCAGATTTGCTGTTAATAACCGAAAAACCATATAAAGCATCTTTAGCCCTGGTAAGAGCGACATAAAGCAGGTTGATATTATCTATGAAAACAGAGTACTTTTCTGCTTTATAATCTTCTGAAAAGATTGTGCAATCCAGGTCCTTACAGTATTTTACCGGGACTATCCCAAGCGCATTGAAGGGAGGAACATCAGGCTGAACCCAGAGAACCGGCAGTTTGGTTGAAGGATGGTCTAGCTCCCATGACAGAAAAGGCAATATAACAATCTTAAATTCAAGGCCTTTTGATTTATGTATGGTAAGAATCCTGATTGCATTCTGGTTACCGGGAAGTACTACAGATTTTCTGCTGCCGGTTGTCTCCCACCAGTCAAGAAAAGATTGAACGTCGGCTTTGCTTGTAGCAGTAAAATTCAATATATAATCCTGAAAAGTGTTCAGGTAAGCCACATTCCATGAATAGTTGCCGAGACCAAAAAACTTTATAATGTTTTCAGTGGCTTCAAAAAGAGGCATTTGTTTTAATTTCTGAAGAAATGCTTCATACCCGGCAGGAAAAAAGAGTTGTGAACCTTTTATGAGCTCTTTACTAACGAGCGGCACCTTATCAACTTCCTTATACCCTGTTGCAAGCAGAAAAAATCTCAGCATCAGAGCTCTGCTGATCATATCGGGTGGATCATTTACGACAGACATCACTGCCACAATACAGTTAACTGCAGGCGAGTTGGAAAGCAGAAGCGAATCATTTGATACTGCATTATAATTATACATTTGCTTTTTAGCAGGTGTACAGTTATTACCATAATCTATCAGTCTCTGAAGAACCATTGCTCCCTCTCTCCCATCTCTGACAATAATGCCGATATCTGATGCATTATAACCTTTATCCTGGAAAGATTCAATTACTTCCGGAAGCTTTTCAATCACAATACCCTTCCATGGATTATCCTTATCATCTTTTATAAATTCCATTCTGATATAACCGCCTGCTTTCTTACCCGGGTTTACCTGAACAGCCTCTGAATAAAGTTTTCTGAAGCCTTCAGGTAAAGATTCAGATGAAAAATGTTCATCAATCAGAGCAGGAATTACAGTAAACAACGAATTATTGAACCTGATTATATTTTCCCGGCTTCTCCAGTTGGTTGTAAGCGGCTTGCTTATATATCTCTCATTATCAATAAGATCAAGCAATGTTTCACCAAGGATCTTCCAGTCACTGTTCCTCCACCTGTAAATTGATTGCTTTACGTCACCTACAACAAGGTTATCAAATCCTTCCGCCATTGTATTTTCGATAAGTGGCCTGAAATTATTCCACTGTATGATTGAAGTATCCTGGAATTCATCTATCATATAATTTTCATACCTGTTGCCAACCTTCTCATAAATGAAAGGACATTGATCCCCGGCAGTTATAAGGCTAAGAAGTTCACCCGCATCTGAAAGCAGGAAAGTATTTTCTGAAGAAGCGATGACATGGACATTATGCAAAACATCAGATAATATTCCAAGGGCATAAATGTTGGACAGTATTGCCTGCGCACTTTTATAGCCTACCATGTTCCGGTCACAAAAATCTATAGAATCCTCAAGGATTTTTGCCAGCCCGCTGTCAATTGCGGCCTGTAACTGAGGATTAATAATCCCTTTTGACCATCGTGGCGGATGACATTTTATCTCCCGTACATAAGTATTTGGGATTTTTATTGTTCCGGAAGCTAACGATTTGATAAATCCCGGAATTCCCTTACTTTTCTGATAAAACATATCATCAGTAAGCTCAAAACCGGAATATATAAGATCCGCTTCTTTACCAAAGACAAGCATTTTGTTCTCAAATGAAGACACCAGGGACTTCATCTCTTTGATATATCCCTGTAGAAACTGCTTATCTCCAAGTGAGGAACGTTCACTGGCTGAAAGAATTTTAAATTTTTCCTTGAACAGCTCTTCAGCAAGTTTTATTATGCCTGCTTTGAGATTGAAGCTCTTTTCATCCTCAATATTAGCCTTTACATAGGTAGTGAGCCATTTTTTAAGCTGATCATCTTTCGATGCAGAGGCTATTAATTCATCTACTGCTTCTGAAAGAATGCTGCTATGATCAAGTTCAAGATTGAAACCTGAATGAAGGCCGGCTTCTTTTGTAAATGATCTGAGGATTTTCTGAAAAAAACTGTCAATTGTACATACTGAGAACCTTGAAAAATCATGGAGAATTGAATCGAGGATTTCACCGGCTTCAGTCCTGATGAATTCTTCAGATTTATGTGTTTCAGTGATTAGTTCCGGGAGATAATCAGAATATTCTCCTGTAGCCAGTTTATTAAGATTATCCAGTATTCTGGACTTCATCTCTGCTGTAGCTTTGTTAGTGAAAGTAACAGCGAGTATTTTTCTGTAATAATATCTGGTTTTGAACAAAGCAGTCAGGTAAATCCCTGTCAATCTGTAAGTTTTACCGGAACCAGCTGAAGCGCTGTATATAGTTAGCGTACCTTTTCCCATGTGCTAAAGTTATCCAATTTCAGACATCTTTTATTATCTTTGCGCCATGAAAAAAAGGGCAGTCATCGGGTTGTCAGGGGGTGTTGACTCCAGTGTTGCAGCATGGGTTCTGAAGGAGCAGGGATACGATGTTATTGGCCTTTTTATGAAGAACTGGCACGATACAACAGGATTAATCCAGAGTGAATGCCATTGGGAGGATGATCTTATGTTCGCGGAGATGGTTGCCAAAAAGCTGAACATACCATTTCATCAGGTTGATCTGAGCGAACCTTACAGGCAGAGAGTAGTTGATTATATGTTTTCTGAATATGAAAAAGGCCGTACTCCAAATCCTGATGTGCTTTGCAACAGAGAAATAAAATTCGATTCATTTGCACTTGAGGCCCGGAAACTCGGAGGTGATTTTGTGGCAACAGGCCATTATTGCCGGAAGGATGAGATCAATCCAGAAGGAAAAACCATCTACAGACTTCTTTCCGGAAAAGACGACAATAAAGATCAGAGCTATTTTTTATGCCAGATAAGCCAGGAACAATTGTCCAATGCACTATTTCCAATCGGCGACCTGGTAAAACCCGAGGTCCGGAGGATTGCTGACAAGCTCGGACTTGCAACAGCCCGGAGGAAAGATTCTCAGGGAATATGCTTTGTTGGCAAGGTACATCTGCCTACTTTTCTTCAGCAGAAACTGGAAGCAAGGAAAGGTGATATCATAGAAATAACTGATAATTCAAATTATCCTTCATTTGCTGATGGTTACCCTGAAGACTCAGCATCCGAAGAAACGCTTAAATCCCTGACGGATCCATTTAAATATAGTTCTTCATCGGGAAAAGTTATCGGAAATCATAATGGAGCCCATTTCTTTACAATAGGACAGAGAAAGGGGATGAATGTAGGAGGACATAAAGAAGCTCTTTTTGTTGTAGCCACGGATGTGGAAAAAAATATCGTTTATACAGGTGAGGGACAGGAACATCCCGGATTGAACCGAAAAGGATTATTCATCAGAAATGATGAAATTCACTGGATTCGTGAAGACCTTAAAATGATTCCGGGTGAAAACCGGAGCTATAAAGTAAGGATAAGATACAGGCAGCCTCTTCAATATGCCAGGCTGTTCTTAAGAGAGAATGGGCTGTATATCATTTTCAGAGAGCTACAGCGTGGCATTGCTCCGGGACAGTTTGCAGCTTGGTATGAAGGGGATGAAGTTATGGGGTCAGGTGTGATTGAGTCATAAATCTGGTGCCGGGTGCCGGGTGCCGGGTGTGTGTAACAAAAGATTCAGCTAAAAACTACTTTCAAAAAGCAATTTGGCCTCCGGATCAGGAATTATCTCCATATTATCCGCTGCCGGAATGATTTTACATTTATCAACGCTTTTCCATCAACTCTGTCTGTGGAATTACTGATCAGGAGGGTAAACTCATAATGAATGACATCTGCATGAGGATTCCGGAGATATCCGTCACTTGCAGCAACATACTGTGACAGAATCAGAAGAAAACACGAAAAGAAGATCTCTCTCATTGCAATACCTTTGTCAGACTCAGTTTTTTATGAGAATATCAGATACTATTATTTTTTTGAATACTGACCACGAAAACCCCTGCAAAAATAAGTAATGCAGAAATTACCATAACAAAGGTAATCCGGTCTTGTCCCATCCAGGTAGCAATATAGGCTGCCAGTACAGGTTGAATATAAGTATAGGTACTCACGATTGTAGGACTCAGCTTTCTCAATCCGAAGGAGATCAGCAGATATCCAAGGAAAGTGGCAAATACGATAACAAAACCTACCTGAGCCCATACGAGTAATGATATTGAAGACCAATCCATTGTACTCCAGTGACCGTAACCTGCAGGAAGAGTAGTGAACATTCCGAAAAAGAATGTCCATTTCATTACAGTAACAGGATGATATTTTTCGAGCATTCTTTTAATGATTACAGTAAATAATGCCCAACTGATTGTATTGACAAGTGTAAAAACATCTCCTAAAAAAGTTGCACTCCCCACATCTGGAGCTCCATTCTGAAGAATAAGCATCAGCACACCCGATAAACCGATTGCAAGACCTGTCCCTTTAAGCAAGGTGATTCTCTCGCTAAGGATGAATGCTGCAAAAACAAATGCAAATATCGGGTTGGTTGAAATTATTATTGATGAGTTGATCGGGGAAGTTAAATTCAGGCCTGCCAGGAAAAGGATCTGATTGATAACGACTCCAAAGAATGAGCATCCGAAAAGATACAGGAGATCCTTTCTGCTTACTTTTTCCTTTGGCAGAAAAAGACTTGTAATCCAGAAAAGTGCAGCTGTGAGAATTGTCCTTAAAGAAACCAGGGCAAGAGGATGAATATGGTCAGGCATAACTGCCTTTGCTACGGAATAGTTAATACCGTAAATAACATTAGCACCCAAAAGGGAAAGATGAGCCCAGGTTTTTAACCGTTTCGTATGCATAAATAAAATTTCAGCCGCAAAAGTATACAAAGTGGACTTACTTGCCATATATTTGATCAAAATAATGAATATGAATAAGATCTCGATAATCAGTGGAGGAACATCCGGACTGGGACTGGAAATTGCTGAGCTGATGATTAAAGCAGGCAGGAAGATTCTGATCCTTGGCCGTAACTCCGAAAAGATCGGCAAAGCTTTACAACGATTAAAGAATGTTTCAGGAGAATATGAACCGGAAGCTCTTCTCTGCAATATCGGAAAGGAAGAAGATATTATTAAAGTTCGTAAGCATCTCAAGGAGAGCAGCTTATCAGTTGAATACCTTTTTAACAATGCAGGTATAGGGTTGTTCAGAAAAGCTGAAGCTTCGACGGAGGAGATGATAGACACTGTATTCGCAGCTAATCTGAAAGGAATGATTCTGCTTACCTCCGAGATACTCAGGCTTACTCCTGATGAAACAGAACTGACCATAGTCAATATAATGTCCACCTCGGCCCTTTTGGGAAGAGCTGAAGAAACGCTTTATTGTGCTGCAAAATGGGGTGCCAGAGGCTATACTGAAGCATTGCGAACTGAATTCAAGGGCAAAAAGAGGAATATTATAGCAGTGTACCCCGGAGGTATGAGAACAGACTTCTGGAAGATGCAGGGTATGGAAAAAGATCTGAGCACATTCATGGACCCTGCAAAAGTTGCTGAAAAGATCGTAAATGCAGTATTGTTATCTGATAAGATGCTGGTTACAGATATTACTATCAACAGGAAATAATAAGTCTTTACCCCCTGCCTGCCGGCTGTCTTACACTAAGTGTTGACTTTATCCGCTTCGTGCTTTCTTTACCCTGATGTTTATCTTAATGCTTTATGATAACCTACCCTTATAATCGGGATAAGAGAATTCCCTTATCAGCCTGAACTTTCCTTCACTGGTCCAGAGACCAATTGATGGATGATGCACTCCATTGAATGTAGTGGTTTTAACCATTGTATAGTGGATCATGTCAAGGAAGATGATCTGGTCTCCGGGAGCAAGTTCTTTATCAAAGGACCAGTATCCCATAAAATCTCCCGAAAGGCATGAGTTACCTCCTATCCTGTAGACTGGTTTTCCGTCAACAGGATCGGTTGCCCCAATAATTTTAGGTTTATATGGCATTTCAAGGCAGTCAGGCATATGAGCTGTAAATGAAACATCCAGGATTGCTGTTCTGATCCCCTGGTTTTCTACTACATCCTCAACCGTCGATACTAATTCCCCTGTTTCCCACGCAAAAGCACTACCCGGTTCCATGATTATGTGAAGTCCTGTTCTGTCATGAAAATCTTTCAAAATCTTTATCAGATGGGGAATATCGTAATCATTCCGCGTAATAAGATGTCCGCCTCCCATATTGATCCATTTAAGCTGAGGAAAGAATCTTCCGAAATTAGTTTCAACAACCTTAAGAATCTTTTCAAGAGCATATGAATCAGCTTCAAACAGCACATGAAAATGAAAACCTTCAACTCCTTCAGGCAAACCGTTTTTCAGATCAGCTGCAACTATACCAAGTCTCGATCCTGGAGAACAAGGATTATACAGACCCTGGTTAATATATGAGAACTCGGGATTAATTCTTAATCCCACTGATCTTTTTTCAGGATATTTCCCCACTTCATCCGAAAATTTATTGAACTGATTCAATGAATTGAAGGTGATATGTGAGCTGTACTCAAGGATGGATTGAAAATCAATCTCTTTATAAACGGGTGAATAAGTATGTGCAGGAGATCCTATCTCTTCAAAACAAAGACGTGCTTCATCAACAGAACTTGCAGCTGCGCCTGAAATATATTCCCTGAGAACAGGAAAAACTCCCCACATGGCAAAACCCTTGAATGCAAGTATAATTTCTGCCCCGGATTCATCGGAAACACTCCTGATCAGGGATAGGTTGTTACGGAATCTTTCTTCATCCATGACATAGCATGGTGAAGGCACCAGTTTATAATCAATTGGCATACAAATATTTATAATTCAAGGTCAACATTATGAAGCTCTACCCAGGGTAAACCCAGCCTGTTAAGCTCGGCCATAAAAGGATCCGGATCAAAATCCTCGACATTAAAAACGCCGGGTTTCTTCCATATGCCTTTAAGGTACATCATGGCACCAATGGCAGCCGGAACTCCTGTGGTGTAGCTTACACCCTGTGCACCGGTCTCCTTATAGGCTGCTTCATGGCTGCAATTATTGTAGATATAATAGGTTTTTTCCTTACCATCTTTTATTCCTCTTATCCTGCAACCGATTGAGGTCTGACCTTTATAATTTTCACCAAGTTCTCCAGGGTCAGGAAGAACAGCTTTAAGGAATTGAATAGGGATTATTTCCCTTCCCTCAAACATGATCGGCTCGATTCCTGCCATGCCAATATTCTGGATAACACGCAGATGAGTAAGATATTCCTGTCCGAAAGTCATCCAGAATCTTGCCCTTTTAAGTGTTGGATAATTCTTAACGAGCGATTCAAGCTCCTCATGGTAAATGATATATGATTCTTTTGGACCGATCTCAGGATAGTTTAAAGGTTTATGTATCTCATGAGGTTTTGTCACAACCCATTTACCATTTTCCCAGTACTTTCCTTTCTGGGTCACTTCCCTTATATTGATCTCGGGATTGAAGTTTGTGGCAAATGGCTTGCCATGGTCACCTGCATTACAATCAACGATATCGAGGTAATGCAATTCATCAAAATGATGCTTCGCAGCATATGCAGTAAATATTGAAGTAACACCCGGATCAAAACCGCATCCGAGTATGGCGGTAATTCCAGCCTTCCTGTATCTGTCTGCATATGCCCATTGCCAGCTATATTCAAATTTGGCTTCTTCAAGAGGCTCATAATTTGCGGTATCCAGATAGGAGACACCTGTTTCAAGACATGCATCCATAATATGCAGGTCCTGATAAGGCAGGGCCACATTCACTACAATATCAGGATTGAATGATCTGATGAGCTTAACCAGTTGGGGAACATTATCGGCATCAACCTGTGCTGTTCTGATCCGGTCTTGTCCGATCTTTGCAGCTATTGCATCACATTTTGATTTTGTCCGGCTGGCCAGCATTATTTCAGTAAAAACCTCCGGCAGAGAAGCCATTTTATGAACTACCACTGTTCCGACTCCCCCCGCTCCGATAACTAATACTCTTCCCATAAGTAATGAATTAAAAACTTATTATTCTGTTTAATTTACAAGACTCAAATATAAAACATAAATGTGACCAATCAATGAACATTAATTATCTAAACTCTTATCAACAAACTTCTACAGTATCCCTGAACCTGAGCAAGATTAAAATTCTGTTATATTTGTATCCTTAAATTCGGGAATCTGAACATGAAGCTGATCAACCCCCTGTTAATCCTGCGGATACTAAGCACCATCCTTGTCATAGAAACAATATCATTGCTCTCTTGTTTACCGGTGGTTTACATCTACAAGGAGTCTCCGTTTCCATTTCTATGGTCAGCAGCATTAGCTTATATGATCTCAACCATCTTCAGTATTGTTTCCAAAGATGCTGATACATCAAGATTCAGTAACAGGGATGGTTATCTCGTAGTCACATTATCCTGGCTTCTTTTCTTATCCCTCGGAGCATTGCCTTACATGATAGGGGGTACAATTCCTTCGTTCATTGATGCATTTTTCGAATCCAGCTCAGGATTTACCACGACAGGGGCAACTATTATTCCCGATGTGGAAATACTGCCATATTCCATACTATACTGGCGCAGTCTTACCCACTGGCTTGGAGGATTGGGTATTATAGTTCTGGTGATTATTGTCTTACCCTCCCTGAGAGTGACCGGATACCAGCTGTTCACCCTTGAATCGTCACTGAAGGAAAAGATTCATCCCAAGACAGCAGCAATCGGGCTGAGAATACTATATATTTATGTTGGGCTCACGCTTGCTGAGATTTTTTTGCTGACTTTCGGTGAAATGACATTTTTTGAAAGCATATGTTATGCTTACGGAACTATAGCTACCGGAGGATTTGCGACAAGAAATACAAGTGTGGTATCTTTCTCCGTATATAGCCAGTATATTCTGATGATTTTCATGTTTCTGGCAGGAATCAGCCAGATAGTATATTACTACTTCTTCAAATTTAACTTCAAGAAAGTTAAGCAAAATGAAGAACTATGGTTTTACCTGGGGACTGTAATAGTTATCGGTGCTTTATCAACATCAATTTTGCTGATTAATTCAACAGATGATCTTGAAAAAGCATTCAGGGATGGATTTTTTAATGTTATATCCATTCTGACAACCACAGGATATTCAAATACTGATTACATGGCATGGCCAATCACGGGAACAGTTCTGATTTTCTTATTGTATTTTACAGGAGCAAGTACCGGCTCAACAACCGGAGGAATTAAAATTGCCAGGCACCTTATTGTGGTTAAAAATATTAAGAATATATTTATTAAGCTTAATCATCCAAATGCTGTTTCGAACATCTGGTTCAACGGTAAGGTGCTTTCTGAGAGAACCAACATAACAATTGTGTCTTTCATTTTATTATATCTTTTCATTTTTGTAATAGGAACAATACTTGTGGTGGTCACAGGAGCTGACGTAGTTACTGCAGCAAGTGCTGTAGCAGCCTCACTTGGAAATATCGGGCCAGGACTCGGAACAATTGGTCCAATGAGTAATTATGAGCACCTTCCACAGATAACTAAATTCATTCTGAGCATTCTGATGATAGTGGGCAGGGTTGAAATAATCACTGTATTCGCCTTATTTACACGTACCTTCTGGAAATTGTAAGCTTCAACTGTTTTTCTTTAAGAATTCCCTTACTGATTTAAGCTTCTCAGGAGTTCCGATATCAAACCAGTAACCTTCATCGTGATTCAAAGTAAATATTTCATGCTTTCCTGCTACTTCCAGGTATAAAGTAGTCAAAGTATAAATACCTTCATACATATAATTAAAAATCTGTGGATCAGCTATATGCATACTAGAGAAAGCTATCATTGAAAGCCCTTCCGTTATATCGGATGTAAGAATCTGTTCTCCCGTTTCTATATTGCACCATCCCCTTACGATTCCTTCATTGTCGATAAGCAGAAATCTTTTCCCGGAACGGTTTCTGACCGAGAGTGTAGCAATCCCTTTCTTTTGAATATGTGTCAGGTATAACTTTGAAAGATCAAGATCAGATACAATATCGACATTATAAAGAAGGAATGGATCGTTCTTGAAAAAGTGCCTTGCCTTGAATAACCCACCTCCGTTTTCTAGAAGCATTTCCCGTTCATCGGAGACAGTAATTCTGAACCCCATCGAGTTAAGCCTTTTCACCTCATCCTCAACCATATCCGCGAAATGATGTACATTGATTATGATATCATCAAATCCGCTAAGTGTACATTTCTCAACAGCCATATGCAGGGCTGTCTTTCCGTTTATATCAACAAGAGCTTTAGGAATGTTTTCAGTTATGCGTCCGAGACGCTTTCCCATTCCTGCCGCAAAAATCATCGCCTTCATTATTTGCCTTCTAATTGTAAAAGTTCAAAGGAAAGAAAAAAATGAGCGGATCTAGCTGGACAGGCATATTTAAATTGATGAGGTGCGTTCAAGCTGCCGGAAAATCTCGAGTCCTGGAATAGACCTGACTGCATTGAATAGTTCAGGCAGTGATACCGGAAGTTGGTCTGAATCAATAAGTTCTATAAGAAGCCTGACTGCAGGTACAATACTTCCGGTAAAAGTCGGCTTCTTTTCATATAATCCCCTGAAGCCGAATGCACCCAGAGCCTGCATAAGTCTGATCATGCTGAATCCGGTAAAATAACCGGTGAATTTCTGCCTGGACTCACCAGATACTTCACAAAAATTATTCATATAATATTCCAGCAATCGCTGACGGGCATCAGCAGGCACATGAGCCTTGGCGTCATAGAGAAGAGATGCAACATCATATTGGGGAGCGCCTTTCCTCCCACCCTGATAATCAATGAACCACGGCTCTCCATTAATGATCATTACATTAGCCGACTGAAAATCCCTGTAAAGAAAATAATCCTGGCCTGCAAGCAGCAGAAAGTCTGCCAGATGATCAAAATCATGCTCAAGCCTTTTTTCATTGAAAGGAACAGCCAGCAGCTTAAGAAGCATATACTTGAAGTAATTCATATCCCACATCATTGATTGCCTGTCGAAGGACTTGTGCGGATAGCAGAGATCAAGATCGAGTCCATCAATTCCCTTTATCTGAAAGAGAACGAGGTTATCAAGAACTTTACGGTATATTTCTTCAACTTCTTTATCAAATCCGCCGGTAAAATATTTTTTCTGAAGCCATGTAAACATGTTTGTATCACCAAGATCCCTCAGGAAATAAACAGATTTTTCGGGAATATATCCGAATATTTCAGGTACAGGCAATCCTTTGAATATGAAGTGATTCGAAAATCCAATAAATGCTTCGTTTTCCTCAGCATCAGCATTGTATGCGCCGATAACGCTTTTGCTTCCATCAATGATCCTGAAATATTTTCTGTAGGAACCTGATTCGGGTAATGACGATATTTCAATATCAGAACCTCCGAATAATTCCTTATATCCTTCTGATACATTGGTTATTTCCTTCATGTT
The DNA here is from genome assembly GCA_038325595.1 of Bacteroidales bacterium. GTDB lineage: Bacteria > Bacteroidota > Bacteroidia > Bacteroidales > VadinHA17 > LD21. Next base: position 8,443 of record JBBQJD010000021.1, on the reverse strand, counting down.
ACTTTTTTTCTGTTACCCTTATATATAACAAAGATCAGGGACTTTAGATTTTTAAAAAACATTTTATACCTACACCCACTCAGAGTTGTTTATAACCTGATCATTATCCTGTTTCTGTAAAGGATCAATGCCACAAACCAGATTAAAAGCATCTGTAGAACTGCAAACATTAAACTGCCATTTAAATTTCCTGCAACAGGAACACATATTTTTTGATAGATCCAGCCATACAGGGTTATATTTTCACTACCGTTTTGAATTTTGATGAATATCATAAGCTTGGTCCAGATGCCTGACAGGAAAAATGCAAAAAGGGCATTTGTTCCAAAAATCAGAAAGAATGTTCCCCATCTTCTAAGCTCCATTACGTCAGCTATAAGATATATAATTGCAAGAAGAACCATTGCAATTCCGGCTGTATACAGAACATAGGAACTTGTCCATAAGGGTTTGTTAATTGGAAAAAAGAAATTCCATATGAATCCTGCTCCAATAGCTGCAGCACCGAACAATAAAAGATTCCATACTGTTTTCCCGCCTGTCGATTTCCTGCTTAACAATTCACCCGTTAAATAGCCTATAATCACAGTACCGACAGCAGGAATTGTACTTAGCAGCCCTTCAGGATCAAAGGGGATACCAAAACCCTTATAAAGATGGCTTTGACCAAGAATGGCTGTATCTACCGTGGTAGCAAAGTTTGATTCAAGACTGTATGGATCAGTCCCTCCAAAGAATGCAAGCAAGCCCCAGTAAAACACTAAGATAAATGCAACTACGATCCAGAGATATTCACGTCTTACAGAGAGACATATAATTGACCCTATACCGTAAGCCAAAGCAATCCTCTGAAGTACACCCATTATCCTGAGTGTTGAATAGTCCCTGCCGAAATAAGGAAAGATGTTCAGAAATAATCCTACTGCAAAGATGGTGACAGTACGACGAAATACCCGCAGGAGGGAACTGCCATTGAGCTCATTTCCATATTTCTTCATCGAGAAATATGATGATATACCTACGATAAACAGAAAAACAGGAAAAACCAGGTCAGTCGGAGTGCAACCGTGCCATTTTGCGTGTTGCAAAGGAGGATAAACATATTGCCAGCTGCCAGGAGTATTGACTATTATCATGAATGCAATTGTCATACCTCGGAGAATATCGAGGGAGACTAATCTGGTGCCGACTTTTGCCATAGAGATTATACAAAAATAATATTTTGCAAAATTACTAATTTAAGCTGACTAAAAGGCACAATGAAAACAGCTGATTTATATTTTGGTTAAGATTTTCTAAACAGAATTATTGTTTAAAGCTTTCCGTTTTTAACAAATCTCTTAGCCATACGGTCATCAGGATGCTTTTTTGAAAAGTCAATCCAATATTCTGCAATTGTACTTTTGATCTCTTTTCTGAGAATCCATAACCCAATAAGGTTCGGAACCGTCATCAATGCTATGGTAATGTAAGAAACGGACCAGATTATTGTAGTATCGGTAAATGAAGCTATGAAAAAAGCTATGACAAAAATTATCCTGTAATAGATCACATAACCTGGTCCGACAAGATAAATTAGAGCTCTGTCGCCATAATATGACCAAGATATGGCAGTTGAAAACGCAAAAAGAAGCAGACCAATTGAAACTACATATTTACCCCAGTCTCCCAGAATACTTCGCCTGAATGCTTCGGTTGTAAGCTGTGCACTGTGTATTAGTGATTTGCCTGTTACTGATAATGATGCAGTTGAGGGCTGCCATTTTCCATTAACGACATTTACTTTTCCGGTATATGCATCATTATTATTAAAGAATGTGAAATCTTCAGCTATTGAACGTGAAACAATAAGCGTAATTGGATTAACCATTTTTCCTTCAGTTATTTCAAGCTCACCATTATAAAGCGGCAGGGATTTCCCATTTCTTACAAAATCAACCACAATCTGCTTTTCTGAAGGAACTTTTTCATCGTATTTCTGATTCAGGAAGACCATGTCGGCATCCTGAAATTTATTTTCTATCTTTTCTGTCCAGGCTCCGGAAGAAAGAATTACAAGACCTGTCAATGTACATATTATAATAGTATCGATAAATGGTTCCAGTATGGCAACCATGCCTTCAGAAACTGGTTCAGGTGCACGCGCTGCTGAGTGAGCAATAGGGGCTGACCCCTGCCCTGACTCATTTGAAAAAAGTCCCCTGTTGACACCCCTGTTTATAGCAAAAGCAACAGATGCACCCAGAAAACCTCCTGCTGCTGCTGTTCCTGTGAACACAGTTGAGAAAAGAGCGATAAATGACGGAATGATATTCTGGTAATTGGTTCCAATCACAAGCAGAGCCCCGATTAAATAGAAAATTGCCATACCGGGTACTAATTTTTCAGTTACTGTAGCGATTCTTTTTATTCCTCCGATAATAATCAATGCAAGAAGAACTGCAAGTACAGCACCTGTAATTACATGACTTATTCCAAAGGTCACAAACACTGAATTGGCTATGCTGTTTATCTGAGGAAGGCTCCCTGTTCCAAATGATGACAAAACTGTGGCTGCTGCGAAAAAAGCACCCATAACCGCGCCGATCTTAATTACTTTTCCGCCTTTAGTGGTTATGTTGATTCTCTTCTTCATATAATACATTGGTCCGCCTGAAACTGTACCATCGGGCAGAATATCACGATATTTATGAGAGATCGTGACCTCCACCATTTTTGTACACATTCCTATTGCAGCTGTAACAAGCATCCAGAATAAGGCGGCCGGTCCTCCCAGATGTATTGCCAAAGCTACCCCGGCTATATTGCCTGTACCGACCGTGCCTGAAAGAGCCGTTGCAAGTGCCTGAAAATGAGACGTATCACCAATATCGAGATGATGATCATATTTTCCTTTAACAACATCAACGGCATGGCGGAAATATCTGAACTGCGGAAATCCCAGATAGATGGTAAAAAAAATACCTGTGCCGAGCAACAGGATTACAAACCAGGGATGTCCGCCGATATAACCATCGAGCATTATAAGAAAATCATTGATCTTATGCATAATAAAACTTTAATAAAGGATTTAAGGCCAAGTGGTATTGACAAATGTAACAAATTTCATAAAAGCGGGATGCTTTTCACAAAATAATGCGTAACGACATATCAAAATTTGAAATTAAAAACCCTGACTCATAATTTATAAGAGTTATAGGTACATCATGCAGAGAAAAAATATTACTTTTGAAAAAAGAGTAATGATTATTTTAGATTATCATCCTTCATATAAATCTCATTATCATGCGTTTATATAAATATTTGGCTGTTCTGGCATTCCTTTTAAGTGTGAAGGCGGCATCAGCTTCAGTATCAGTCCCACAAGACGGAGACCCTCCATTCCTTAGTTATATGAACCATCCGTGGGTCGATTCGGTTCTCCAAACCCTTTCTCCGGAAGAACGGATTGCCCAGTGCATATGGATAGCCGGCTGGTCTGATAAACAGATCGCTCATGAGGTAGAAGTAAGTGACATCATTCGCAAATACAATATTGGTGGAATCATTTTCTTTCAGGGAACAGCTGAAAAACAGGTTGAACTGACTAATTATTACCAGAGCATATCAAAAGTACCTCTGATTATAGCCATGGATGCAGAATGGGGTGTTGGAATGAGGCTCACAAACGTGGAAAAATTCCCCTACCAGATGACTCTGGGTGCAATAACAAATGATACACTTCTATATCAGTTCGGAAAAGCAGTATCAGATCAGTTTAAGAGGCTTGGAATGCACGTCAATCTGGCTCCTGTTGCCGATATAAATAATAATGCAGCTAATCCGGTTATCAACTTCAGATCATTTGGAGAAAACAGGGAAAAAGTAGCCTTGAAAACCATGATGTATATGAAGGGCATGCAGGATAATGGGACAACAGCTGTTGCAAAACATTTTCCCGGACATGGTGATACCGATACTGATTCCCATCTTGATCTGCCGCTCATTTCGCACCTCAGGCCAAGGCTGGACAGCCTGGAGCTTTACCCGTTTCGTGAGCTCATAAACGCAGGAATCGGCAGCATAATGACTGCACACCTTAATCTACCCTCACTTGATACTACATCAGGACTTCCATCAACTTTGTCTTCGGTTATTATTACAGATCTTCTGAAGAATCAGATGGGCTTTCAGGGCTTAATTATTACTGATGCCATGAATATGAAAGGTGTGACAAAATACTTTAAACCCGGTGAAGCAGATGCTAAAGCGCTGGCAGCGGGAAATGATGTAATTGAATATGTCACGGATGTGGAGGCTGCAATCAATGAAACCAAAAGCTATATCAAAGCCAAAAAGCTAACAAATGATGATATAACATTGAAATGCAGGAAAATTCTTGCACTGAAATACTGGTCGGGACTAAACAACAAGCAAATAATAAATAGTGAAAATATTAATAAGGAGCTTACACCTCAATCATCAAAAGCTTTAATTCATGACCTTTATGCCAATGCTCTTACCGTCCTGAATAATACACAGGAAATCATTCCTGTAAAAAACCTTGAAAAGCTTAAAATTGCAACAGTAGCAATAAACAGGACCAAGTTAACGAAGTACCAGAGAAGAATATCAAAATATCATCCTGCTGATCATTATTATCCTGATCTTACCAATAATGATTCGATACGCAGCTTATTGAAAAAGCTGTCAGGTTATGATCTGGTGATAGCCGGAGTATTCGGACTGGATCAAAGGCCAAATAACGGGTTTGGAATAAAGCCGGCAGTAAATAATTTCATTAAGGACCTGACTCTAAATAACAAAACCATAATAACCTGGTTCGGGAATCCGTATGGAATTGATAAAGTACAAGCACTTCTTAATGCTGATGGACTGATCCTTGCTTATCAGGAAAATGAATACACTGAGGATCTTTCCGCCCAATTGATATTCGGTGGAATAGGTGCACGTGGTGTCCTTCCTGTAACAATAAATCAAACTTGGACATCGGATTTTGGTATTACAACCGATGGTAATCTGAGAGTTCAATTCGGAATACCTGAAAATGCAGGTTTATCATCCGAGATACTTGAAAGAAAAATTGATTCTATTGTAAATATGGGACTCGCTGTAAAGGCATTCCCCGGTTGCGAAGTAATGGTAGCCCGCAAAGGGATTGTGGTTTTTCAGAAAACATACGGATATCAGACATATGATAACAGGGTTCTGGTAAATGAAGATGATCTGTTTGATCTGGCTTCTGTTACAAAGGTCTCAGCAGCATTGCCCGGATTGATGCTTCTGAATACAGAAGGTAAATTTTCACCTGATGAAAAACTTGAGACTTACCTTCCATATTTTAAGAGGTCAGATAAAGGTGATCTGCTGCTAAAAGATATCCTCACTCATCAGGCAGGATTAACCCCATTTATTGTATTCTGGAAAGAAACAATGAAGAAAGGAAAGTATAAAGGAAGGATATACAGACATGAATTTGCAGAAAAATATCCATTGGAAGTGGCTCACGGCCTGTACATTAACAAGAATTTCAGAAAGAAGATGTTTGCTGAAATTAAGAAAAGTCCCTTAGGTGAGAAAAAGTATGTGTATTCCGACCTGACATTTATTATTACTCCTGAAATAATAGAGAATGCAACAGGACAGAAATGGAATGAATTCGTGAAAGCCAATATCTACGAAAAGATTGGAGCTTATGACCTTAATTTTAATCCTTATCTTAAATATCCATTGAGCAGGATTGTTCCCACCGAATATGACTCACTTTTCAGAAAACAGCAATTACAGGGAACCGTGCACGATGAAACAGCTGCAATGCTTGGCGGCATATCGGGTCATGCAGGATTATTCGCAACGGCAAATGATCTGATGAAACTTATGGAACTTTATCGCAGAATGGGGGAATACGGAGGAGAGCAGATAATAGGAAAGGATGTTTTAAAAAAGTACACCAGTGTCCAGTTTCCCGAAAATAACAACCGGAGGGGACTCGGATTTGACAAACCCCTGTTGAATAACTCTGAGCTTCCTCAGGCCAGAACTTATCCTACAAGGAGCGCTTCACCTTCAAGTTTCGGGCACTCAGGATATACCGGACCTTTCGTATGGATTGATCCGGAGCATGAAATATCATATGTATTCTTATGTAACAGGGTTTATCCCACAAGAAATAATAACCTTCTCTCAGATTTTAATATCAGATCTGAGATACTTCAATCGATTTATGATTCGATAGTAAAATAGAAGGGTCTTGATCACTAGAACAGGCACGGCACAATAAATAACGTCAAAATGAGTCCGATAATACCAATGAAAGCGGCTGCAATTGATAGTGGAATTAGGTTACGTTTGAGCAAAAGCCCTTCAACTCCAACAATTCCTACTGTGGCACACGCGGCAATAACATTGTGTACACATATCATATTTCCCAAAGCGCCACCAACATTTTGAAGGCTTAGTATTATTATATGTGATATTCCAAGGTTATCGGCAATTGCATATTGAAAAAGGGAGAAGAGCATGTTTGAAACAGTATTCGATCCAGACATAAACGAACCAAGGGCTCCGACAAATGCATCGATTAATGGCCATGACTGACCAAAAAAACTAACCATTGATTGTGCCATGGCAATGGGCATACTTAGATATTCATTCGGATTTTCTCCGGAATCCATCATTATTCTGATCATCGGAACTGCGAATACAAGAGCTATCAGAGGACCTTTAATCCTTTTAACCGCCTCACCCCATGCTGTTTTTATTTGAATCTTATTCATTTTAAAAAGAGGAATACATACCAGTGCTATCAGCAAAAATGGCATAATCCCCGGTATGTTCAGCGGATCAAAATCAGTTGTAACACCAGTGCCAAAAAGGTCGGGAGTAACATATTTGATCGATTTCACCCATTTGTTGAATGGAAGGAAAGTAACACGGGTCAGAACAAGTAAAAATCCGATAAGAATATAGGGCGTCCAGGCTTTTAATTGTGAAATTCCCCGGCTGGCTGACGTATCAGTCATAGAGATGGTACCACTCCAATTTTTGTCCCATTTGCTTTTTTCAGGGAAATCCCAGTTTTTTTTTGGAACCAGGAATCCTGCCCGTGTTGCAGGTATAAGAATAATCAAACCAACGAGACTTCCAATTATTGCAGGAAATTCGGGACCCAGGAAAATTGCAACTGCCAGATAGGGAATAACGAAACATAACCCGGAAAAGAGTGCGTATGACCAGATAGCAAAACCATGCTTATAACCTTTCTTACCACCAAAGAATGAGGTTAGCATTACTACCATAATAAGCGGCATAAATAATCCTGATATGGAATGTAGTATTGCAGTCCAATTGCCTATCTGGTGAATGAAAACACTGTAATTCATTCCTTCTGCTGAAAGTGCAGTATTGATTGCCGGGGTATTAAGAACAGAGCCAATCCCAATAACTGTTGGTGTCCCAACTGCCCCGAAAGAAACAGGGGTAGTGTTTGCTATCAGTGAAACCATCACGGCAGCAAGAGCAGGAAATCCCAATGCAAGCAACAAAGGAGCAACCAATGCTGCCGGAGTACCAAATCCTGCTGCTCCTTCAATAAATGCACCGAACATCCATGCAATAATTATTGCCTGTACCCGGCGATCGGGAGAAATGGACATAAAACCCAGATTAATAGTTCTCAGAGCTCCGCTCTCACGTAATGTAAATAACACGGTAAGGGCCCCAAAGACAATAAAAATAATTTTTACAGCTGTGACCAAGCCAACAATACCTGATGCAAGTATCCGGTTAAGAGGGGTTTCCCATATTAACAGCACTAATGCCAGTGCAGCCAGAAAAGCTATAGGCATGGCTTTGGTAGCATTCATCCGAAATCCTACCATAAGGACAAAAATCAACACAATAGGTATTGCAGCCAGAAGGGCAAGGAATTCTTCAGTCATAATTTAAATATGTACAGGAAATATCAATCTATTTACAAAAAACGAGTGTTTGCTTATTTTTCTATCATAAACATATGAAAAAAAAAGGAAAGAGCAGAAGCTTGAAATAAATGAGAAGTACATTGTAATATTCAGGATAGAAATAAAACAAAAAAAGCTGCTGATTGCAGCTTTTTTTGTGCCCAGAACAAGACTCGAACTTGCACACCCTTGCGAGCACCAGCCCCTCAAGCTGGCGTGTCTACCAATTTCACCATCTGGGCGAAGAAAAAGATTGTGCCCAGAACAGGACTCGAACCTGCACATCATTGCTGACACTAGTCCCTGAAACTAGCGCGTCTACCAATTTCGCCATCTGGGCATAATGAAGATTAAAGAACGGTGCTGGTATAATAAAACACAGCGGGTGCAAAAGTAAAAATTATTTATCAAAATGACAATATTTCAAAAATGTTTTAAAAAAATAGATGCTCCTATTTTATTTCACTGATCTCATAAAGTCT